>RFHK01000175.1 GCA_003695825.1 Gammaproteobacteria bacterium | reverse complement strand
GCTAGTTGCAGGCCTTGCGCAGGCGTTCGGGGGAGACCTTCTCGGCGGTGCCGAGCGACTGGGCGAACAGCGAGATGCGGTACTCCTCCACCAGCCAGCGGCAGGGCCAGTGCTGCACCTCGGCCCGGCCATGGGCCTCGATCCGCTTCCGGCAGGTCTCCCACCAGGGTTCGACCTGGCGCTGGCGCTGGGCGTCGCGGGCGGGGTCGTTCTCGAGCCGTTCCAACCGCAGCGCCAGCCCCCGGAGGTAGCGTGGGAGGTGAAACAGACGCCCGGTGGGCAGCTCGCGCAGGAAGTCGGGATAGACCAGCAGGTCCAGTTGCGAGCGCATGTCGGCCAGCGCGGCCAGCCAGGCTGGCGGCACCCGCCCGGTGAGCTGCTTGCGCAGGCCATGCCAGAGGGCCGCGGCCTCGGCCAGCGGCCGGCACAGCCGGTTGGCGGTTTCCATCAACCGCGGTGCGGCCTGGCGCACGGCGTCCTCGAAAGCCTCCCGGGTGCGGATCTCCGATTCCAGCGCCTCTCCCAACGCTTCCTCGGCGATCCGCCACAGCAGATCAGTCCGCAGGCGTTCGGCCGGCATCAGGGAAGAGAGTGCCAGCGCCATGCGGTCGAACTCCGGCAACTGGCGCGCGAGGGTGCGGAAGCGCCTGCGCTCCACCTGCATGAAGAGGGCGACGAGGCCTTGGCGATGGGCGCGCCGGGCCGCCTCGGCCTCCGGCAGCAGGCGCAGGGCCACGCGGTCTCCTTCGCGCACCAGTGCCGGCCAGGCCCGCAGACGTATGCCGGCCTGTTCTTGTTCCACGGACTCGGGCAGATCGCCGAAGTCCCAGGACGTGATCGATTCCCGTTCCTGGAAGGAGACTTCCCTGGCCGAGTTGCGGAAGGCATGGACGGCCTCGTTTGCCAACTCTCGCTGGAGGGCGAGGAGATCCCGCCCGGCCGCGATCTCGTGGCCTTCGGCATCGAGCACGGCGAAGCGCATGTGCAGGTGTGGGGCGAGCAGTTCCTCGCGCCAGGCGTCCTCCGGCACGGCCACGCCGGTCATGCGTTCCAGTTCCCGCGCCAATGCCGCGCGCAGGCTGCCCGTGCGCGGCATGGCCTCCAGGGCCGCCCGGGCGAAGTCCGGCGCCGGCACGAAATGACGCCGCAGGGACTTGGGCAGGGAACGAATCAACGACTGGACCTTCTCCTCGAGCAGCCCCGGCACCAGCCATTCGAAGGGTTCCGGCGAGAGCTGCGGCAGGAGCGCCAGCGGTACCTGCACCGTGACCCCGTCGTCCTCCTCGCCCGGCGCGAGGTGATAGCGCAGGGGCAATGCGAGGCCGTCGAGTTGGAAGACGTCGGGGAATCCCTCGCCGGGGGTGGCCGTCTCCCGGCGCACGTCCTCCGGCGCCAGGAACCAGCGCTGCTGCTCGGCCGCGGGAAGTCGCGCATACCAGCGGTTGAAGTCGCGCTCGCAGTGAATACGCGCGGGCAGCAGCGCATCGAAACGCGCGGCGAGCCGCTCGGTGCCGACGAAGAGGTCCGGACGGCGCTGTCGTGCTTCCTGTTCCTGCACGGATGCGACGAGTTCCCGGTTGTGGCGCTGGAAAGGCCACTCGCGCCTGAGATCGCAGGCGGCGATCGCCTCGCGCACGAAGAGCGCACGCGCCCCCTCGGGATCGATGCGGCCGTAGTCGACGCGCCGGCCGGAGGCCAGCACCAGGCCGTAGAGGCTCACCGTCTCGCGCGCAACCACCCGCCCGGCACGCCGGTCCCAGTGCGGCTCGGTGCGGGTGCGTTTCAGCAGGTGCGGCACGGCCTGTTCCACCCATTCCGGCCGGATGGCCGCCACCGTGCGGGCGAAGCGGCGCGAGGTCTCGACGATCTCGGCGGCCAGGATCCATTTCGGGCGCCCCTGGATGCCGGTGCCCGGGAACAGGTGCAGGCGCAGGTCGCGCGCGCCCCGGTACTCGGTGCCCTCCTCGTGGCGCGCGACCTGGCCCGGCAGCCCGGCGATGAGCGCGCGATGGATGGCGTCGTAGTCCGCCGGCCGGGTGTTGAACTTGACCCCCATGTCGGCCAGCAGCTCGCGGATCTGGCGGTGGATGTCCTGCCATTCGCGCATGCGCATCCAGGACAGCCAGTGCTCGCGGCACCAGCGGCGCAGCTTGCTGCCGGAGAGGTGCCGCGCCTGTTCCCGCCAGGCGCCCCAGAGCTTCAGCCAGCCGATGAAGTCGGAACGCGCGTCCGCGAACAGGGCGTGCTTCCGGCGCGCCTGCCCCGGATCTTCCGGCGAGAACTCGCGGGGATCCTGCACCGACAGGGCGCTGGCGATGATGGCCACCTCCTCGAGGCAGCCTTCCTGCTCGGCCGCCAGCAGCATGCGGCCGATGCGCACGTCCAGTGGCAGGCGCGCCAGCCGGCGGCCGATCGCGGTGATGCGATGCCCCTCGTCCAGGGCGCCGATCTCCACCAGGGTACGGTAGCCGTCGCGCACCTGGCGCGGGTCGGGCGGGTCGAGAAAGGGAAAGTCCTCGATCTGCCCCAGGCCGCGGTCGACCATCTGCAGGATGACGCCGGCCAGGTTGGTGCGCCGAATCTCCGGGTCGGTGAAGGCGGGACGCGACCGGAAGTCCTCTTCGCTGTAGAGGCGGATGCAGATGCCGGGACCGACACGGCCACAGCGCCCGGCCCGCTGGTTGGCCGAGGCCTGCGACACCGGTTCGATGGGCAGGCGCTGCACCTTGCTGCGCACGCTGTAGCGGCTGATGCGCACCAGCCCGGAATCCACCACGTAACGGATGCCG
>RFHK01000035.1 GCA_003695825.1 Gammaproteobacteria bacterium | reverse complement strand
TTCTGCACGGCCCACTTGGCCTGGCAGTTGGCCTCGAGCGGTACCGTGAGTACCACCCGCTGCACCTCCGAGGGCCAGTCGCGGCCCAGCCAGGGCGTGAGCTCCGCACGGGCCTCGAGCAATTCGCTGCGGGCGAGAAAGACCGCCCGCGCATCGAGCTTGCGGGCGGCGAGGTCCTGTGCCGCCTGGTCCCGGTGGGCCAGGCAGGACCTTATCCGCGGCGGCGGGGCCAGCGAAGGCAATTGCAGGGACATCAGCTCCCTTTCCGCGGCGATGCGCTGTTCGGGCCGGATGCCGCCCGCACGTTCGAGAAGCAGGAGGCCGTGACGTGCCCGCTGCCGCAGCCGCCGCCACCGTGCCTGGGCACGGCGCCAGCCGGCCGGATCATAGGCATTGATGTCCACGCGATACTTGACCGCGGCGGCCAGCAGCGCCTGCTGGGCCAGGTCCAGATCCCGGGCCGGGCGGTCGAACAGCAGCCAGCTGGCCGTCTCCAGCCCGTGCGGCCCCGACGTCGTGAAGGGGAAGTGTGCCGCCACCCAGCGTGCCAGCCGGGCATCGTCGAGCGCCAGCCAGACGGCGGGTGCGAAAGCGAAGTCCCGCAGCTTGCGCAAGACGCGGAAGAGACCGCGGGCATCGGTGTCCGCGTGCAGTGTCTTGATGAGCTGCATCTCCAGCGTCGAGCCGCCGGTCACCCTGCCCTGCCGCACCAGGCGCACGAGGATCTTGGGCAACTGGCTGAAATCGATGCCGAAGCGGTGGTACCAGCGACCGCGGTTGCCGTCCTCGAGGAGCACCAGCAGGCGCCACCAGTAGCGAGGCAAGGGACCGGGGGCCGCGCCCAGGTAGGGTGGCGGACGGCGGCCCGGGGTGCGGGCGACCGGCCAGAGGCCGACGAGACGCCCCTCGGTGTCCAGGACCATGGGGCGGATGCGCTCGTGCGTGTAGCGCACGTACAGGGGGGTCCGGAAGGGGACGTGGAACAGCCACAGGGACAATGCGCCTTCGGCCAGGCCGGCCAGGAGCAGAAAGGCGCCCAGGCGACGGACCATGCGCAGCGGGTGCCAACCGGAACCGCGCCGGTGAAAGAGAGAGACGAACGGTGCCGTCAGGGCGAACACCAACCTGCGCGGCCAGGCGAGGACATGGAACTTGATCCGGGTGAGTGCCAAGGCCCCCTCTGCCGATCGTGCTGCTTCCAGTCGCCGGCATTATGCGACAAGACGCGGCGGGCCGTCACTCGGCAGGCTTGCCGGGCGCAAGGAAGCGGTAGGAGTCAGTGCACGCCTTCCCTTTCCGTGCTGGTGAGCAACAGCGGGCGCTGGGTATTCGGCCGGATGCGCTTGAGCTTGCTGTCGTATTCCGACGTGACATAGATGGCTGGAATGCCTGCCTCCTCCGCCGCCATGAAGGCACCGATACTCATGGGGACCTTGCCCCCGGTGACGTCCACCACGCGGTGGCGCGCGCCCTGCTTGGCCAGCCACTGCAACGCCTCGGTCGCCTTGCGTTTCACCTCGCCGGTGTCGTCGGCGTCTTGAATCCGTTCGATGGAACACTGCATGTCCGGCAGCCGGGAGCGCAGCTGCTGCACGAGTTGCCGGGCCTTGTCCTCCGACTGCTCCGAGGCCAGGAAGACACAGGCCCTTGGCTGCACCTTCTCGAGCAGCCATTGCGGCAGCTCCGGGCGGCTGAAGGTGAAGACCATCCCGTCCCAGTCGGAGAAATGGATCTGTTGACCGACCGAATGGGGATAGCGGTTGCGAACGAACCAGCGCCGGATGTGTTCGCGGCGGACCCAGGCGATGATCGCAACAGCGAAAGAAAGGAGCAGCGCGACATCACCGAACAGGATCCCGAACCGGTCGAGCGTGTTCCATTGGCCGTCGTCGAACCAGGTACGAAAGTAATGATCGAGCCAAGCGAGCAGTGCCGTCATCTTCTCGTCCTCCTGCCGGCTACAGGGTGAACATACCCGCACTCACCCCGAATCACCGGGGTTGCATTCCATTATAGGTAGGGAGAAGTAGTGCAAAGGGCGCCCTCACCGCGCCGCCCTCCCCGGGAAAACGGGTGACCGGGCCTCCCTGCCCGGAAAGCCGGCTTCCTGCGATAGGGCTCCTTTTCGTCATTCTCCGTATGGCTTCGTTATACTGGGTTTCAGTCGGTTTGCGTGCCGTTTTCTCCCTGGGCGCGGTCGATGGGCTCCAGCTTGACATCGACGGGATTGGGAACCAGGTGCAGCATGGCCCCGGATCCCGCGTCGACGGCCGCACCGATCAGCCCGCCGAAGATGACGTTTCCTGCCATACCGGCAGCCCCGCCCCCCGACACCTCGTTGACGACCTGCACCTCCACCGGCTGGTAGCCGGGCTTGGAGATGTGTACCACGAAGCTGTCCTTGCGCTTCTTCCTGAGCGTGCACGGCGTGGTGCAAGTCTCGCCGGTGGACAGGTGCACCTGGGCACCACTGGGATCGCTCTTGACCACGAAGGCCTCCGTCGTACCCCGCGTGATCGTGGCACACCCGCTGGCCAGCAGGGGGGTGAACACGAGCAGCAACCGCTTGTACATGGCGCTTCCTCCCTAAGCTGTCGATCGGGCCGCCACTCTAGGGCAAATTCCGAGACCGGGAAGGCATGGCAAGCTTGCCGAACTCCTGTGGTGCGCCCCTGCGCTAGCAGCCTGTCGGACTTTGGGGATCGTAGCGAGCAAGGTGGGAGAGCGAGGGCTAATTTTCACGATTTTGAGGCGCATAGTGGGCACTACGCAACGAGAAATCGGGGAAATTAGGACCGCTCTCCCGCCGGCGCAGTAGATCCGGCCAAAGTCCGACAGGCTGCTAGACTATGCATCGCGGTAGGTTTCAAGGGGGGCGCCCTGTCCATGGACATGCCCGACATCCAGGCCTCGCTCGACCAGGTTCGCAGGCGGTTGCTCAACCTGGAGCCCCACCGCAACCGCATGCTGCACGTCTCGCTGGAGGACCGGACCCGCAGGCAGGTACATGTCGTCGACGAGCGCATCGATCCGCTCTACGAGCACCTCTACGAGGGCCACCTGCTCGAGTTCATGCCCGTACCGGAACCCGACCCCGAGGCGCTCGCGGCCTGGCAAGAACGAGAGGAGGTGAATCGCCGCCCCACGGCCCGGGAATGGGGTAAGTGGCTGGGCATCGACATGGCGCCCGAACTCGACTGGACCGCGGAGGATGGCACGCTGGCTGCTCGCCACGAGGACAAGAAGATCCAGACCCCCTATTTCCGCGAGGAACTCGAAAACCGCCTGACCACCCTGTACCGCGAATACCGCGGTTATGCCCAGGAGACGGGGGCACATATCCTCTATGTTGCCTTCGGCTTCCTGGAGTGGCACGAGCCGCCCCGCAACGAGCAGAAGCGCATCCGCCATGCCCCCTTGCTGCTGGTCCCCGTCGATCTCGTCCGTGGCCGGGGCCGGGAACGGCGCCGTTTCCGCATCCGCTGGAACGGCGACGAACCGGAGATCAACCATTCGCTGGTCCAGCTGCTGGCCGACCGTTTCGGCCTGATCCTGCCCGAGCAGGAAGACGGCGAAGGCGCCGAGCACTGGCTCCGGCGGGTGGCGCAATGGCTGCGGAAGGAGAAACCGGGCTGGTCGCTGCGCAGGCGGATTCTGCTGGGACTGTTCAATTTCACCAACCTCGTGCTGTTTCGCGACCTGGATCCCGAGGAATGGGACGGGGACCTGCTCGACCACCCGCTGGTACGCCTGGCGCTGGGTTACGAGGACGAGGGGCCGGTCACGGAAGCCGACGGGGACGAGGATCTGCAGGCCGCCGACGAGGACCTGCAGCTCATCCACGACGCCGACGCCTCGCAGCAGGCAGTGATCCGTGACGTGCTGGCCGGGCGCAGCCTGCTCGTGGAAGGACCCCCGGGCACGGGCAAATCCCAGACGATCGCCAACCTGATCGCGGCCCTCATGGAACGGGGGAAGACCGTGCTCTTCGTGGCCGAAAAGCAGGCGGCACTGGACGTGGTGGCGCGCCGCCTGGAGAACCGCGGGCTGCGGGTCTTCTGCCTGGATCTCCACAAGCAGGGCAAGAGCACGCGACGGGTGCTCGACGAGATCCGTCAGCGCATCGATGCCTGCAGGGAGCAAGGCCCCGCAGAAGAAGACGGGGTGCAGGAATGGCGCACGGTCCGCGACTGGCTGGACAGCTATGTCCGTACCCTGCATACGCCCTGGAAGGACACCGAGCTGACACCGCACCAGATCCTGGGCGCAGCCGCGCTGGCCCGTGGCAGGCTGCCGGCTGCCGTGCTCGACTTGCTCGACGCCGCCAGCACCGAACTCGACCGCGAACACTTCCGGAAGGCACCGGCCCGATCGGAATGCTTTGCCGAGGCCGGCCTCCTGGCCACCCGTGCCGCGACCAGCCTGGGCGGGCTGGAACGCCCGCTCACGGCCCATCCCTGGTACGGGCTGCAGGCCGTGGGTCTGCTCGAGGCCGACTTCCGGCAGGCACTGGCGGACCTGGAGGCCTGGCAGGCGGCGCTGCAGGCATTGTGCGCGCAACTCGGCACGCTTGTGGCCGAGTTCGGCTTCCCGGATGCCGAGCTCCGCGGCCTCGGCCTGGCGGCGCTGGACCGCCTGGCATCGCACCTGGCGGCCTGCCCGCTCCCGGCCGGGGACGCGTCCCTCCCCTGGCACTGGCTGTCGCCGGAGCACGGGGAACGCCTGCACCGGCTCCGTCGCCTGTTCGCCGCGGAGGCCGAGGCCGGGCGACTGGAGGCCGCGCTCTCGTCCAGGAAGTTGCCCCCGGACTGGATCACTTCAGAGCCCCGGCTGCACCAGGCGCGGGAGGCGTTGACCGCATTGCGGCAAGGGCTCGTATCCCGTGCACTCGAACGTGCCACGCTCGAGGCCATGCGTGACCACTCCGGCGCACTCGCCGGCCTGCTGGACGCGGCCGAAGAGACCATCGCACTGCTCGACGAAGGGCTCCAGGCTTGGTTGTCCACCCTGCCCGTGGCCGAGCGGATCGAAAACCTCCGCGCCGTGCTGGAGACGCTCGCCGCGCTTCCCGAGGCCGCCGTGACGCTGCGCAACCCGGCCTACGACGATCCACGACTGGACCCGTTGCTCACGCGCCTGGAGCAGGAACGGCTCCGCCTCGGGCAGGAAGCCGATGAACTGGAACACGTCTTTCGGCTCGAGGACCTGCCCGAGACCCGGGAAGTGGAGGCGATGGTGCGCGTGCTGCAGGAAAGCCCGCCATGGCTGGGCCGGTTGCGTTCGCGCTGGCGTGCGGCGCGCCGGCGCCTGGGTGCGCTCGCCGCGCCACGCGTCCGCTTTCGTGAACAATACGAGAGTACCGCACGACTGCTGCGCTGGATGAAAGCCAGGGATGCCCTCGCCGCCGACACCGAGGCCGGCGCGATGCTGCCCGGCTACGCCGAGGGACGCGTCCCGCTGGAGATGCATGCCCGGTTGCGGACCTGGTACAGGGCGGTGCGTGAACGCTGGGGCTGGCGTCCGCAGCCCGGCGTCGCCGAGGCACTCTTCCAGCTCGACGACCGCAAGGTACTGGAACTCCAGCGCCGTGCTCGACTCGATGCCTTCACCGAGCGATTGGCGACCTTCCAGGAACAGTTCCAGGCACTGGCGCGCCACTTCGCTCCGCTCCAGGATCCGGACGGCGAGCCGGAAGAGACCCTCGAGCGACTCCATGCCTGGCTCCTCTGTCTGCCGTGGCAGGCGGAATGGCAGGACGGCGAGTCGCTCGACAACCTGCTCGACCTTCTCGAGCGCAGGCACCAGGTGGACAGTACCCGCCGGCGCTTGCTCGAGGAACTGCAGCTGCAGGATCCCCGGGGCGAGAACGAGGAGGCTGCATCACTGGACCCCTACCGCGCACTGGTGTCGCTCGACGTGTGGCTCGAGGACGCCGCGCTGCCCGATGGCGTGCGTCGGGTCCTGCGCGCCGCACCCGACGCCGGCCGCTTCGGGAAACTGGCTTCGCAGGGAGCGTCCCTGGCCGCATGCGTCGCACAGGCAGCCGACGGGGCTCACCGCATGGTGGAGACCCATGGCCTGGACATCGCGGCCTGGGGAGGCGCCGCGGATCCGGGCTGTCAGTCGCTGGTCGAACGCAATGCGCGGGCACTGGAAGCTCGGGAGCGCCTGAGGGACTGGGCCCGCTTGATGGACCAGGTCCGCAACAGCAGCCTACCCGGCGTCCTCATCGATGCGCTCATCCAGGGAAGGCTCCTTCCGGGCCGGCTGGAAGATGGGCTGCATTACCTCGTCTTCTCCAGCCTGGCACGAGAATTGATCGACGAGTCTCCGATCCTCTCGGCCACCGATGACCTGCTGGTGGAGAGAAACCTGGAGCGCTTTCGGCTGCTGGATGCACAACTCAACGACGCTGTCGCCGCGCGCATCGCCAGGGCGCTCTGCCAGCGTCCCATTCCAGCCGGCATGACGGGCAGGCGCGTCATCGAGCGCACCGACGGGATGCTGATCGAACACCTGATGTCCCAGCGCCGTCCGCGCATGCGCCCGCGGCAGGTACTGCAACAGGCAGAGTCCGCGCTCAAGGCCCTGATGCCCTGCTTCCTCATGAGCCCGGACAGCGTGGCGCGCATTCTGCCGCGCCGTCCCGGCCTGTTCGATGTCGTCATCATGGACGAGGCCTCGCAGATCCTTCCCGAGGAAGCGCTGGGAAGCCTGGCCCGTGCCACCCAGGCCGTGGTGGTCGGCGACCGAAACCAGCTGCCCCCCACGACCTTTTTCCAGCGTTTCGCCTCGACGGAGGACGACGACCTGGAAGAATACGTTCCCGCGGTCTCCATGGAAAGCATCCTGGAGTGCCTGGGTGGTCTTCCGCAGCGGAGCCTCACCTGGCACTACCGCTCGCGCGATCCGCGCCTGATCGCCTTCTCCAACCACCATTTCTACCGGAACCGGCTCGTGCTCTTCCCGTCCGCGAGGCACGTCCATTCGCAGGCGGGCCACGAAGATTCCGCCCTGGTTCACGTCTACGTGGAAGACGGTGTCTTCGAACAACACGTCAATTCGAAAGAGGCCGAGCAGGTTGTTGCGCTGGCCGTGAAGTACCTGTTGACCCAGCCGGACCACTCGCTGGGCATCGTGGCCATGAACCAGCAGCAACGAGACCTGATCGAACGCATGCTCGAGCGCTACGCCGAGCAGAACGATGCCTTGCGCGTGCACCTCGATGCCCGGGAAGACAGCGCGGAACCCGTCTTCGTCAAGAACCTGGAGAACGTGCAAGGGGACGAGCGTGACATCATGGTCCTGTCGCTCACCTATGGGCCACGCCAACCCGGCGAGCGTGTGCCGCAACGTTTCGGACCCATCAACCTGCCAGGTGGCGAGCGGCGCCTCAATGTCCTGTTCACGCGGGCACGGGAGAAGATGATCGTGGTGACCTCCATGCGCTCCATGGACATCGTTGCAGGGCCCGATTCCCCGCGCGGTGTCCAGGTGTTACACGACTTCCTGCGCTACCTGGAGACCGGGGAACTCGCCACGGACCCCGGCCATCCGACCGGCCGCCCGGCAGGCAGTCCTTTCGAGGAAGCCGTGCTCGAGGCATTGACCGCGCGAGGCTGGTCGTGTGAGTCCCAATGGGGTGTCTCGGGGTACTTCGTCGACATCGCGGTACGCGATCCCGATCGTCCGGATCGGTTCCTGGCGGCGGTCGAATGCAATGGCGCTGCGTTCCACAGCAGCCGGACGGCGCGTGAGCGGGACCGGCTGCGACAACAGGTACTCGAATCGCTCGGTTGGAAGATCCTGCGGGTCTGGTCGACCGACTGGTTCCGCGAACCGGACCGCACGCTGGACAACCTGCACTATCAGCTCCTGCACCTCAGGGAAAGCGCCACCGGTACGCTGGAGCAGACCGAGGACGAGGCAGGGGAACCAGGTTGAGAGCGGTACCGGACGGCACGGGACAGGAAGCGAATCTCCACGGCACGGGGCGCAGCACCGCACGATCCGATGCCAGGTGTGCGCGCATCCGTGGAGCAGGTTCGGGGGACCTATTCCACCTCGCTGTCCGGTATCTCCGGCCTGAAGAGACCGCCGTCGTCGAGTCCCAACAGCAAGTGCTCGAGGCGGACTGCATCCCGACCCCATCGGTAGTACCAGGGGTTCGAGGGAAGCGGATAGAAGCGGACGTCGTCGCACCGGGGGTCGATCAGATGCTCGATGTGCTGGGCGAGCCGGCGCCTGCGACGTGCATCGAGCTGGCAGAAAAACAGGGAATATTGCATCGGAATACCCTCCTCTTTGAGCAGCTTGAGGATACGCTGCCCTCTCGAGGGATCCCGGATGTCGTAGGCGACGAGATGGGGTACGCGTTTGCCCTGGGTCATGGCAGCACCCGTTCGACGTAGTCGATCACCTGCTCCAGTTCTTCGATCAGGTCCTCGATCCGCCGGACGAAGAACTCCGAGTTGGACTCGAAACATGCCGCCGCATCACGGCCGCTCCAGCGGTGCCCCGGATCGAGATGCAACCTGTGAATCAGGATGAGCAGGTCCCACCGCAGGATGTTCCAGAAACGCATCATGATACCGTGCTTGCGCCCTGCGGCGACCGATTCCTTCGGTGCACCGGCATCGAGGAGCATCCTGCTCAGCAACGAGAAGAGGAACGGCTGCAGAACCTGCACGTCACGCCTGGTCGTCCCGGACCAGTCCCGGTCGAGCAGCGCCAGCGCCCGTGGCCAGAACGACTCGGGTCGCAGATCTTCGCGGTAAGGGGGGCGCTTCAGGCATCTCAGCAACGCCAGGATACCCTGCCGCTCTTCGGCGGCCTGCCAACTGTCGAGCGCATTGCGCCAACTGCCCCGCTGGCCGCTCTCGATCAGGCTGCGGGCAAGCGGGCCCTCCCGCCTCTGGGCCGGAGTCAACCATCCGACGATGAAGTGCTTGGAATCGACCAGAATGATCGGTATGTCGGCACGCATGCACGCGATCAAGGCTTCCTGGTCCCATTCGATCTCACCCGAGGCCACGATGCGGGAGATACGCGTGAGCGGTATCAGGCGCGGTGCCTGCGAGGCCTGGAAGACCATCAGCGCCGGCCAGGCGTCCACGACCCGCACGGGTTCCTTTGCATGAAGGTAGAGCGCACGTCGGTTCCTAACCGCCATGGTATACCCCCCTCAGAAAGCGAACCGCGTGGCGTACCTGCCTGCGCATGGCACGGTCGACGTGCCGTGCCCAGTTCTCGAACAGCACATAGAATTTCCTGCGCCCCGGCTTGGCGAGCAGGCAGGAGAAGCCGTCGTCGCGAAAGTGCTCGCGCCGGATTTCCCGCTTGGCCAGCAGCCGCCAGACCCAGGCGTCTGCGTGCGCCCTCCAGAGCTCGACCAGGTCGGCCGCGGCCGAGGCGCGTCCATGGGATGGATCGTGCAGCATCCCGACCGCAGGATCGATGCCCGCGCCGTGCAGGATCGCGTGCGCGCGGGCATGGAGCAGCGTGTAGGTGAGAGACAGCAAGGCGTTGACAGGATCAGGCGGCGGCCTTCGCATGCGTTGCCTGAACCCGAGCTCGCTCGGCACCAGCGCCGCATACGCCGAGAAACAGGCGTGCGCGGTCGAACCCTCCAGGCCCCTGAGCCGTTCGAGCGACGTGATGCCCGGCAGCTGCTCCAGTGCCCCCTGGAGGGTATCGAGCGCGGGCTGGATGCGGTATCGGGCATCGGCACGCTGTCTCAGCGCCTGACGCAGAAACCTGCGGTAGCGAACGAGCTTGCCATGGAGGATCGTTCGGGCGACTTCGAGCCGCAACCGGCGGTCGAGGAATACCCGTGCCTGGGCGATGCGGATGCGGGCATCGCCGTGCATCGGGCCGGTGAAAATGCCCCAACGACGTGGATCGCGCGCACTGCAGACCGCCAGCACCACGTTTCCCGCGGCGAGCACGCCGAGCACGGTACTGTCGAAACGCGCGGTACCGACAATGACGACGCGGTCGAGCAAGGCGACAGGGACGGTCCGGATACGCTCTTCTCCCCGGTAGAGGGCGATCGCGCGTCCTTCGGCCCGAAGCTCGGAATCCCTGTGATCGACGTACAGCGTCGCCATGGTCCTCACCCGATATAGAACCAGTCCGGGTCCTCCGGGGCTACGGCCCGTCCCAGGGCAAGCACTTCCTGCCTGGGATCCAGGCGCACGACCAGCAGGCGGTCTTCCGCTGGATTCAGGATAGCGACCAGGTGCTCGATGAGGGCTTCGCATTCTGCCTGGGTCATCCAGCATTCATGCACCGAGAGCTGCCCGCCCACGGAAAATGCACGGACGGACTGCAGCGCCTGCCTCAGCCGTGAAGGATCCGAGACGTCGTAGGCCACCAGGTAGAGATCCCGGTCGGCATGCGGCATGCTCATCCCCCTCGGGACCAGTGGTCCCGGTTGCGCCTTTGCTCACGGGCGAGTTCATCGAACATTCTCAGGCAGAGCAACGCACCCTGGCGGAGCACGAGATCTCCGTCCGCAGGCGCCCCGATCTCCGGCCGGCGATCATTTTCGTGCCCGATCGTCGCCATGGCCGGCACCAAGACAATCCGTGCGCGCTCGATCTGTGTCAGCCACCAGG
>RFHK01000034.1 GCA_003695825.1 Gammaproteobacteria bacterium | reverse complement strand
TCGAAGGTGGTGGAGACCATGAAGAAGATGAGCAGCAGGAAGACGACGTCGATGAGCGGTGTGAGGTTGACGTCGGCGGGCGGTTCCTCGCGCGAGGGGCGGAAGTTCATGATGCCAGCGTCTCCGTGTCCGGATCCCGTTCCCGTTCTCCGTGCATCACCTCGACCAGCTTCATGGCCTCCTCTTCCATGCGCACCACGAGCATCTCGACCTTTCCCCGGAAATAACGGTGGAACATGAGGCTGGGAATGGCCACCGTGAGACCGGCGGCGGTGGTGAGCAACGCCTCGGAGATTCCCCCGGCCAGCACGCCCGGGTCTCCCACCCCGTGCGTGGTGATGGCGGTGAACACCTTGATCATGCCGATCACGGTGCCCAGCAGCCCGAGCAGCGGCGCGATGGAAGCGATCGTACCCAGCGTGTTGAGGTAGCGCTCCAGTTCCAGTACCACCTGGCGGCCGGCGTCCTCGATGGCCTCCTTCATGATCTCACGGTCATGGTGGCGATTGACCAGGCCGGCGACGAGCACACGCCCCAGGGGGGAACCCGAGCGGATCTGCTGCAGGCGGGCGGCGTCGAGTTCGCCGTTGCGCGCCCACTGCCAGATGCGCGCAACCAGGTGCGGGGGGAGCACGCGGTGCATGCGCAGCATCCATAACCGCTCGACGATGATGGCCAGTGCGGCCACCGAACAGGCCAGGATCGGCCACATCAGCAGCCCACCCTTCATCACCAGCTCGATCACGTCGTCACATCCCCGCCGTGTCGTTCGAACCGCGCCATCATACGATGTTGGACCGGGGTTTTCATCCATCCCAAAGGGCCGCGTGCACGCCCCGGCAGGGTCGCGCCTGTGCGCCCGCCCGCGACCGGGATCGGGCCGGGAGCCCGGGAAAGGGCGCGGCGGCTGCGCGGCAGACCGCGGCCTCGGGCCCACCCAGGCGACACTGGATCGCACCCAGGCGTGCCGTGATCCAGATCCGGCTGCCCAGGTCCCGGTAGCGGTCCAGGACAGAGGACGCGGGGAAACGGCCATGGCGGTGGCGCCCGGCAGAGACCAGGGCATGACACGGGTGGACGCGACGCACGAAGTCCGGGCTCGAGGAGGTGACGCTGCCGTGATGCGGTACCAGCAGCACCTCGGACGCCAGCACCGGGTGGCGCGCCACCAGCCGCCGTTCCCCCGACCGTTCCAGGTCGCCCGTGAGCAGCAGCCGGCGACCGTCGGCGGTCTCCACCTGGAGCACGCAACTGGCATCGTTCCCCCGGCTCCCACCCGCGGGGGCGAGCACGCGGAAACGGACCCCGTCCCAGGACCAGGCCTGGCCGTCGCGGCAGGCCGTGACCCGCCGCCACCCGATCCGTTCCGGGGCACTGGTGAGCACCCGGTAGACGGGCAGCGCCCGGTCCAGGGACCGGGCCCCGCCCCGATGGTCGAGATCCCCGTGGCTCACCACCAGGATGTCCACGTGGCGCAGTCCCTGGTGCAGGATCCAGGGCAGCACGACCGCCTGCCCTGTGTCGAACCCGGACCGGGAGCGCCAGCCGGTGTCGTAGACCAGCAGGTGACCCTGGGTACGCACCGCAGCCGCCAGGCCCTGGCCGACATCGAACAGCATCAGCTCGAAGTGCCCGGCGAGCGGCCCGGACAGGGCCGGGAGCAAGACGGGAAGCAACAGGAAAGCCGCCGCGCGGCGCCCGGGGACCCCCCGCGGCAGGAGCCACAGGGCCACCGCGAGCACCAGGGCCCAGGCCGTGCCGGGCGGGGGATGCCACCAGAGCCGGGATTGCGGCAATTCGGCCAGCCGCTCCAACAGCCCCGCCAGGTCCGTGGCCAGCCGGCCGGCCAGGTAGAGTACCCCGGCGGCGTGATCGGTGAGGGCGAGCCCGAGCATCCCGAACAGGGCCAGGGGCAGGACGACCATCCCGAAGAACGGCACGGCGACCAGGTTGGCCAGTGGCGAGAGCCAGAGTACCTGGTCGAAGAGCAGCGAGGTCAGGGGTACCATCGCCAACGACAGGCGCCACTGCACCTGCAGGGCCCGACGCAGGCGGACCCCCAACCCGCCCCCGTGCGGCCTGTCCCGGGCGATCAGCCACAGTGCCAGCACCGCCACGAACGACAGCCAGAATCCGGGGCCGGCCGGCGCCAGGGGATCGCACACCAGCACCGCACCCAGGGCCAGGGACACCGCCTGCCCCGGCCGCAGTACGCGCCCGCACAGGCGCATTCCCAGGAGGGCCCCGAGCATGACGGCCGCGCGTTGCGTGGGCAGGGAGAAGCCGGCCAGGGCGGCGTAGCCCACCGCGCCCAGGAGCCCGGCGGCGGCCGCCGCCCGGGGTGCCGGGAGGCGTGCGCACAGGCGTGCACTGCGGCGCCAGAGTCCACGCACCAGGAGCATGAAAAAGCCGGAGACCAGCCCCACATGCAACCCGGAGATCGCCAGCAGGTGCGCCGTGCCCGTGCGCCGGAAGGCCTCCGTGGCGGGCCGGTCGCGGATGCCGAGGGTGATGGCGCGCAGCAGGTCTTCGGTCGGCAGGGGGCCGACGGCCTCGAGGCGCCCGGCGAACCAGCGCCGGAGCCGATCGACCGGGCCGGCCCGGTCGGCGAGCCGCCGGGGCGCGGGCCAGGCGAGCACCCGTCCCGTGGCCCCGAACCCCTGGCGGAACAGCCAGGCGGCATAGTCGAAACCGGCCGGGTTGCGCATCCCCTCCGGGGGCCTGAGCCGGACGCCGAGGACCCACACCTCCCCGGGCTGAAGCCGTCGGGGAGGCCCGTACCAGACCAGGCGCACGCGGGGCGGCAGGTGGCGTACCGGGGCACCCCCGTCGACCCGGTGCGCGCCGAGCGTCCGGCAGGGAAAGCGCAAGGCACCACCCCGGTACCCGGGGAAGTCCTGGATGCGGCAGGTGATCACCAGGTCTCGGCCGGCCAGCGCCGGGTCCAACCACGCCGCCCGGTATTGGCCGGCCTGCCAGGCGGTCCAGGCCAGCCCGGCCAGGACCAGTGCCACTCCCCGGCCCCGTGGAACGCCGGCCGCACCAATCGCCAGCAAGGCGACCGCCACCGCCGTGCGCCCGCCGGGCAGGCCGACGACCTGCCACAGCAGGCAACCTGCTGCGAAGAGGAATCCTGCCATGGTGTTGCGACCTTCCCTGGTCGCCGGAGGAGCATAACGGCCGGCTTCAGGTTTTCAAGCCCGGGACCGATATGGAGGGTACCGCCATGGTGGGAGACGCGCCGCCACGGCGGTACGAGAAGAGTATAATGACGAAATCCCGAAAGGGGGGCTCCTCATGCCGAAACGCCTCATCCAGCGCTATCTGCCCGACTCCCGCGAGGTGCGTCGCCACCCGTGGATCCGGCGTTTCGGTCACCGGCTGCACGATCCGAACCTGTGGCACCTCAACCGCCGTTCCTTCGCCGGCGGGGTGGCCATCGGGCTGTTCTGCGCCCTGCTGCCCCTGCCGGGTCAGATGGTGGCGGCCGCCGCCCTCGCCATCCTGTTCCGGGCCAACCTTCCCACCGCCGTGGTGCTGGTCTGGCTGACCAATCCGCTCACCATCCCGCCAGTGTTCTTCGCCGCCTACCTGTTCGGCTGCTACCTGCTCGGCAAACCCCCGGTGGTCGCGGACCTGGCGAACTGGAAGGCGTTGCTGGCGCATTTCGAAGCGATCTGGGTCCCCTTGCTGACCGGCAGCCTGGTGCTGGGTACGCTGCTGGCGGGCGTGGGCTATGTCATCGTCCGTTTCCTGTGGCGCTGGTACGTGCTGCGCAAGCAGGCACGCCGGAACGCCCGGCGCACGGCTCCCGCTTCGAGGCAGGCGTACGCGCCCGTGGTACGGATGCGCGAACCGAAACGCCCCGAGCAGGATCCCGGCCCGCACAGTGCACCGGAGCGGAAGCGGGCGGTACCCACCGTACGCTTGTAAAAACCGCACGAAGCCCTCTCAAGCCTCCGTCAAGGCGATGATCCTGCCCGTTCCACCTCGGTGCACTGTGCGGGGCACTCACATCGCCGACAGGCGCCCGTCCTCGAGCCGAAGCACCCGGTCCATGCGGGCCGCGAGATCGGGATCGTGGGTCACCAGGACCAGGGCGGTCCCTTCCCGTTCCTTCAGCTCGAGCAGGGCCTCGTAGACCTGGGCCGCCGTGCCGCGGTCCAGGTTGCCCGTGGGCTCGTCGGCGAGCAGGCAGCGTGGTCGCGTGACCATGGCGCGGGCGATGGCCACCCGCTGGCGCTCGCCCCCGGAGAGCTCGCCCGGCTTGTGGCGCGCCCGCTCGGCCAGGCCCACCAGTTTCAACAACCGCGCCGCGCTGCGCCGGGCCTCGGCGGTCGAATCGCCGCGGATCAGCAAGGGCATGGCGATGTTCTCGAGTGCCGTGAACTCGGGCAGCAGGTGGTGGAACTGGTAGACGAATCCCAGGGCCCGGTTGCGTAACCGGCCCCGGCGGGCGTCATCGAGGCGGTTCATGTTCTCCCCGGCCACGTAGACCTCGCCGGCAGTGGGCGTGTCCAGCCCCCCGAGCAGATGCAACAGGGTGCTCTTGCCGCTCCCCGAGGCCCCCACGATGGCCAGGCTCTCGGCCGGCCGGATCTCCAGGTCGACCCCGCGCAACACCTCGACGTCCACGGCACCCTGGCGGAAGACCCGCCACAGGCCCCGGCAGGCGATCACCGGTTCACTCATAGCGCAAGGCCTCCGCCGGTTGGGTGCGGGAGGCCCGCCAGGCCGGGTAGAGCGTGGCGAGCAGGGTGAGGAAGAAGGCCATGCCGGAGATCTTCCAGACGTCCGACCAGTGGAGCTCGGAGGGCAGCTCGCTGATGTAGTAGACGTCGGCGGGAAGGAACTGGACGTGGAAGAAGTGCTCGATGGCCGGCACCAGGGTCTCCACGTTGAGGGCCAGGAGCACCCCGCCCACGCCTCCCAGGAGGGTGCCCGACAGCCCGATGACCAGGCCCTGGACGATGAAGATGCCCATGATGGAACGGGGCGTGGCGCCCAGGGTACGCAGGATCGCGATGTCGGCCTGCTTGTCGGTGACCACCATCACCAGGGTGGAGACGATGTTGAAGACGGCCACGGCGACGATCAGGGTCAGGATCACGAACATGACGCGCTTCTCGGTGCGAATGGCCCGGAAGAAATTCGCATGCTGCCGGGTCCAGTCGACGACCTGCAGGTCGGGCGGCAAGCGCTCACGCAGTGCCTCGACCACCCGGGGGGCGAGGAAGAGGTCGTCCAGGCGCAGGCGCAGGCCGCTCACCCGCTCGCCCAGGTGGAAGAGGCGCTGGGCGTCGGCCAGGTGCACGAGGGCCACGCCGCGGTCGTATTCGTACATCCCCACCTCGAAGATGCCCACGACGGTGAAGCGCCGCAGCCGGGGCAGGTAACCGGCCGGGGTGAGCCGCGCCTGGGGGCTGATGACCGTGACCCGGTCGCCCGGCTGGCACCCCAGCGCCAGGGCCAGATCGCGTCCCAGCACGATGCCGTACCGCCCGGGGCGCAGAGCCTCGAGCGATCCCTGGACCATATGGGCGTGGATGGTCGAGACGTGCGGCTCCCGATCGGGCAGGATGCCCCGCAGCACCGCCCCGCTCACGGTCTGGCCGTGGGTGAGCATGGCCTCCTGGCGTACGAAGGGCGCCGTGCCGATCACATGGGGGGTTCCGGCGACCTCGCGGGCCAGCACTTGCCAGCCCGCCATCCCCTCCGGTGGGCCACTGACGATGACATGGGCGGCCATGCCCAGGATGCGGGTGCGCAGCTCGCCCTCGAACCCGTTCATGACCGAGAGCACGGTGATCAGGGCCGTCACGCCCAGCGCGATGCCGAGGATCGAGATCAGGGAGATGAACGAGATGAAGTGATTGCGGCGCTTGGCGCGCGTATAGCGCAGCCCGATGAAGATCTCGTAGGGACGGAACATGCGGCGGGATTATACCCGCATCCGGATCAGTCGCGCCGGGCCAGGGCGGCGGGACGCCGGGCGAACCAGACCGTCACCCGGCGGTTGGCCGCCCAGCTGCGCCGGTCGTGCCCCTTGCGGACCGGCCAGCGTTCACCGTAGGCATGGACCTCGATCCGGGAAGCCGGGATACCCCGGCGTACGAGGTATTTCTTGACCTCCAGGGCGCGCCGCAGCGACAGCCGGTCGTTGTACCGATCGGTGCCGCGCTCGTCGGCGTGCCCGCCCAGTACGATCCGCTCCACGCCCCGGCCGCGCATGCGCCGGTAGTCGCGGATGAAGCGGTCCAGGATGCGGCGTTGGCGATAGTCCAGCAGGTAGCTGTCGGTCTCGAAATGGAGCACGTGTTCCTTGAGGATGTCGAAGTCGAGCTGGATCAGCCCGGCCACGCAGCGCTGGAACCGGGGCAGTGCGTCGCGGATGCGCAGGGAGGAAAGCAGCACCTCGACCTGGTCGCGCCCGTCGGCCAGGTCGCGGTAGCGGATGGCGGGATACATGCCTTCCTGCAGCTCGTAGAGCAGGCGCAGGGCCAGGGCACGTTCGAACTCGAGGGGATTGAGGCTCGCGAGCAACCGTGCCCGCCCCAGGTCCCGCGGCCGGGCATCGTGCTTCCACGGCGGCGGCACCGAGAGGATGTGCGCCACGGCGATGCGTTCCGGCAGGCGGTTCACGTAGAGCCGGAAGGCCAGCGGTTGCCCGTCGGCCTGGTAGAATTCCGCCCGGCCGTAGAAGGGGATCTTCTGCACCAGGCGGCATTCGCCCCCGCCGGCCTGGACCTGCCAGGCGGCCTCGTCGTAGGGGGCCTCGAAGTGCTGGGTCATCGCCGCGGCGGGCACGGTGACCAGCCAGGCCGACAGCCAAAGCAGAATGCGGCTCATGTCCCGGATGTCGGCGGCCGCCCCGGAACCTTTACCGCGGGGCGTGCCTGCCGCGCCGCCGAGGCTGTGCCCACCACGCCTGCAGCGGGCGTCTCCCGGCCGCCGTCGGGACGCTGGCCGGGATCCCTCCAGGAGCCAGGGGCCGTACTCAAGTCCTCCGCGCCGCAGCCGCCTATACCCATGCGCATCCGAGTCCTGCACGAGGACGCGCGACCCCGCACGCCGCCTTGGTGTACCATGCGGGGAAGAGGCTTTCGATGGGGATGACCGCATGAACCGATTCGCTATCGCCCTGCCGCTCGCCATCCTGCTGGCCCTCGGCACCGTCCCGGCCACCGCGGACCGCCTCCAGGTACCCGCCGCCCCCGGGGTCCACGACGACCTGCGCGGGCTGACCATGGACGCGGTGCGCCAGCGGCTCGGCCCGCCGCGCAAGGTCCTGCCCGCCGTGGGGGACCCGCCCATCACGCGCTGGATCTACGACGGCCTGACCGTCTACTTCGAGCGCGACCGGGCCATCCACGCGGTGCGGCACCACCCCCGACCGCCCAGGCGCTGATCCCGCATGGAAGCGCGCCTGCCCGCGGAGTGGGAACCCCACGACGGGGTGCTCATCGTCTGGCCCCATCCCGACAGCGACTGGGGGCCCTGTATCGACGAGGTGGAGGCCGTCTACGACCGGCTGGCCGTGGCGATCGCCGACCAGGAACCCCTGCTCGTCCTGTGCCGGGACGAGGCCCACCGCGCCCATGTCGCCGACCGCCTCCTGCACTCCGAGGTGCAACTCGACGCGGTACGCCTCTTCACCATCCCGACCAACGACACCTGGATCCGCGACTACGGCCCGGTGACCGTCTACGAGGGGACACGCCCCTTCCTCGAGGATTTCCAGTTCAACGGTTACGGCCGACGCTATCCCTACGCGGACGACAACCAGGCCACCGCCCGCCTCTTCGCCGCCGGGGCCTTCGGCGAGACGCCCCTGCGTCACCACGACCTGGTGCTCGAAGGCGGGGCCTTCGACAGCGACGGCGCCGGCAGCCTGCTGGTGACGGAACGCTGCCTGCTGGAGGAGAACCGCAACCCGGGCATGACCCGGGAGCGCTGGGAGGCCGTCTTCGCCCGGGTCTTCGGTACCCGGCGGGTACTCTGGCTCACCGAGGGCCGCCTGGCGGGCGACGACACCGACGGCCACGTGGACATGCTGGCCCGATTCTGCAACCCGACCACCATCGCCTATTGCCAGGCGGATCCCCACGACCGGGAACACCACGATGCACTGGCCGCGATGGAGCAAGAGCTGCGCGCGCTGCGCCGGCCCGATGGCAAGCCCTATACCCTGCTGCCCCTCCCGCTGCCCGCCCCGCTCCATCACGCGGGCGAGCGCCTGCCGGCCAGCTACGTGAATTTCCTCATCCTGCGCCAGGCCGTGCTCGTGCCCGCCTACGACGACCCGCAGGACGTGCGGGTCCTGGAGCGGCTCGAGCGCGCCTTCCCGGATCGGGCACTGATCCCGGTCCCGGCGCGCATCCTCGTCCGCCAGAAGGGGGCCCTCCATTGCGCCACCCTGCCCCTGGGCCGTGGCGTGCTGTCCCCCGGGCAGCCGGGCCGGGAGGCGTGAAGCCGTGCGCCGATGCCGCGTAGCCCTCGTCCAGCTCGCGCTGCCGGCACCGGGTGAGGCCGCCTGGGCCGCCGTGGAGGCCGGGCTGGAAGCAGCCGCCGCCTCCGGCGCCGAACTGGCGGTGCTGCCCGAGCTGCACCAGGGCCCCTACTTCTGCCAGGTGGAGGACCCGGGGCACTTCGAGCACGCCGAACCCGTACCCGGTCCCGGCACCCGGCGTCTGGGTGCGCTCGCGCGGCGCCTGGACCTGGTGATCGTGGGCTCGCTGTTCGAGCGGCGCGCACCCGGCGTCTTTCACAACACCGCCGTGGTGATCGAGCGCGACGGGCGCCTGGCGGGGCGCTACCGCAAGATGCACGTCCCGGACGACCCGGGCTACTACGAGAAGTTCTATTTCACGCCCGGCGACCTGGGATTCCGGCCGGTGGACTGTTCGCTCGGTCGCCTGGGCGTGCTGGTGTGCTGGGACCAGTGGTTCCCGGAAGCCGCCCGCCTGATGGCCCTCGCCGGGGCCGAACTCCTGGTCTACCCCACCGCCATCGGCTGGGATCCCCGGGACAGCGAGGCGGAACGGCAGCGCCAGTTCGAGGCCTGGCGCCTGGTCCAGCGGGGCCATGCCGTGGCCAATGTCCTGCCCCTGGTGGCGGTCAACCGCACCGGCACCGAGCCGGACCCCGGGGGCCAAAGCGAAGGGATCCGCTTCTGGGGCGCGAGCTTCGCCTGCGGTCCCCAGGGAGAATTGCTCGCCGAACTGCCCACGGACGCACCCGGCGTGACGGTCGTGGAGATCGACCTCGAGCGCAGCGCCCAGGTCCGGCGCCTGTGGCCTTTCTTCCGCGACCGCCGCATCGATGCCTACGCGGGCTTGCTCTCCCGCTGGCTCGACGAGGCGTGAGCCTCCAGTGCCACCACTTCGCAGATCGCGGCGGTGAGCCGCTCCAGGTCGTCGTCCTCCATGACGAACGGCGGCATCACGTAGACCAGGTTGCGGAAGGGACGCACCCACACGCCGCGCTCGACGAAGCGGCCGGGCAGCACATGCATGTCCACCGGGTGGTCGAGCTCCACCACGCCGATGGCCCCCAGGACCCGCACGTCGCGCACACCCGGCAACGCGCGACAGGGCGCGAGCCCCGCCTCCAGCCCCTGCGCGATCCGGCGCACCCGCGCCTTCCAGTCCCCTTCCAGGAGCAGGTCGATGCTCTCGCAGGCCACGCGGCAGGCCAGGGGGTTGGCCATGAAGGTGGGCCCGTGCATGAACAGGCCCGGTTCCCCCCGGCTGATCGTCGCGGCGACCTCCGTGGTGCAGAGCGTGGCCGCCAGGGTGAGCATGCCGCCGGTGAGGGCCTTGCCCACGCACAGGAGATCGGGGGCGATGCCGGCCTGCTCGCAGGCGAAGAGGGTCCCGGTGCGCCCGAAGCCGGTGGCGATCTCGTCGGCGATGAGGAGCACGCCGTGCCGGTCGCACAGCCGCCGCACCCCGGCCAGGTAGTCCGGGCTGTAGAAGCGCATGCCCCCGGCCCCCTGCACCACCGGCTCGAGGATGACGGCCGTGATCTCTTCTCCATGGGCCAGGAGCACTTCCCGGAACGCGGCCAGGTCCTGCGTCGGATCCTCGCCGGGACGGCAACGGGGCGCCGGGGCGAAGTACTGGTGCGGGAGGAAGCCGGTGAACAGGTGGTGCATACCCCCCTCGGGATCGCAGACCGACATGGCGGCGAAGGTGTCGCCGTGGTAGCCGTGGCGCAACGCCAGGAACCGCCGGCGCCGGGACTCTCCCCGCGCGATGCGGTACTGGAGCGCCATCTTCATCGCCACCTCCACGGCCACCGAGCCGGAATCGGCGAAGAAGACGTGCTGCAGGGGTTCGGGGGTGAGCCGCACGAGGCGTTCCCCCAGGGCCACGGCAGGACCATGGGTGAGGCCACCGAACATGACGTGCGAAAGGCGCCCGGCCTGTTCCCGAAGCGCGGCGACCAGGCGTGGGTGCCGGTAGCCGTGGATGACCGCCCACCAGCTCGCCATGCCGTCGATCAGCCGCCGGCCGTCCTCGAGGACCAGGTGCACCCCCTCGGCCTCGCGCACCGGCCAGACCGGGATCGGGTCGGTCATGGAGCCATAGGGATGCCACAGGTGCTCACGGTCGAACCGGAGCAGCCGCTCTTCGGGCCTCGAAGCGCACGACTCATCCATTATCCTGATATCCTCATAGCAGCGGACCACGCGGACACCACGGGAAGGGTCGCACCATGATCCTCATTCTCGAACCCAACGTCGGGCCGGAGGCACCCGAACACCAGGCACTGATGGCCTACCTCGAACGGCTGCCGGGCATCCAGGTGCGCACCCACCAGGTGCGCGGGGCCCGGCAGTTGCTGACCGAGATCTACCTGATCGGCGACACCTCGGGACTCTCCGTGGAGGAGATGGCCCAGTTGCCGGCGGTCGACCGCGTGGTCCGGGTCTCGGAAGAATACCGGATCATCGGCCGCCATGCCGACCAGCAGCCGGGCTTCGAGTTCGAGGCCAACGGCGTGATCTTCAGCCAGGAGAACCTCAACATCTTCGCCGGCCTGTGCGCGGTGGACACACCGGAGCACGTGGAGGCGATGATGGCGGCGCTCGAGGCCCATGGGCAGGTCTGCACACGCATGGGGGCCTACAAGCCGCGCACCAGCCCCTATTCCTTCCAGGGGCTGGGCAAGTCGTGCCTGCCCTGGGTGTTCGAACTGGCGGGCAAGCACGGGATCCGGCTGATCGCCATGGAGGTGACGCACGAGGCACACATCGACGAGATCCGCGAGGCCCTCGAACAGACCGGCCACCCGACCGCCGTGATGTTGCAGATCGGCACGCGCAACACCCAGAACTTCGAGTTGCTCAAGGCCGCCGGGCGCCAGACGGAGATGCCGGTCCTGTTCAAGCGCGGTTTCGGGATCACGCTCGAGGAGTCGCTCAACGCCGCGGAATACCTGGCCAGTGAGGGCAATACCCGGATCGTCTTCTGCCTGCGCGGCATGAAGACCCACCTGGGCGACCCGCACCGCAACTTCGTCGACTTCGCGCACGTACCCGTGGTCAAGCGGCTGACCCGCCTGCCCGTGTGCATCGATCCTTCCCACTCGGTGGGCAGCCGGCAGCGGGCACCGGACGGGATCCTCGAGATCGTGCACGCCACCGCCCAGGGCCTGATCGCGGGCGCGAACATGGTGCTGGTGGACTTCCACCCGGCCCCGGAGCAGGCCCTGGTCGACGGCCCCCAGGCGCTGCTGCTCGAAGAACTGGGGCCCTTCCTCGAAGACGCCCGGCGCGT
>RFHK01000174.1 GCA_003695825.1 Gammaproteobacteria bacterium | reverse complement strand
GCACCCGGGGGGCGGCGTGCGGCGCGGTGAGCCCGGCTGCAAATCCGCCATGCCTCGAAGCCCTTGGTGCACTATGCGGGCTTGTGCTATGTTGCCGCCAATCTGGAACTTTGCTCGCCGAATCCGCGACAACGCAAACGGTGACCGCATGAAATTCACCAAGCAGAACGTGGGACTGGTCTTCGCGGGCGCCTTTCTCGGCCTGGCCCTGAGCCTCGGCCAGGGCGTGTTCGCCGATCGCCGTCCCGAGCATGCCGCGCGCAGCGCCCTGCCCCTCGACGAGCTGCGCGTCTTCTCCGACGTCTATGCGCGCATCAAGAGCGACTACGTCGAGCCGATCGACGACAAGACCCTGATCCAGAACGCCATCCGCGGCATGGTGACCGGGCTCGATCCCCATTCGGCCTACCTGGATCCCGACGAGTTCAAGGAACTGCGCGTGGGGACCACCGGCGAATTCGGCGGGCTGGGCATCGAGGTCGGCATGGAGAACGGCTTCGTCAAGGTGATCGCACCGATCGACGGCACCCCCGCGCAACGGGCGGGCGTCAAGGCGGGGGACCTGATCATCAAGCTCGACGACAAGCCGGTCAAGGGCATGACCCTCACCGAGGCCGTCAAGGTCATGCGCGGCAAGCCGGGCACCAAGATCACCCTCACCATCGTGCGCGAGGGCAGGGAGAAGCCGATCCGGATCACGATCGTGCGGGACATCATCCGGGTCAAGAGCGTGCGCAGCCGCATGCTCGAGGACGGGTTCGGCTACGTGCGCATCTCGACCTTCCAGTCGCGTACCGGGGACTCCCTGCACGAGGCCGTCGCACGCCTGCGCAAGGAGGCCGGCGGCCATCTCAAGGGCCTGGTGCTCGATCTACGCAACAATCCCGGGGGTGTGCTCAACGCCGCGGTGGCGGTGGCCGATGCCTTCCTGCGCAAGGGTCTGATCGTCTACACCGAGGGACGGGTGGAGGACTCGCGGCTGCGTTTCAACGCCACCCCGGACGACATTCTCGACGGGGCACCGCTGGTGGTCCTGGTCAACCAGGGTTCGGCCTCGGCCTCGGAGATCGTCGCCGGCGCCCTCCAGGATCAGCATCGCGCCATCATCATGGGCCAGCAGACCTTCGGCAAGGGCTCGGTGCAGACCATCATCCCCCTCGGGGGCGGGGCGGCGCTCAAGCTCACCACGGCCCGCTACTACACCCCATCGGGCCGCTCCATCCAGGCCGAAGGCATCAAGCCCGACATCGAGCTGCCCAACGTCCGGGTCGCCGAGGTGAAGACCGGTTTCGAACCGATCAAGGAGAAGGACCTCTCCCACCACCTGGCGAACGGGCATCCGCAGAAGCGCAAGAAGTCCCCCGCCGCCGTGAAGAAGCCGGCCTTTTCCGACGCCGAGCTCGCCAAGAAGGACTTCGCGTTGCACGAGGCGCTGAACCTGCTGCGGGGGCTGGCGCTGCTCGGGGAACAGGCGCATCGATGAAACCGCGCGCGTGGCGCTGGCGCCGCCTGGGGCACCTCCTCTGGCTGTGCACCTTCCTGGCGGGGTCGGCACGCGCCGAGGCGCCGCCCCGCATCGCCATCCTCATCGACGACCTGGGGCGGGTGTTGGACGCCGGGCGCGCGGTCATCGACCTGCCCGGGCCCGTGGCCTGCGCCTTCCTGCCCTATGCGCCCCATACCGCCACCCTCGCCCGCGAGGCACACGCCGCGGGCAAGGAAGTCTTGCTGCATCTGCCGATGCAATCGGCCGCCGAGCGGCCGCTCGATCGTGGTGGCCTCACGCTCGACATGACCCGCACGGCGCTGCTGCACACCCTCGCGGACGATCTCGCCCGGGTACCGTACGCGGTCGGCGTGAACAACCACATGGGCAGCCTGCTCACCCGCCATCCCGGTCACATGACCTGGCTCATGCAGGAGCTGCACCGCCGGGGCCTGTTCTTCATCGACAGCCGCACCACGCCGTTCACGGTGGCGCGGCGCATGGCCTTCGAACAGCACCTGCCCAGCCGCCGGCGCGACGTCTTCCTCGACCCGGCCCCGGGGGCGGCGGAGGTGGAGCGGGAGTTCCATCGCCTGCTGGCGCTGGCCCGTCGCCGGGGCAGCGCCCTGGCCATTGGGCATCCGCGCCCCGAGACGATTAGAATCCTTGCCCGGGAACTCCCCCGGCTCCAGGCGGAAGGCATCCGCCTGGTCCCGGTGGGCGTGTTGGTGCAACAGCAATACGCGAGGGATCAACAATGGCGACTGTCCTCGTCCCCCTGGCCCAGGGTTGCGAAGAACTCGAGGCCATCACCATCGTCGACCTGCTGCGGCGTGCCGGCATCGAGGTGATCACGGCCGGCCTGGAAGAGGGCCCGGTGCGTGCCTCGCGGGGCACGGTGCTCCTCCCCGACACCACGCTCGATGCCGTGGCCGATCGGGATTTCGACATGGTGGTACTGCCCGGGGGGCTTCCCGGGGCCGATCACCTCGACCAGGATCCGCGCATCCGCGAGCTCCTGCGCCGCCACCTGGCCAGCGGGCACTACGTGGGGGCCATCTGCGCCGCGCCCAAGGTCCTGGCGCATGCCGGCCTCCTCGACGGCCGCCATGCCACCAGCTATCCCGGCGTCCTCGAGGGCCTGGAGGTCCCCGGCCTGCAGCTCGAGTCCGCGCCCGTGGTACAGGATGGCAAGGTGGTGACCTCCCGGGGACCGGGCACGGCCATGGATTTCGCGCTCAAGCTCATCGAGCTGCTGGCCGGCCGCGACAAGCGCGAGGAAGTGGAAAGCACGCTCCAGCGCCCTTCCTGCTGTACCTGATCCCCGAGTCCGGCGCCGCCGGCGCGGATTCCGGGCTCAGCGCCCGTGGAGGAAGAGCCAGAAGACCCAGGCGATCGTGGCCGCGATGGCGAGGTGATGCACGTGCACCCACAGGCGGGAACGCAAACTCAGCGGCGTGGAAGGGGTGCGGGGATCTTTCGTCATGGGCTGCTCCCTGTTGCCGTGGCTTCCGTAGACCATCCCGAGGTTTCTCGAAGGCGATCGGGCACTTCTCCGCACGGTACGCGAATTCCATGTTCGGTCAAGTGATCCAGGTCAAGGAATCCCTATCCTTGCTGCCACATCTTCACGCGGTACTTGAACCGAGGAGGTCGTCCTTTGGCCCGCTGCCCCTTTCGTCGCTGCCCCTTCCACGAGACCTGTGCCAGCATGCCCATGCTGTGCATCCTCTTGCAGTATGCCGCCCTGGTCGGCGTCCTGGGCTGGATCGCCTGGCTGTTCGTGAACGGTTGAAGCGCATCGGCATCCGGCCGATCTCCTTGTGACCTCCCACCAAGGCGAGAGCGACGATGGACGAAGAGATCGAAGTGCTGCCCTGGGACGTGGCCCTGGAGGCGTTGGCGCGCGAGACGAGCCAGCGCAAGGGACGTGGCCTGCGGCTCAACGACATCCGCAGCCTGTCGCGCGAACACCGGATCCGCTTCGACGACTTCATGGTCACCCTGTTCGAGCTGGTGCTCGCGGGACGTTGGCATTACCTCGACCGCCACAGCGGCCGACCGGTCTTCTTCGACCGGGCCACGCTCGAGGGCCTGTACGTCAGGGGACGGCTGCGCGAAGAGGACCTGCAGGACTTCGACGGTTACTGGGTTCCCGGCCCCGCGCCAGCACAGTAGATGCGGTCAAAGTCCGAGGGGCTAGCAGCCTGTCGGACTTTGGGGATCGTAGCGAGCAAGGTGGGAGAGCGAGGGCTAATTTTCACGATTTCGAGGCGCATAGTGGGCACTACGCAACGAGAAATCGGGGAAATTAGGACCGCTCTCCCGCCGGCGCAGTAGATCCGGCCAAAGTCCGACAGGCTGCTGGGCCGGGGTCAGCGTTCGCGCAGGCGCGGCCGCATCATGGCCAGGTTGCACGGGCGGGTACGGGCATCGAGCTGGTGTGCGAGGATGCGGTCCCAGGCCGTGCGGCAGGCCCCCGTGGAGCCCGGCAGGCAGAACAGGTAGGTGCCGTTGGCCACGCCGGCCAGGGCGCGGGACTGGAGCGCGGCCGTGCCGATCTCTTCCCAGGACAGTTGCCGGAACAGTTCCCCGAACCCCTCGATCTCCTTGTCCAGCAGCACCGCGACCGCCTCCGGCGTGCCATCACGCCCGGTCAGGCCCGTACCCCCGGTGACGAGCACGACCTCGACGTCCTCGCGCGCGATCCAGTCCGAGACCACCGCCCGGATCCGGTAGACGTCGTCGGGCACGATACGCCGGTCGGCCAGGTGATGCCCGGCCGCGCGCAGGCGCTCCACGAGCAGTGTCCCGGAGGCGTCGTCGGCCTCGGTGCGTGTATCGGAGACCGTGAGCACGGCGATGGACAGCGGCACGAAGTCGGTCTTCTCGGTCATGGGTCCTCCCGTAGGGTATGAGCAGCCTGCCCATGGTACCCCAGCCCGCGGGGCGCCGGGGGTTCCGTGCCGGGCCGGTACCCGTGTGCGTGGTACAATGGCCCGCGGCCGGGGACATTGATCCCGGTCAGGCCTCCCCGGCATCCAGCCGTCCGGCATATCCGCATCCGGCGGCACCGATGCCGATCGATGGAGCCGGACTCATGAAAGCATCTCCCTCCCGCGAACGACTGGTGCTCTACGTCACGTCCGGCTGCCCGCGCTGTGCGCGGGCCCGTGCCCTGCTGGCCGCCGCCGGCCTGCGCTGGGAAGAGGTCGCCATCGATACCGACCGGGCCGCGTTGCGCGCGTTCGCCCGGGTGGCCCGGGGGCGGCGCACCGTGCCCCAGCTGGCACGCGACGGGCAACTGGTGGGCGACCTCGAGACCCTCGAGCGCCTGGCCCGCTCCGGCCGGCTCGCCCGCCTGTGCAGTCGATCCGACCAAAGACCGACAGGTTGTTAACCAGGCAATCCATCGATCACGAAGCGGGCCCCGCCCAGCGCCCCGTCCTCGACCCGGAGACGTGCCCCGTAGGCGGCGGCGATGCTGCGGGTGGCGGCCAGGCCGATCCCCTGGCCGGGCAGGGACTCGTCCATGCGCACCCCGCGACGCAGGATGGCCTCGCGTTGCTCCGCCGGCACCCCGGGCCCGTCGTCCTCGACGTAGAGACGGGCCCGTCCCGCGCCGCAGGGCTCGAATCCCACGCGCAGGCGGTGTCGCCCGTATTTGAAGGCGTTGTCGAGCAGGTTGCCGAGCATCTCCAGCAGGTCGTCGGCCTCGCACCGGACGGCGGCCTGCTCCGGCACCCGGTTCTCGACCGCCAGGGGGCGCTCCCGGTAGACCTTGGCCAGGGTCTCGACGAGCCGCTGTACCTGGGGACGGACCGGCACCGGGCGCAGGAAGGTGCGGCGCCCGGCGGCCACCGCCCGTTGCAGCTGCCAGCCGATGATCTCGTCCATGCGCCGCGTCTGGGCCTCGAGCTGGCGACGGCAAGCCTCCGGGTCCGTATCCCGACGTTCCACCAGGCCGCGCAGCACCGCCAACGGGGTCTTGAGGCTGTGCGCCAGGTCGTCCAGGGCGTGGCGGTAGCGTTCGCGCTGGGCCCGCTCGTTGTCGATGAGCCGGTCGATGCCTTCCACCAGGGGACGCAATTCGCGCGGGGCCGGCACCCCCAGGTGCTCGCGCTCGCCCGTCTCCACGGCTCGCAGCGCCCGGGTCACCCGGCGCAGGGGGCGCAATCCCCAGTGCAGCACCCCCAGTTGGGTGGCCAGCAACATCACGCCGGCGATGCCGAGCAGCACCACCAGGGTGCGGCGATAGGCCTGGGTCTGGTCTTCGAAGAAACGCCGGGATTCGGCCACGCAGAAGCGCACCGGGTGCAAGCGTCCGTCCGGGGCCTCCCAGGCCACCTGGAGCACGAGGCGAAAGACCGCCTCCTTCCCCACGCGGGCCGGGCCGAAACGCGGTCGCCCGGGCGGCAAGGTCCCTGCGGGGCAGAGGGTTTGCCGCATGAGCGAGGGGGAGCGCCAGCGTTCCCCCGCCTCCTGCGGCCACACCTCGGCATAGCGCCCCGAGCCCGGCAGGCCATAGCGGGGATCGGCCAGCGGGCGCATGCGCATGCGGCCGTCGGCGCTCAGCTCGCCGGCGGCGATCAGCGCGTAGAGATGGGCCTGCAGCCGCTCCCGCACCGCCACCAGGGTGCTCTCGCGCCAGGCCCGTTCCAGAGCCAGGGCGGTGAGGCCGAGAAAGACCACCAGCACCACCGTCGCCGCCAGAGTGAGGCGCGCGGTGAGCGAGCCCGGCCGCTCAGTCCGCGCCCCGGCCATCGTCCCGCAGGGCGAAGCGATAGCCCCGCCCGCGCACGGTCTCGATCGGGCCGAGGGTCCCGTCGGGGTCGAGCTTGCGGCGCAGGCGGCGAATGAAGACCTCGATCACGTTGCTGTCGCGGTCCTGGTCCTCGTCGTAGAGGTGCTCGGTCAGCTCGGTCTTGGAGATCACCCGCCCGGCGTGCAGCATCAGGTAGTGCAGCAGCCGGTATTCGTAGGCCGTCAGCGCCACCGGCCGTCCGGCCACGCGCACCTCCTGGCGGCCGCTGTCGAGGGTCACGGGGCCGCCGCGGAAGACCGGGGCCGCCCACCCCCCGGTACGCCGCAACAGGGCGCGCAGGCGCGCCAGCAACTCGGCCATCTCGAAGGGCTTGACCAGGTAGTCGTCTGCCCCGGCCTCCAGGCCCTCGACCTTGTCCTGCCAGCGCCCCCGCGCCGTGAGGATGAGGATGGGGAAGTCCCGGCCTTCGGCGCGCAGCCGTCGGATGAGCTCGAGGCCGGAGACGCCCGGCAGGCCGAGGTCGACGACGGCCACGTCGATCGGGTACTCCCGCCCGTAGTAGAG
>RFHK01000173.1 GCA_003695825.1 Gammaproteobacteria bacterium | reverse complement strand
GGCCTCGGCCACCAGCAGGGGATCCTGCTCGCCGATCCGGCGCAGGGCACGCAAGGCCTGGCGCGGCTGTCCGGTCTCCAGCAACAGGCGCCCTTGCAGGAGGAGCGCACGCGCGCACTCGTGCTCTACGGTCAGGGCCTCCCGCACGTAATGCTGGGCCGTGCCGAGGTCCCCGGCTGCGAGCGCGGCCTCGGCCCGCTCGCAGAAGAACTGGGCGATCTCGGCGGCATGCCCTCCCTTCTCCCGTCTCTCGAGCCGGCGGGCCACTTCGATGGCCTTGTCCCATTCCTTCTCCTGCTGGTAGAGCTCGAGCAGCAGCCGCAGGGCACGGAGCGAAAAGGCAGGAAATTTCTCGTCCACTTCCCGGAGGATGCCCTCGGCCCGGTCGAGCAGGCCGGCGCGCATGTAGTCCTGGCCGAGCTCCAGCAGCGCCTGGCCCCGTTGCTCGGCATCGAGCGTCGGGCGCGCGATCAGGTTCTGGTGGATGCGGATGGCACGGTCGACCTCGCCCCGGCGCCGGAAGAGGTTCCCCAGGGCCAGGTGCGTCTCCACGGTCTCGTTGTCCACCTCGACCATGCGGATGAAGACCTCGATGGCCTTGTCCGGCTGTTCGTCGAGCAGGTAGTTGAGCCCGCGGAAGTACTCGGAATTGATGTCCGGGCAAGGTGGAGAGGTGCCGGATGGGCGGGAACCCGCGCGCCTGGCTGCCCACCATCCGGAGGCGGCCGCCACCGGCAGGAGCAGCCAGAGGAGTTCGAGCATCGGGGACACCGTCGGTCAGTCCCGGATCGGCAGGGTGCGCAGGTTGGAGATCTCCTGCTCGGCGAGCTGGTGGCGCCGGTGCAGCCGGGCGATCTCGTGCCTCAGGTGCAGGATCCTGCCCAGGCAGGCGAGGATCCCCAGCGCCACGCCGGCCGTCAGGGCCCCGAGCAGGGCCACGGAGAGCGGAAGGTCGACCGCGCCCAGCACATAGTCGAGGTGGACCGTCTGGGCGTTGTAGACGGCAAAGGCCAGTCCGAGGGCCGCGACCAGGAACAGGGCGACCAGGTAGAAGAGCAGTGCAATGCGTGCCATGACACCTCCGGTTACCAGTGGAGACCCCTGACAGGCGCTCGCGCGCAGATACTATACCGCGCCCGACAGGACAAGCACGCAGAACGCGAGGGGATGTGCTCCTCGGCACGCGAGGCCGGGGTCGAACTCCGCCCCAGGTACCGGAAGGGCGTCAGTCCTCGTCGGAACGGTCCCGGGACTGGCGGATCGGCACGTTGCGCTCCCGGGCGGCGTTCACCCGCTCGCGGAGCTCCTTGCCGGGTTTGAAGTGGGGCACGTACTTGGCCGGCAGGGCCACCGGTTCGCCGGTCTTGGGGTTGCGCCCCATGCGCGGCGGACGGTAATGCAGGGAAAAACTGCCGAACCCCCGGATCTCGATCCTCCCCCCCGTGGCGAGCGCCTGGCTCATCTGCTCGAGCAAGCTCTTGACGGCCAGTTCCACGTCCTTGTAGTTGAGATGGGGATTCTTGCTGGCCAGAATCTCGATCAGTTCCGATTTCGTCATCCCGTCTTCCCCGAAACAGGGCGGCCGGTTGCAGTACAACCGGCCGCGAGCACCGCGTTTCCCCTATTTACCGCGAAATAACAAAAAGATCAACGGGTTTCGGGTATCAGGCCTTTTCCTTGTTGGCGATCTGCTCCTTGAGCAGGTCGCCCAGGGTGGTGGTGGGCTGCCCCGCCCCGCTGGAGTAGCTGCGGATGGCCTGCTGCTCCTCTTCCTGCTCCTTGGCCTTGATGGAGAGGTTGATGGTGCGGTTCTTGCGGTCGACGCCGATGAACTTGGCCTCCACCTCGTCGCCTTCCTTGAGCACGGTACGGGCATCCTCCACCCGGTCGCGCGCGATCTCGGAGGCGCGCAGGATGCCTTCCACGCCGTCTCCCAGGTCGATGGTGGCGGCCTTGGCGTCCACTTCCTTGACGACACCCTTGACGATGCTGCCCTTGGGATGCTCGGCGACGAAGGTGGCGAAGGGATCCTTCTCGAGCTGCTTGATGCCGAGCGAGATACGCTCGCGCTCGGGATCGACCGCGAGAATGACGGCCTCGACCTCCTCGCCCTTGCGGTAGTTGCGCACGGCCTCTTCGCCCGGCACGTTCCAGGAGATGTCGGAGAGGTGGACCAGGCCGTCGATCCCGCCTTCCAAGCCGACGAAGATACCGAAGTCCGTGATGGACTTGATGGTGCCCCGGATGCGCTCGCCCTTGTTGTGGTTGGCCGCGAACTCCTCCCAGGGGTTCGGGTGGCACTGCTTCATGCCCAGGGAGATCCGCCGGCGCTCCTCGTCGATGTCGAGCACCATGACCTCCACTTCCTGGCCGACGTGCACGACCTTGGCCGGGTTGACGTTCTTGTTGGTCCAGTCCATCTCGGAGACGTGGACCAGGCCCTCGACACCCTCTTCGATCTCCACGAAGCAGCCGTAGTCGGTGATGTTGGTCACGGTGCCGAAGAGGCGCGTTCCCTCGGGATAACGGCGCGAGATGTCCACCCAGGGATCCTGCCCGAGCTGCTTGAGGCCCAGGGAGACCCGGTTGCGCTCGCGGTCGAACTTGAGCACCTTGACCTCGATCTCGTCGCCGACGTTGACCATCTCGGAGGGGTGCTTGATGCGCTTCCAGGCCATGTCGGTGATGTGCAGCAGGCCGTCGATGCCGCCCAGGTCCACGAAGACCCCGTAGTCGGTGAGGTTCTTGACGACACCCTTGATGACCATGCCCTCCTGCAGGCTCTTGAGCAGGGCCTCGCGCTCGGCGCTGTATTCCTTCTCCACCACGGCGCGGCGGGAGACCACGACGTTGTTGCGCCGCTGGTCGAGCTTGATGACCTTGAACTCGAGCTCCTTGCCCTCGAGGTAGCTGATGTCGCGCACCGGGCGCACGTCGACCAGGGAGCCGGGCAGGAAGGCCCGGATGCCCATGATGTCCACCGTGAAACCGCCCTTGACCTTGCCGCTGATCGTGCCCTTGACGATCTCGTCCTTCTCGAAGGCCTCTTCGAGTTTCTTCCAGGCACGGGCACGCTTGGCCTTCTCGCGCGAAAGCCGCGTCTCGCCGAAGCCGTCCTCCACGGCCTCGAGGGCCACTTCGACCTCGTCGCCGACCTGGACTTCCAGCTCGCCGTTCTCGTCCTTGAACTGCTCGATCGGGATCACGCCCTCCGACTTGAGACCGGCATTGACGATCACGACGTCGGGACGGATCTCGACCACCTTGCCGGTGATGATGGACCCGGGCCTGAGTTCCTGGGTGGCAAGACTTTCCTCGAAGAGTTCTGCAAAGCTTTCGCTCATCGGTTACCTGTTCCTCGCACCGCTGTGCGGTCGCCTGTTTCCGTCCGGGGCCCGGCGCGAGAGACGCCCGGCCTCGGGGTTGGTTGAAACACACAAGGCCCGGGGCAAAGGCCCGGGCCCACCCGATACGTACACGAATGGTTGATTATACGTGATCTGGCGGGAAGTTTCATGCCCCGGGGGCCGAGCCGGCCAGGTGGGCGCGCATCTCGGCAAGGCTCTCGTCGATGCGCTTGCCGGTGGTGTCGATCCGCACGGCCCCCTCGGCAGGGCGCAGGGGAGCGACGGGACGCTCCCGGTCGCGGCGATCGCGCTCGGCGATCTCCGCGGCCACCGCCTCGGGATCCGCATCCATCCCCTTCTCGCGCAACTGGGCGACCCGCCGGCGGGCCCGCTCCGCGACGCTGGCGGTCACGAAGAACTTGGGGGCGGCATCCGGAAAAACCACCGTGCCCATGTCCCGGCCGTCTGCCACCAGCCCGGGTGGCTGACGGAAGGCGCGCTGGCGGTCGAGCAGCGCCGCACGCACGGCAGGGAGGGCCGCCACCCGCGAGGCGGCATTGCCCACCTCCTCGGTGCGCAACCGGTCCCCCACCGGCGTACCGTCCAGCCACACGGCGTCGGAATCGACATCGAAACGCACGTCGAGTTCACGGGCCAGCCGCGCCAGGGCCGGTGCGTCGTCGAGCGGAATGCCCCGGTCGAGCGCCGCGAGCGCCACCAGGCGGTAGAGGGCCCCGCTGTCCAGAAAATGCCAGCCCAGCTCCCGGGCCAGGGCCCGACCGAGGGTCCCCTTGCCCGACCCGCTCGGCCCGTCGATAGTGATCACCGGCACTTTATCCATCCTTCATATCACCTTGGTTGTCTGGCCGCGAAACCCACGAAATCCACGAATCATGAATAGCGATGCAGGATCTATGGGAATGACCTGCTTCGCAGGTCCGAAGTCAGTAGTCAGAAGTCAGAAGCCAGAAGCCAGAAGTCGGAAGTCGGAAGATTCAATTTCGGCCTCCGGACACACCCTTCCGGCTCCTGGATTCTGACTTCTTTCTTCCCGGAAACGGCTTGTCATCGTGGTGCGTTTCCTACGAGATTGCCCGAATCCGCAGACCGGCAGCATGAGCCAATTCGACGAAGCCGGGAAAACTGGTGTTGACGTTGGCGCAGTCGTCGATTTCGATGGGGCCGTCGGCGCGCAGGGCGGCCACGGCGAAGGCCATGGCGACGCGGTGGTCGCCGTGGCTGTCGACCCGCCCGCCCCGCAGGCGCCCTCCCCGGATGCGGATGCCGTCGGGCGTGGGCACGGCCTCGATGCCGAGCGCGGTCAATCCCTCGGCCATGACCTGGATGCGGTCGCTCTCCTTGACGCGCAGTTCCTCGGCACCGGTGAGCACCGTCTCGCCCTCGGCACAGGCCGCCGCGACGAAGAGGGCCGGGAACTCGTCGATCGCCAGCGGCACCAGTTCCTCGGCGATGGCGATGCCGTGCAAGGGTGCGCTGCGCACCCGGAGGTCCGCCACCGGCTCGCCCCCCACCTCGCGGGCATGGGTCAGCGTGATGTCCGCACCCATCGCCCGCAGGATGTCGATGACGCCGGTGCGCGTGGGATTGATGCCCACGTGCTCGAGCACGAGTTCGGATCCCGCGGCGATGCTGGCGCCGACGAGGAAAAAGGCCGCCGAGGAGATATCGGCCGGCACGTCGATGCGGCAGGGCTGGAGGACGTGGCCGCCCTCCAGGCAGCGCTTCGGCCCCGCGATGTCGATGGGCCAGCCCATGCCGGCCAGCATGCGCTCGGTGTGGTCGCGCGTGGGCGCCGGCTCGGTGACGCAGGTGCGGCCCTCGGCATAGAGCCCGGCGAGCAGCACACAGGACTTGACCTGGGCGCTGGCCATGGGCAGGACGTAGTCGATGCCGTGGAGCTTCCGTCCACCATGGATCTTCAGGGGTGCCGTGCCCGCTTCCGTGGCCTCGATCCGGGCGCCCATCCGGGTGAGCGGCTCGATGACGCGTCTCATGGGTCGCCGGGAAAGGGAGGCGTCTCCGGTGAGCACGGTGTCGAAGGGCTGCCCCGCCAGCAGCCCGGCCAGCAGGCGCATGGAGGTGCCGGAATTGCCGAGATCGAGCGGCCTGTCCGGTGCCCGAAGCCCGTGCAGCCCCACGCCCTCGATGCGCACCCGCCCGTGCTCCGGCCCCTCGATGGGTACGCCCATGGCGCGGAAGGCCGCCAGCGTCGCCAGGCTGTCTTCGCCCTCGAGGAAACCCGAGACCTCGGTCACGCCCTCGCTCAACGAACCCAACATGATCGCGCGGTGGGAGATCGACTTGTCCCCCGGCACCCGCAAGGTCCCGCGCAGGGTTCCACCGGGTTCCACCCGGAATTTCAACTTGCTCATGTTTGACCCTGTCTTGCGTTATGTCCTGCTGCCTTCATTCCATGCTCCGGCGGCTTGCCCTTCGGGTTCCCTGCGCTTCATGTGGCGGCCACGCGCTCGGGAACTCGCCCCGCAGGGCTCAAACAACCCTCGCTCCATCGTGGCCGCCACCTGAATGCTCGGCTGCGCCGAGTCACGATGGAATGAAGGCAGCACGACGTTCAGGAATTACGCCCTTCTGACTTCTGACTTCCGACTTCTGACTTCCTGTCCCCGGATTCCTGCCGATTCAACAACGCTGCATGGGCATCACGCGCCGCCTTGGCACGCCGGAAGCGTTCGAGCAGGGCCGCGCCGTCCCCTTCCCGGACCGCTTGCTCGACCTCTGCCAGCTCGTCGCGGAACCGGCCCAGCACGGCGAGGATGGCGTCGCGATTGAACAGGCAGATGTCGCGCCACATGACGGGGTCGCTCGCCGCGATGCGGGTGAAGTCGCGAAAGCCGCCCGCGGCATACCGGAAGATCTCCTCGTGGTCGTGCATGCGGGCGAGCGTGTCCACGGTGGTGAACGCCAGCAGGTGTGGCAGGTGGCTGGTGGCCGCGAGTACTTCGTCGTGCAGGGCCACGTCCATGTCCACGACCTCCGCCCCGGCCGCCTCCCACATGGCCCGGACGCGGGCATGGGCCTCGGGATCGGTGGTGGCGAGCGGGGTGAGGATGACACGATGGCGCACGAACAGCTCGGCGAAGGAGGCCGCGACCCCGCTCTTCTCGGTCCCCGCGATGGGATGCCCGGGCACGAAACGGGGAGGCGGCGCACCGAAGGCGGCCCGTGCCGCGGCCACCACGCAACCCTTGGCGCTGCCGACGTCGGTGAGCACGGCCTCCGACTCCAGGGCCGGGGCGATACGGCGAAAGACGGCCTCCATGGCGCCCAGCGGTACACAGACCACGACCATGTCGGCACCGGAGACGGCTTCGGCGAGATCGGTCGAATAGCGGTCGATGACGCCCAGCTCGACCGCCTGCTGCAGGTGCCGCGGATCGCGGCCGGCACCGACGACCTCCCCGACCGCCTGCGCCTGGCGCAAGGCGCGCGCCAGCGAACCGCCGATCAGCCCCACGCCGATGACGCACAGCCGGCGGATCATGCCAGCACCTTCTGCAGCGCCGCAGCGGCCCGGGCGTTTTCCTCGGGCAGGCCGATGCTGATGCGCAGGTGGTTCGGCAGGCCGTAGGCGGCCACCGGCCGGACGATGACGCCCTCGCGCAGCAGGGCCTGGTGTACCGGGGCGGCGGGACGACCGAGGTCGACCGTGACGAAATTGCCGATGGAGGGAATCCAGGACAGTCCCATCTCCGTGAACCGCCGTTCCCAGAACTGCATCCCTTCCCGGTTCAGCGCCACGCTGCGGCGGACGTGCGCCTCGTCCTCCAGCGCCAGCACGGCCGCCTCCAGGGCCAGGGCGTTGACGTTGAAGGGTTGACGCACGCGATTGAGCAGGTCCGCCACCGGCGCCGAGGAGAGCGCGTAGCCGACCCGCAGCCCGGCCAGCCCGTAGACCTTGGAGAAGGTACGGGTCACGACCAGGTTCGGGTGGCGGTCCAGCCAGGGCAGGCTGTCCGGGTAGTCGGGCAGCTCGACGTACTCCACGTAGGCCTCGTCGAGCACCACGATCACGTCCGGGGGCACGGAGGCCAGGAAGGCCTCGAGCGAGGCGGCATCGAGCCAGGTACCGGTGGGATTGTTGGGGTTGGCGAGAAAGACCACCCGGGTATCGGGCCGGATCGCCGCGCGCATCGCCTCCAGGTCGTGCCCGTAGTCCCGGGCCGGGGTCACGATGGCCTCTGCGCCGGCGGCCCGGGTGACGATGGGATAGACGGCGAAGGCATGCTCGGAGAATACGGCCGAACGTCCCGGCTGCAGGAAAACGCGCGCCACCAGGTCCAGCACGTCGTTGGAACCATTGCCCAGCGTGATCCGTTCCATGGCGATCCCCAGGCGCTCGGCGAGCGCGCGCTTGAGGCGAAAACCGTTGCCGTCGGGATACCGGGCCGGGTCGATGCGTGCCTCGGCCAGCAGCGCACGGACGGCGGGCGGCGGGCCCAGGGGGTTTTCGTTGGAGGCCAGCTTGACCGCGTCAGCGATCCCGAGCTCGCGCTCCAGTTCCTCGACCGGCTTGCCCGGCTGGTAGGGGGCGAGCCCGGCCACGCCGGGATTGGCGAGCGCATGGAAGTCGACCGCGTTCATGAGGCACCACTGCAGCGAGGGTAGGATCCGAGCACGCGCAGCAGGCTGGCCTGTTCGTCGAGTTCGGCGAGCGCGGCCGCCACGGGCGCCTCGGACACGTGTCCCTCGATGTCGATGAAGAAGACGTAGTCCCACACGCCCCGGCGCGAGGGCCGGGATTCGATGCGCGTCATGCTGATGCCGTGGCGTGCGAAGGGCGACAACAGGCCGTAGAGGGCACCGGGCCGGTTGCGGACCGATACCAGCAGGCTGGTCTTGTCCACGCCGCTCGGCCCCGCCTCCTGGTTGCCGATGACCAGGAAACGGGTGGTGTTGCCCGGTTCGTCCTCGATGTCACGGGCGATCCGGGCCAGCCCGTAGTGCTCGGCCGCGGTCTCGGAGGCGATGGCGGCCGTGCCCGCTTCCTCCGCCGCCCGGCGGGCGGCCTCGCCGTTGCTGCTCACCGGCACCCGCTCGGCGTGCGGGAGGTTGGCATCGAGCCATTCGCGCGACTGTGCCAGCGCCTGGGCGTGGGCGTAGACCCGGCGCACCTCCTGCAGCGACCCGACCCGCCCCAGCAGGTGCAGGGCGATGCGCAGTTCGACCTCGCCGCAGATCTTCAGCGGCGAGCGCATGAACATGTCGAGGGTGTGATTGACGACCCCTTCGGTCGAGTTCTCCACCGGCACCACGCCGTAGTGTGCGCTGCCGGCCTCCACCTCGCGGAACACCTCGTCGATGGCATCCAGCTTGCGGGTGCGGATGGAATGCCCGAAATGCTTGTAGGCGGCCGCCTCGGTGAAGGTCCCCTCCGGGCCCAGGTAGGCGACGGTCAGCGGCTGCTCGTGTGCCAGGCAGGCCGACATCACCTCGCGGATCAGGCGCGTGACCTCGGCATCCGACAACGGACCGGGGTTGCGCTCCCGGATCCGCCGCAGGATCTGCGCCTCGCGCTCGGGACGGTAGAAGACGGGGTCCCCTTCCTGCGCCCGCTTGATACGCGCAATCTCCTCGGCACAACGTGCCCGCTCGCTGAACAGCTCGAGCAGCTGGTCGTCGATCTCGTCGATGCGTGCCCGGATGGCCGCCAGCCTGTCGTCGGTATGGCTCATTGGATCAATCCGCCACGAAACCCGCGAAACCCGCCAAAAGTGTTTTGGTGGTTTTCTTGGGTTTCGAGGCGATTTTCCTACCGTCCCCGTAGAACCAAATCACCTCACGCCTCACGCCTCACCCCTCTTCCGTAATTCCGTGGCGATTTCGGTGGCTTTCCTGGACTTCGTGGCGCGGTTCAGATCACGCGCACGGCGAGCACGCCCTCGATGCCGCGCAGGCGCTCGAGACATCCTTCCTCCACCGGTTTTTCGGTGTCTACCAGGGTGTAGGCGATCTCGCCGCGCGAGCGGTTGAGCATGTCGATGATGTTGTGGCCGCAGTCGGCGAGCACGGTCGAGATCTGCCCGAGCATGTTGGGCACGTTCGCGTTGACCACCGACAGGCGATGACCGCCGTTGCGGGGCATCTGCACTTCCGGGAAGTTGACCGAGTTGCGGATGTTGCCATTCTCGAGGTAGTCGCGCAGCTCCTCGACCACCATGACGGCGCAGTTCTCCTCGGCCTCCTGCGTGGAAGCACCGAGATGCGGCAGGGTCACGACCCGGGGATGGTCCTTGAGCAGGTTGGTGGGAAAGTCGCAGACGTAGGCCCGCAACCGCCCGTCGTCGAGTGCCTGCACCACGGCCTCGTCGTCGACGATGCCCTGGCGTGCGAAGTTGAGCAGCACGGCACCTTCCGGCATGGCTGCGATGCGCTCGGCATTGACCATGTGGCGGGTGGAATCCACCAGCGGCACGTGCACGGAGACGAAGTCCGAGCGCGTGAGCAGGTCGTCCACGCTCGCGGCCTGCTGTACCTGGGACGAAAGCTGCCAGGCGCGCTGCACCGTGATCTCCGGGTCGTAGCCCAGCACCTTCATGCCCAGGGCCACGGCGGCGTTGCAGACCTTCACCCCGATGGCACCCAGCCCGATCACCCCGAGGGTGCGCCCGGGAAGCTCGATGCCCACGAACTGCTTCTTGCCTGCCTCCACGGCCCGGGAGATCTCGGCATCCGTCCCCTCCAGGCCGCGCGCGAATTCCCAGGCCCGGCAGATGTTGCGCGCCCCCAGCAGCATGCCGGCGATTACCAGCTCCTTGACCGCGTTGGCATTGGCCCCCGGGGCGTTGAACACGGGGATGCCCATCCGGGTCAGCTTGTCCACCGGGATGTTGTTCACTCCGGCCCCGGCACGGGCGACCGCCTTGAGCGTGGGCGGAATCTCCATGTCGTGCATCTTGTAGGAGCGCAGCAGGATGGCGTCCGGATGCTGGATCTCCGAGGCCACCTCGTAACGGTCACGCGGCAGGCGTTCCAGGCCGGCTACCGAAATGTTGTTCAACGTCAGAATCTTGTACATGTTTTTCAAAATCCTGGTCTATGGCCACGAAATCCACGAAACCCACTCGAAGTCCTTTTGTGGATTTCGTGGGTTTCGTGGCGATCATTCCCTTTCCGTGTATTCCGTGACCACACCTCAACCGTGGCGTTTCTCGAAGTCGGCCATGAAGTCGATGAGGGCATCGACACCGGCCTCGGGCATGGCGTTGTAGATGGAGGCACGCATGCCGCCGACGGAACGATGCCCCTTGAGCGTGCTGAGCCCGGCCGCCTCGGCTTCCTTCAGGAAGACGGGATCCAGCTCCGGGTCCGCCAGCGTGAAGGGCACGTTCATCCAGGAACGGCAGCCGGGATCCACCGGGTTGTGGTAGAAGTCGGAGGCGTCGATGGCGGCGTAGAGCTTCTCCGCCTTGCGCCGGTTGATCTCGGCCATCCTCTCCAATCCGCCCAGGTCCTTCAGCCACTGGAACACCAGCCCGGCCAGGTACCAGGCATAGGTCGGCGGGGTGTTGTACATGGAACCGGCATCGGCATGCACCTTGTAATCGAACATGGTGGGTGTGCCCTCGCGGGCCCGGCCGACGAGGTCTGCGCGCACGATGGCGATCGTCAGCCCCGCCGGGCCGATGTTCTTCTGCGCACCGGCGTAGATGAGCCCGTACCTCGACACGTCGATCGGGCGTGACAGCAGGGTGGAGGACATGTCCGCCACCAGGGGCACGTCCCCCGTCTCCGGTACATAGGGAAACTCGACGCCACCGATGGTCTCGTTGGGCGTGTAGTGCACGTAGGCGGCATCGGGCGAGAGGTCCAACGCCGACTGCGCAGGCACGGTGGTGAAGCCGCTGTCCTCGGAACTGCCGGCGACGTGCACGTCGCAGTAGCGCTTCGCCTCGGCGATGGCCTTCTTCGACCAGGACCCGGTGTTGAGGTAGTCCACGCGCTGGCCGGGACGGGCGAGGTTGAGCGGCACCATGGCGAACTGCGAAGAGGCTCCGCCTTGCAGGAAGAGCACGTGGTAGTCCTCCGGGATGCGGAGCAGGTCGCGCAGGTCCGCCTCGGCCTGCTCGGCGATCGCACGGAAATGCGGGCCGCGATGGCTCATCTCCATCACCGACATCCCGGTGCCCTGCCAGTCGAGCATCTCGTCGCGTGCCCGCGCGAGCACGGGCTCCGGCAACATCGCCGGTCCGGCGCTGAAATTGTATACGCGTGTCATT
>RFHK01000172.1 GCA_003695825.1 Gammaproteobacteria bacterium | reverse complement strand
CGGATCGCGCGTCTTTCCTTGTCGATGGGTTCACAAAACTGAACTTTCGTGACACGATAGCATTGTTGTGCAGCGATCTTTGCGCTATACATCCCAACAAGGAGGGTCCCTATCGCGGGCAATCGTCAAGGAATATCTTCAAAAAGTGTCGCAACTATTCGAAAAACATGTGGAAAAAGTGTGCGCCCATCGTCCGTGGAGACTGGGTTGCCTGGGGTTTCTGCTGAGTGGGCCCGTGCTGGCAGGGACTGCACCCTCGTCCCTGCCGGGGGCGCTTGCCCCGGAGGGGGGTGCCGTCCGTCCGGCCTGGCAGCGGCACTTCGATTTCAGCCACCCGCAGAGCGGCATCGACCTCTTCGCACGGCAGATTCGTGAATTCGCCGACCAGGCCCTCTTCACCCACGAGCTCGCGGCCGGCTTGCGTGTCGATGCCGGCCTGAGCCGCAGCCGTCGGGCTGCGGTGGGGGGGATGCCCCCGGCGTTGCAATCCGGCACGGAGGCCTACCGGGACCTTTTCGTGGGCTTCCGCTATCATGGCCTGGGTGGGCATGCTTGGCGACTCGATCCACGCTCGGCCGAGGCCAGGGGCTTCGATACGCGTTGGTACTACGAGGCCGGGGTGGAACACCAGCTCACCGAGCGCTGGTCGGTTTCCCTCCACATGGGGACCAGCGCCCGCATCGATCTGCTGGCCGACCCGCGGCTCGACTTCAGCCTGGGGACCCGCTACCGCCTGCGCGGCTTCGACCTGGGCTTGCGGCTGATCGACCAGGACCAGCGACTCACCGGCCGGCCCGGCCTCGGGGGACTCTCCTTCATGGGCAGCCTCAGCCGCCGTTTCCCCTGATCCCTTCGATTTCTCCGGTTTTCTCGAATATCAACAAGAGGATATTCACGAGTGCCAACGGGGTGTGATGTACTCTCCGGGTACGTCACACGGAGTTTGCAGCGGGATGAAGTATCTGCCGCTCTTTCTGTTGACCTCCGAGCGGCCCGCCCTGGTGGCCGGGGCCGGGCGTGTGGCCCGGCGCAAGGCCGAGTTCGTGCTGCGTGCCGGACAACGGGTACGCATGGTGGCGCCCGGGCCTTTCCCGGCGGCGCTGCACTGGGCCCGGGCACGGGGCATGCTCGAGTACCGGCAGGGGAACGTGGAAGAGGCGGACCTCGAAGGCGTCGGCCTGGTGTTCGCCGCCACGGACGACCGGGAGGTGAATGCCCGGCTGGCCCGCTGGGCCCGGCAACGCGGGTTGCACGTCAACGTGGCGGATCGCCCGGAAGAGGGGACGTTCATCGTTCCTTCCGTACTCGACCGGGACCCGGTCCTGGTCGCGGTCTCCACGGGCGGGACCTCCCCGGTGCTGGCGCGACGCCTGCGTGCGCGCCTGGAATCCCTCATTCCCAGTGCCTATGGGCGGCTCGCGCGGCTGCTCGACGCCTACCGCGAGCGCGCCCGTGCGCGCATCCCGGACGAGGCGGCCCGGCGCCGTTTCTGGGAGGCGCTGATCGACGGTCCGGTCTCCGAGCTGGTCTTCGCCGGCCAGGAGGCCCGTGCACGCCTGGAGATCGAGACGGCCCTGGAACGGGCCCAGGGGGCCCGCCCGGAAGGGGAGGTGTACCTGGTGGGGGCCGGTCCCGGCGACCCGGACCTGCTCACCTTCCGCGCCCTGCGCCTGATGCAGCAGGCGGACGTGGTGGTCTACGATCGCCTGGTGTCGAAGCCGATTCTCGAGATGACCCGCCAGGATGCGGAGCTCTACTACGTCGGCAAGCAGAAAGACGATCATGCCGTCCCCCAGGAGGGCATCAACCAGATGCTGGTGGATCTCGCGCGCCAGGGCAAGCGGGTGTTGCGGCTCAAGGGCGGCGACCCCTTCGTGTTCGGGCGCGGGGGAGAGGAGATCGAGACCCTGGCCGAGCATGGTATCCCCTTCCAGGTGGTCCCGGGCATCACGGCGGCCTCCGGTTGCGCCGCGTACGCGGGGATTCCCTTGACGCACCGCGACTATGCCCAGTCGTGCATCTTCGTCACGGGACACCTCAAGGACGGTTCGCTCGACCTCAACTGGGAAGCCCTGGTGCAGCCGCGCCAGACCGTGGTGTTCTACATGGGCCTGACGGGCATCGGGGTGATCAGCGAACGGCTCATCGCCCACGGCATGTCACCGGACATGCCCGCGGCCCTGGTCGAGCAGGGCACCACCCCGAACCAGCGGGTGTTGATCGGCACGGTCGCCACCTTGCCGGAGATCGTGCACCGGGCCGAGGTGCGCGCGCCCACCCTCACGATCGTGGGCGAGGTGGTGCGGCTGCACGAGAAACTGGAGTGGTACCAGGCCGAGGAACACCGGCCGGGCACCGTGTTCAGCAGTCACTGAAACTGGACGGGCACACCGCATCCCGGCGTGCCCGCAGGCGGAGGATCCGAGATGAGCGATCGGCAGGATATGCCCCCGGAAGACGAGCTTCCGCTCGACCTGAAGGAACTGATCGAGAAGGAGACGACGGGCAGTTGCGGGGAGGCCGAGCTCTTCGCGCTCCAGGTCCTCGACGACAGCATGGAACCCGAGTTCGCCAAGGGGTGCATCATCGTCATCGACCCGACGGGCATCATCCGCAACGGGAGCTTCGTGCTGGCGCAGCTCGACGACGGCGAGCTGATCTTCCGTCAGCTCCTGGTACAGGAAGACCGCTACTATCTCAAGCCGATGCGTTCCCGCTACGAGACCATCGAGATCCCGGACCTCGATCGTATCAAGGGCGTGATCGTGCAGCGCGCCGGCACGCGGCGCAGCTACCACAAGCACTACGACTGAGCGGAAGGTGGCAGCTGGTCGGGGCGGGGACCGGTATAGAAATATGCCTCGGCCGTGTCGGCGTCGACCTGCAGGCCGTCCTTGTCCACCAGCGGGAGCTCGTAGTCGTTCCAGCCGCGCAGCCCGGTCTTGAGGGAATAGACTTCCCGGTAGCCCATGAGCTGGAGGGTGTAGGCTGCCAGCGCGCTGCGGCTGCCGGAGCGGCACACGAGCAGGACGGGACGCTCGCGCGCCTCGACGAGCTCGGGGACGGTCTCCTCGTAGCCCCAGTCACAGGCGGCCTCCAGGATGCCACGTGGGACATTGATCGAACGTTCGATGTGCATGGCGTCGAACTCGTAGGGTTCGCGCGTATCCACCACCAGTACCTCGTCGCCCCGCTCCTCGAGCAGGGTCTCGGCGTCCCAGGGAAAGAGCTCGCGGATGTGGGGCAGCACTTCCGCAACGAAATCCTTGTATTGCTTCATGCCTCGCTCCGTCGTGGGAAATTCTGGGGTCAGTCGGAAGCGGCGGTCTGCTGGCTCTGGCGCAGGCCGTGTTCGACCGCGATGACGGCGGCTTCGACGCGGGAATGAACGCCGAGCTTGCGCAGGATGGCCTTGACGTGAAGCTTGACGGTGCCGTCGGAGATGCCCAGGTTGCGTGCGATGGCCTTGTTGCTCAAGCCCTCGGCGAGCAATCCGAGAATCTCCGTCTCGCGCGGGGTCAGTTCCGCGAAGGGATTCTTCTCCTCTTCCCGTCCGGAGAGGCTCTCGCCCTGGACGACGCGTGCCAGCACCGGTGCGAGGTCGGGTGCGACGACGGTCTTCCCCGCCACGATGTCGCGCAGGGCCACCACCAGGTCGTCCGGTTCCATGTCCTTGATGAGGTAACCCTGGGCCCCGCTGCGCAGGGCATCGACCAGGTCCTGCTCGTTGCTGCTGGTCGTGAGCATGGCGATCGGCATGTCCAGCCCGGCCTTGCGGATGGCACGCAGCACGCCCAGCCCGTCGAGGCCCGGCATGCGCATGTCGAGGAGGATGACGTCGGGCTTGAGCCGTTCGGCCAGGCGGATGCCTTCTTCCCCCTCTCCGACCGAGGCCACCACCTGGATCCCACGGTGCGCCAGCAACCCTTCCAGGCCCACCCGGAACAGCGTGTGGTCGTCGATCAGCAGGACTCTCAGCCCCATTTCGATTTCACCCGGTCAGGAAAGGGAACCTGTACCTCGGAGAGCAGGGGTGGCGTGGCGGACTCGGTCTCCTTGGGCGTGAACACGAGCTGGATGCGTGTCCCTTCGCCCGGTTCACTCTCGATGTGCAGTTCACCGCCCAGGCGGCGGGCGCGCTCTTCCATGATGGAGAGGCCCACGTGTTCTCCGAGCGCCTCGCTTTCGTGATGTTCCGGAATGCCCACGCCGTCGTCCTCGATCAGCACGCCGTAGCGGCCGTCGTCGGTGTGGTGCATGAGGACGCGTACGGTGTGCGCCTGGCTGTGCTTGCGCACGTTGTTGAGTGCTTCCTGCACGATGCGCAGCACCTGGATGGCCTGGTCCTCGGGCAGGTTGGTCTGCCTCCATTGCTGCTGGAAGAAGATCTGGATGTCGCACTCGTTGCGGAAGCGTTCCACCAGCTTTTCGATCGCCGGGATGAGGCCGCGCCGGTCCATGGGCGTGCGGAAGTGATCGATCAGGCCACGCAATTCGGTATAGGCCTCGTCCAGGCTGTTCTCGATACGCTCGAGCTCCGTCCAGAGCGCGGATTCGTCCCCCTGGTGCAGGGTCTCGTCGAGCACCCGCACCTGGAAACGCAGGCTGGCGAGGGTCTGGGCGAGCGAGTCGTGCAATTCGTGGGCGATGCGGGTTCGTTCCTCGATGATGGAGAGCCGGTTGGCTTCCTCGTCCACGGCCGCCTTCTCGATGGCCATGCCGAGGTGGCGGCCGATGCTGATCAGCAGGTCCATGTCGTTCTCGTACTGGCCCAGGTGGTGGCGGTCGATGAAGAGGTTGTAGACCCCCAGCGTTCGGCCCCGGTACTGCAAGGGGACGGCGATCATCTCGATCTCTTCGTGATCGAAGAAGTGGGTGCCGATCAGGCGGTCGCACACGCGCAGGCTGGCGTGGCTCTGGATGGTGCCCTCGTCGAGAGCCTTGCCGCACAGGCAGCGCTCGGAGGGCAGGGTCTGTTCCCTCGCGACCACCTCCTCGCTGAGCCCGAGGCTGGCGACCAGGCGCATCTGCCCGTCCTCGCCGAGCAGGCGCACCGTGGCGGCCCGGGCATGGACCACTTCCTTGAGGGTGTGGAGGAAACGCGTGAGCAGGTCCTCGAGGTCACGCGAACTGTTGATGCTGGCGGCGACGTCGTAGAGGATCTCGAGCGAGCGGGTCTTGTGCTTGAGATGGCGGGTCTGGCGGCGAACCTGGGATTCCATGTCGAGCGTCAGGCTCTGGAAGCGGTCGCTGATCCGGTTGATGGCCGCGACCAGGTCACCGAGCGGGCCGTGGTCGGGTACCGGGATGCGCGCTTCGGGGTTGCCACCGAGGATCTGGTTGGCCCAGGCGTGGAGGGACTGGATGGGGCGCATCACCTGCTGGCGGAACTGCCAGGTACCGGCAGCGAGTACGAGGCTGCCCAGGGCACCGAGCCCGGCGATGGCCGGCAGCCGGTGGTAGAGCCCCAGGGCCAGCACGAGCAGGCTGACCAGCAGACCGAGGCCCAGGTAGATCGAGGTACGCAGGCAAGCCGGACGGATGTGGGCCTGCGATGTCCGGGCAGGGGCCTTGTGGCCGACGGTCGCCTCGGGGGGCGCTACGGTCGTCGCCAGGGACGGGTTTTCGGTGTGGTTGGCCATCGGTACTGTCCGGGTCCCGCCCTGGCCTGCCTGGCACTGGCGGGTGTGGTGATCGAACCGATCCCGATCGAGGTTTGCTGCCGGCCCCTGGCGGGTCGCCGCGCATCACTTCGTGCTCGAGGTACCCGCCGCAGGCCGCTCGACCCGTGCCCATTATACTCCAGATACCTCACCCGCATGGCGTAAACCCGCGAGCGCCGGCAGGTTTTGGCAGAGGAGATCAGTCCGTGGCTTCCGAGGGCTGGTAGTTGGGATCGTTGGGATTCAGGAAGATGAATTCGAACTTGCCGGGTTCGAGTTCCACGTAGTCGATGACCGTGCCCTGGAGCAGGGGCATGCTCGTGTCCGCGACCACGATCTCGATGCCCTCGGAAGTGAAACGGTTGTCGTGCTCGAGCTCCTTGTCGTCGAAGCCCATGGCATAGTGGAGGGTGCCGTCCGGGTTGCGCTTGGCGGCGATGCGCAAGGGAAGGCCCTCCATCTGGCCCTGGCGTGCCGATTCCCGCACCTGGCGTGCGGCGGCGGGCGTGATGCTGATCATGGTGTACCTGCCTGGTTTCCCGTGCCCTTGGATGACTCGGCTACATTGTTCGCAAAGCGGGCGGCGAAGGCAAGAAACCTGTGGATCCAGCGGTATTTCCCCGTATCCCGCAGGTGGGCGTAGCTGGCGAGCAGGCGGTGGAGCACGATCCCGTCGTGCGTGCCGTCGAGGCCGTGGCCGCGCACCACCTGGTAGGCGAAGGGGCCCGGGATGTCCAGGTGCTCGATGCGGGAATAATGGAACTCGTGGGCCGCGATCACCTGGTCGCCTGCTGCCGGCAATGCCCCGTCACCGGGCCAGGGATGGGCTGGCGTCTCGCGCAGCCGGATGTAGCCCCGGCCGACCGGTCGTCGGCCCATCACGACGTCGCCGGGGATGACGCCGACCATCTCCGCCGAACGCTCGTGCCACCGGATCGAGCGGGCCAGGTACATGAGCCCCCCGCACTCGGCGTACGTGGGCAGCCCACCTTCGATGGCGGTCCGCACGCTGTGGCGCATGCCGGCGTTCGCGGCGAGGGCCTCCATGGCCGTCTCCGGAAATCCGCCCCCGATGAACAGGGCATCCAGCCGCTCGGGGAGCCGTGCGTCGTGGACGAGGTCGATCGGGACCAGCTCGGCCCCCAGGCGCGTGAAGGTCTCCAGGTCGTCCGGGTAGTAGAACCCGAAGGCACGGTCGCGGGCGATGCCCACGCGCAGGCGGGGCAGGGGACGTGCGGGTGCCGGTGGCAGCCGGGGACGCTCCAGGGGGGGTGCGGTTCCGGCCAGGCGCAGGAGCGCGTCCACATCCACCTGCTCGGCGATGCGTGAGCGGATGGCCTGGATGTGGCGGTCGGCGTCCGCCTGCTCGTTGCTGGGGATCAGGCCCAGGTGGCGTTCATCGAGCACCAGGTCCGTGGCGCGACGCACCCACCCCAGTACCGGGATGTCGGTGTAGTGTTCGACGGCGGCCCGCAGTTTCTCTCCGTGCCGTTCGCCCGCCACCCGGTTGAGGATGACGCCCCCGATCCGGACCTCAGGATCGAAATGCTGGTAGCCGAGCAACAGGGGGGCGATGCCGCGCGTGATGCCCTGGGTGTCGATGACGAGCACCACCGGGGCCTGCAGCAGGCGCGCGACCGCGGCATTGCTGTCGCGTCCATCGAGTGCGAGCCCGTCGTGCAGGCCCTTGTTGCCTTCGATCAGGCACAGGTCGGCGTCTGCTCCCCGGTCCCCGAAGAAGGCCAGGATTTCCTCCGAGGACATGGTGTTGTAGTCGAGGTTGTAACAGGGGCGCCGCGCCGCCCGCCCCAGCCACATGGGATCGATGTAGTCCGGCCCCTTCTTGAATGGCTGCACGCGCAGGCCGCGGTGGGCGAACTCGGCGCAGAGGCCGATCGAGACGGTGGTCTTTCCGGAGGACTTGTGGGCGGCGGAGAGGAAGAGGCGGGGCAGGGGATACATGGAGCGGGCGTGACCGGCCCGGGGATCCCGGGCCGGTCCGGCAGGTTCAGGATGCGTGGGGATCCACCACGGCGTCCTCGAGGCTCTCGGGAAGCAGCTTGAGATGCTTCATGCCCAGGGTCATGGCGATCAGGGCGATGCCGATTCCGCCGATCCCGAGCAACACTTCGTAGAGGGAGGGCGCATACTCGGCCACCACCCCGTCGTGGTAGCTGCTCGAGATCTCCATGCCCGGGAAGAGAACGAGGGGATAGGCCTCGCCGCCGATGATAGTGACATACATCTGCGCCAGGCCGCCGAGGATGACGAACACCGAGGCCCAGGCGACGGCGGTGCGGGACTTGCCCAGCGTGGGATGGTAGACGATGGCCAGCGGCAGCAGGTACCCGACCAGCACCTGGCCGATCCAGAAGAGGGCCGTGTAGACGCCGCCGTCGAGCAGGATGAAACGCTCGACCCCGTGGAACGCGGTGATGTACAGCTTGGTCAGGTGGTAGACGATGACGAAATACATCGACGAGGCCACGAAGATCCCCAAGAGATTCTTGAGGCGGCGCAGGATCACCTCGCCCATGGGTCGCCCGGTCCACTTCATGGCGGCCATGGTGATCAGGATCAGGATGGCCAGTCCATAGGCGAAGGAGAAGATGACGAACATCGGGGGCATGATCGCCTCGTCATAGGCCTGGCGGGCGACCAGGAAACCGAAGATGCCGCCGGTACCGGTGGTGAGAATGATGCGCCAGAGGAAGGCGAAGAAACCGGCGATCCGGTAGTGCCGCTGCCAGGGAGGATCCATCATCCACCAGAGGTAGAGACCGACGACTGCCATGAACCCTGTGTAGAGAAAGATGTTCCAGGCGAAGATCGACTTGAAGTTGTAGTGGGTCATGGCCACGATCAGCCGGTCCGGGCGCCCCAGGTCGAGCACGAGCACGGCCAGGCCGCCCACCAGCAGGGAAATCGCCAGGAAAGCCGAGACCCGCGCCAGGGGCTTGTAGACGGACTTGCCGAACACGGAGCTGATCGACGCCGTGTTGAGCGCGCCCGAAGCGGCCACGATCAGGAAGACGGCGAAGACGTGCGGCGTGCCCCACACGATCTGCTGGTTCATGCCCGTGATCCAGTGACCGTGGTGCTCCATGTTGTAGGCCGCGAACAGGCCCAGCGCGATCAGCAAGCCAAGGAAGGCGAGCAGCCCCCAGAAACCGGTGCCGCTCTGGACGATTTCCCGATAGTGCACTTTAGCCGTCATTTCGTCAGTGTCCCGTAACCGAAGAATGTTGCCGCCCGTATCGGCGAGGAATCAAATCCCCAGATAACGCACCCCGAGGTCGAGCCCGAGATCCTCGCGGATCTGGGTGCCCCCGTACTTCTCCAGCGCCTTGGAAAGCTTGCTGTTTGGATCGTTCATGTCCCCGAACAGGATGGCGTTGTGGCCTTCCGCGGCGCAGGCCTCCGCACAGGCCGGCACGGCCTCGGGGCCGTCCTTGTCCACCCGCTGCACGCAGAGGGTGCAGGCCTCCACCGTGCCCTTGCCGCGCGGAGCCGTGGGGAGCTGGTCGTGCAGCTCTTCGTGCACGAACGAACGCGCCTTGTAGGGGCAGGCCATCATGCAGTACCGGCACCCGATGCAGATGTGCTTGTCGACCAGCACGATACCGTCGTCACGCTTCATGGAGGCGCCGGTGGGGCAGACGTCCACGCAGGGTGGGTACTTGCAGTGCTGGCACATGACCGGGAGCGAATGGGTATAGCCGGTCTGGCGATTGCGCACTTCCACCTTGCGGATCCAGTGCGCCTTCTGTGCCGCGTCGGAATGTACCTCGTTGTCGCCCCAGCCGTTGTATTCCTGGCAGCCGCGCACGCAGGCGTCGCAACCGCTCGAGCACTTGGTCGTGTCGATCAGCATGCCCCAGCGGTTCTCGCTGCTGGCAGGCTGGGAAGCAGGCCGGGCCCGGGCCACCTGGTGCAGGATGACGCCCGGGGCGATGGCCAGGGTGGCTGCACCTGCCGCTCCCTTCAGGAAGCGGCGGCGGGCTTCCTCGAATCGATTCTGGTCCGTCATGTCAGTTTTCCTCCGCCGGAGAGGAGGCCTTCTTCAGCGCGTGCGCATCCACCCCGGAGGCCAAGGTCACCGGTGCGGTGACTCCGCTTGCCGAGGTGGATTTGCGCGAAGAAGGCAAGGGTGTGTCCCGGTGGCATTCGAAGCAGTCGATGCGCACGGCTGCGTACGTATGGCAGCTGCTGCAGAAATGCTTCGGATTGCCGTAATGCACCGCCTGGGGCGAGTCCGGATCCGGCACATGGCAGTTGATGCATTCCATCAGGCTGTATTTCTTCGTTCGCACGCCTTCCCGGAGGGCCTCCTTGCGGTGATGCAGCAGGAACTTCATGTGGTTGTGCCGCATCACCTCGGTGGGCTCGACGCAGCCCTGGGTCGCACTCACGCGCGCCTTGGCCTTGGGAATCTCTGGGAGCAGGTTGCCGGCACCGGCCAGCGGGCTGCTCAGGAGCAGCCCGAGGCCGGCGACCGCAAGAATGGAACGCAGCGGGGATGCCATGATGTCTCCTGGTTACGACAGCCTATGCAGGATCACTCGCCCATCGCCATGTCGATGTACCCGGTCGGGCAGACATCGGAGCAGATGTGGCAGCCGATACAGCGCGTGTAGTCGGTCTGCACGTAGCGCCCGGTGGTGTGCTCGTCCTTCTTGACCCGATAGACGGCGTCCTGCGGACAGAAGATGACGCAGTTGTCGCACTCGAAGCACAGGCCGCAGCTCATGCAGCGATCGGCCTCGCTCCGGGCCTCTTCCTCGGTGAGGCCGATGTAGCGCTCCTCGAAGTGGCCGAGCACCTCGGTGTCGTCCGGGCCGCGCTCCTTGCGCTTGATCCTCGGGGTGTAGTTGAAGTGCCCCAGGAACAGCTTGGTGTGCGGGATGATCTCCTGCTTGGCACGGTCCTCGAAGTTGTGCACGGCCCAGTTGCCGCTGGAGGTACCGCGCAGGTCACCCATCTTCTCGGGATCGAACTCGATCGGGGCCAGGCCGGCCTCCTTGAGCTTGTCGAGCAGGCTGAAGTGGTGCTTGTCGACCTTGGGCCGGCGCGGAATGTTCTCGTTCTTGAGGTAGTGCTCGACGCTCTCGGCGGCGATCCAGGCCTGGCCGATGGCCGTCGTGAGCAGGTGCGGGCGCACGATGTCGCCGGCAACGAAGTGACCGGGCCGGTTCGGCACCTGGAAGTACTGGTCGGCGTCGATCAGGCCGCGGCCGTTGTCGAGCTCCTCGAGGCCGGTCAGGTCGCCGCCCTGGCCGATGGCGGAGACGATGAGATCCGCCTCGAGCTCGAACTCGGTGCCCTCGATCGGGATGGGACGCCCTTCCTGCACCTTGCACTTGGCCATCTTGAGCGCGACGGCGCGGCCGGAGTCGTCCTTGATGACCTCGAGCGGCATCACCTCGTAGAGGATCTTGACCCCCTCGCGCAGGGCGTCACGGACTTCGTGCTCGGAGGCCGTCATCTCTTCGCGCGGGAAGAGGGTGGTGAGGATGACGTCCGCGCCCTCGCGTGCCGCGGTCACGGCGGCGTCGTGTGCGGTATGACCGGCGATGACTTCCTCGGGACGATCCTTGGGGTTCATCTTGCTGATCTTGCCCAGGCGGCGGGCCACCGACACCACGTCGATGGAGGTGTCGCCGCCACCCACGCACACGACCTTGTCGCTCACGACCTTCAGGTCGCCCTTGTTGTAGGCCTCCAGGAAGGCCACGCCGGTGACGCAGTTGGGGGTGCCCTCCCAGCCCGGGATGGGCAGGCCGCGCCCGGTCTTGCAGCCGATGGCCCAGATGATGGCGTCGAATTCCTTCTCCAGGTCCTCGATGGAGACGTCCACCCCCACGCGGGTGTTGGTGCGCACCTCGATGTCGCCCATGTCGAGGATGCGCTTGATCTCGTGATCGAGCACCTGGCGCGGCACGCGGTAGCCGGGAATGCCATACTGCATCATGCCGCCCAGCTTGTCGTGGTCGTCGAAGATGACGCTGGCGATGCCGCGGCGCCGCAGGTGGTAGGCGGCGGACAATCCGGCCGGGCCGCCCCCGACGATGGCGACCTTCTTGTCCATGGCCAGCGGCGGGGCCTCGAACTTGTAGCCGTTGGCGAAGGCCGTGTCACCGATGAACTGCTCGACGGAGTTGATGCCGACGTAGTCCTCGACCTCGTTGCGGTTGCAGCCGTCCTGGCAGGGTGCCGGGCAGACACGGCCCATCATGGCAGGGAACGGGTTGGCGTCCGTGGCGCGGTAGAAGGCGTATTTCTGCCACTCGACGTCCTTGGGCGGTTGTTCGATACCGCGGACGATCTGCAGCCAGCCGCGGATGTCCTCGCCGGAGGGACAGCTGCCCTGGCAAGGCGGGGTTCGGTGGACATAGACAGGACACTTGTGCGACGTGTCGGCGATGAAGATCTTGTCGTGCCAGCTCGGCCACTGGTTCTCGCCGTCCTTGAAACGGCGGAAGGTGAGTTTCATTTCCTCTTTGGACGTTGCCATGCCTGTTCTCCTGTCACTGAGGTGAACCCGGTATGCCGGAATTCAGGGTTGTTCGCCGGAATTCGAACGATGTGCTCTATGGCTATTCCTCCGTCTCTGCCGCTTCGGCCGTCTCGGAGGCTTCCTCCTCGGCCTTCTTCTGGTCGGAGAGGATGATCGCGTTGCTGACCAGCTGGTGGACGCTCACGATGCTGTCCAGCTCGAATCCGTAGTACGGGAAGATCTTGGTGAACTGGCTCTTGCAGATGGCGCAGATGGCCGCCATGTGCGTGACCCCGTGTTCCTCGACGACGCGCTTGAGGGCCTCCATGCGGGGCAGGGCCCCCTTGACGCGCAGCTCGATGAGGTCGTCGGTCAGCAAGCCGCCGCCGCCGCCGCAGCAATAGGTGCTGTCGTAGACGGTGTCGGGGTCCATGTCGTAGAAGTGGTTGCAGGTGGCCTTGATGATCTCGCGCGGGATGACGAACTGCCCACCGGGGAAGTCGCCCATGCGCGAGGCGCGCGCCACGTTGCAGGAGTCGTGGAAGGTCAGCACCATGTGATCGTTCTGCGACTTGTCGAACTTCAGGCGGCCTTCCTTGATCAGCCCGTAGGTGTATTCGCAAATGTGCTGCGGGACCGGGTAGTTCGGGTCGAGGAAGTCGAAGGGCCCCGCCAGGGTATTCAGGAAGCTGTAGGCCACGCGCCAGGCATGGCCGCATTCACCAAAGATGATGCGCTTGACGCCCAGATCCTGAGCCGCCTTGCGGATGCGCAAGGAGACCTTGCGCATGTTCTCGTAGCTGCCGATGAACATGCCGAAGTTGGCTGCCTCGGAGGCGTAGGAGCTCAGGGTCCAGCTGGCGCCGACCTCGTGGAAGACCTTGGCGTAGCCGATCAGGCCGTCGATGTGCGGCTCGGCGAAGAAGTCCGCCGACGGAGTGACCAGCAGGATCTCGGCGCCTTCCTCGTCGAGCGGGAAGCGGACGTGCACCCCGGTGTCGTCGTAGACGTCTTCCTCCAGGCCTTCGAGCGTGTCCTCGAGGGCCGGCCCGGGCAGGCCGAGGTTGTTGCCGACCTTGAAGACCTTGCCGATGATCTCGTTGGAGTACTTCTGGCCCAGGCCGACGGAATCCATGATCTCGCGGGCGGCCATGGAGATCTCGGCCGTGTCGATCCCGTAGGGGCAGAAGACCGAGCAGCGGCGGCACTGCGAACACTGGTGGAAATAGCTGTACCACTCGTCGAGCACTTCCTTGGTAAGGTCGGCCGCGCCCACGAAACCGGGGATCCCGAGCTTGCCGAAGAACTTCCCCGCGAAGGTGAAGTACCGGCGGTAGACCTTGCGCAGCAGGTCCTGGCGCGCGACCGGCATGTTGTAGGCGTCGGTCGTGCCCAGGTAGTAGTGGCACTTGTCCGTGCAGGACCCGCACTTCACGCAGATGTCGAGGAAGAGCCGCAGCGAGCGGTACTTGCCCAGCAGGTCCTTCATCTTGTCGAGGGCGGCTTCCTGCCAGTTGTCGACCAGCTCGCCCGGGTAGCCCAGCGGCTTCTGGAACTCTTCCTTGGCCACGAAGGGCTTGCTGTGTGCCATGACCCCCGGGTGCGGCTCGGGGATGATGGGGATCTCGCGGAACTTCGGTACTTCGAAATCGGCCACGGTCAGGCTCCTTCCAGCGGATACGGATCAGCTCACGTCGAAGACTGGCGCTCGAGCTCGGCGGCCCAGGGGGCCAGGTGCCGCTTCTCGCGCGGGTTGTCGACCTGATTGCGTGTCGGACTGAAGAAGACGCCGGGGGCGTGGAGCAGCTTGCTGATCGGGAAGACGATCATGAGGGTCGCCACCAGCGCCAGGTGGACCAGGAGGTTGAAGTCCGCAGGCAGCGGCTGCGGATCGAACGCGATGAGGCCGAGGAAAAAGGCCTTCAGGGACACTATGTCCGTGTGGGAGACGAAGGTCATGCTCATGCCGGAGAGCGCGATGGCGACCAGCAGCGCCAGCATGAGGTGGTCGGATGGGGAGGTGATGAACCGCACGCGCGCCACCAGGAAACGCCGCGCCCACAGGCCCAGCAGGCCGATCACCATGCCGAAGGAGGCGTACTTTCCGAACGGCTGGATCAGCACGACCCAGTCCCACACCGGGTTGGTGAAATAGCGCAGGTGTCGTGCCAGCACCAGGAAGAGAGAGAAGTGGAAGACCCAGCCGAACAGCCAGATCCACTTGTTGCCGCGGAAGAGGCTGTGGAAGAAAACGACTTCACGGAACATGCGCCAGACCACGCCCGCGACCGTGAGAGGGGCCGGCGTGGTGGGAATCTTCAGGGGTGCCGGGGTCTTGGCATACACGTAGATCTTGTAGGCCACGCCGAGCACCAGCACCGCCGTAGCGAAATAGAAGAGCGCAGCATAGATGACGCTAACCGTGGACACCGTCGTCTCCTTGAAACTTCATGCGCGGGGGATGCAGGAGCGCATCCCCCGTTCTCGGTTTGCGTGTACTGGACGTCAGACGCAGCCGGTCGGCTTGGGCAGGCCGGCGTACTTGCACGCCTGCTTGGCGGGGCCGTAGGGGAACAGCTCGTAGAGGTACTTGCTGTTGCCCTTGTCCTTGCCGAGCTTCTTGCCGATGGCCTTGGTCAGCACGCGGACGGCGGGAGCGATCTGATACTCGTCGTAGTACTCACGCAGGAAGTTGATGACTTCCCAGTGGTTGTCGGTGAGTTCGACACCGTCCTCCTTGGCCATGGCCTCGGCCACCTCCGGCGACCAGTCGTTCAGATTGGCCAGGTAACCTTCCTCGTCGGTCTCGATGACCTTACCGTTCACTTCGATGGGCATGATCGATCTCCTTGCGATGCAGTGTGTTGGGTGTTGACGAAACAGTCAGAGCCAAGCCTGAACATTGTCATGTTCAGTGACCAGATCCACGAACCCACCGTAGTCTTCGAGTACGGTGACCCCGTCGATCACCTTGTCGGTGCTCAGACCCCTTGCCCTGAGGTCAGGGCCAAGAACGTAAACCTTGATGTCGCCCAGGATGGACTTGATCTTGTCGCTGATGACCGTGCCTTCCATCGCGGCGACGACCCCGTCCTCGAACAGCAGGATGGAGCTGCCCGGCTTCGCGTGCGCGATGCAGGAGTCCAGACTGCGGTTCTCGAATGCGGACTTGTTGACGGTGTGCAGCATTGCCATCGGATGATCTCCCGTAATGTCAGAAGCTCAGGACCACGTCCTGTTCTTCCATGAGGTCCGCGAGTTCGCTGCGCGTCTTGACCTCCACGTCGACCACCAGGTCGTCGGGGGTGAGCCCGCGCGACTCCAGCGATTCCTTCTCGACGTAGAGCTTTTCGATGTCGTAGCCCTCCAGGGCCCGGTAGGTCGGCGAGAAGTTCTTCATGCCGATCCCGGTCGTGTCCTGGCCCTTCATGAGCTGGTAGACGCCGTCATCGATGAAGACCAGCGTCACGTCCTGGTCGAAGGCGGCGGCGATCAGGACCACCTCGAGGGACTCGAGCGCGTAGATCGTTCCGTACGGAACCTTCCGGTTCACGTACATGAACTTCTTGACCGGACCTTCTTCTTCTTCCCACGGTTCCATAGTCTCGACCTTCTACAGCTTCAGATACTCAATCACCAAAGACGACGAGTCGATCCGACTGGATGCCCGCCTCGATCAGCTGCCCGAGCCCGGAGATGCGGAAGCCGGGCGCGATGTTGTTGCCGTCCTTGCCGTGACGCTTGGCCTCGTCGGCGTCGAGGATGCCGCGCCGCTGGGCGGCAGCCACGCAGACAACGAGGTCCAGGTTGTGCTCCTTGGCGAGCTCGGACCAGAGCACGGTGATGTTGCGATCGTCCTGGGGCGGAACGCCGAAGCGCGTGGCCACGTTGACGCCGTCGTGATAGAAGAAGACGCGGAAAATCTCATGTCCCTTCTCCAGGGCGGCCTTCGTGAACTGGTAGGCCGAGTCCGCCGCCTGGTGCTGGTAGGGACCTTCGTTGATCATTACGGAGAGTTTCATCAGCCAACCACCTTCAAGCTGAATGGATCCACTCGCTCATCGACCCCGGCCGCCCCGTTTGGGGCGGCCGTGACCGGCGATACGTCAGAACCGGATGTGGGTCGATGCATTGAGGCTGTTGCGCGCGCCCTTCCAGTTGTCCACGTGGTACTTGGTGAAGGGCAGGTTGGTGACCTCGAAGAAACGCGGCCAGCCGATGCGCTCGATCCAGTCGTTGATGCGCTCCCAGTCCTTGGCCCCTTCCTTGTAGGCCTTGAGGATGCGCTTGACGATGGCCGTCGCCTCGGGCCAGCGGGGCGGGTTGTTCGGGATGCCCGAGGCCACGAGCTTGTGGAAGGTCGGCTTGCTGCGTGCGTTGGAGTGGTTGCCACCCACCCAGATGGAGAGCTTGGTGTGCTCGGCGTCGTTGATCTGCATCGGCGGGCAGGGCGGGAAGCAGGCACCGCAGCAGATGCACTTCTTCTCATCCACTTCCAGCGAGGGCTTGCCGTTGACCAGGGCGGGACGAATCGCGGCCACCGGGCAGCGAGCCACCACCGACGGGCGCTCGCAGACGTTCCCGACCAGGTCGTGGTTGATCTTTGGCGGCTTGGTGTGCTGCACGTTGATGGCAATGTCACCCTGGCCGCCGCAGTTGATCTGGCAGCAGGACGTGGTGATGTGCACCCGGTTGGGCATGTTGCAGTTGCGGAACTCGTCGACGAGCTCGTCCATCATGGCCTTGACGACGCCGGAGGCGTCGGTGCCGGGGATGTCGCAATGCAGCCAGCCCTGGGTGTGCGAGATCATGGTCACCGAGTTGGCCGTGCCGCCCACTACGAAGCCGGCGTCCTCGAGCGCCTTGATCAGCGGCTCCACCTTGGCTTCGTCGGTCACCATGAACTCGATGTTCGAGCGCAGGGTGAAGTGGACGTAACCGTCGGCATACTGGTCCCCGATGTCGCACAGCTTGCGCAGCGTGAAGACGTCCAGGATGCGCTGCGTGCCGGCCTTGACGGTCCAGACCGTCTCGCCGCTGTAGGCGACGTGCCGCAGCACGCCGGGACGGGGATGGTCATGCCATTTCCACTGGCGGTAGTTCCTGCGCAGCACCGGATGCATGTACTGGAATGCATCCGGACATCCGGATTCGATCGGTTCGCGCATTTCGGTTGCCATCGATTTTTCTCCTGAATCGCGTGTGTACTTCCGGGAAAAGTCGGCTGACGCGGACGGCGGCACCGGGCCGCCGCCCGCGACGAACGATCAGCCGGCGGCCTGGTGCTTCTCTTCCAGCTTGCGCCGGTACCACTTCTCTGCTTCTTCGTCCCAGCCGTCCATGCGGATGTAGGAGACCTGGCGGGGATGGTTGACCATGTTCGGGTCGACGTCGACGCCGATCCCCTCGAGGAAGTTGACCAGGCCGATGCGCTCGATCATCTCGCCGCAGCGCTCGTGCTCCAGGCCGTTCTCGGCCCAGAAGTCGATGACTTCCTCGGCGAGCTCGACCAGGCGGTCGTAGTCCTCTTCGGTCTCGAGCTTCATGAAGGGGACCACCACAGTGCCCATCAGGTCGCCGATCTTCAGCGTGCGCTTGCCGCCGATGAGGATGGTGACGCCCTTGTCCATGCCGGGATGCAGCGCCTTGGGCATCACGTTCAGGCAGTGCATGCAGCGCACGCACTCGTGATCCTTGACCGTGATGGTGTCGTCGTCGTTCAGGCAGATGGCGTTGGTCGGGCAGCGGTTGATGACGTTCTCGATGATGTACTCGCGGCCCTTGGTCTGGACGTAGTTCTTGACCTCGTCCTGGTCGATCTGCATCTCGTCACGCCAGGTGCCGATGACGGCGAAGTCGGAACGCTCGATGGCGTTCTGGCAGTCGTTGGGGCAGCCCGAGATCTTGAACTTGAACTTGTAGGGCAGGGCCGGACGGTGCACGTCGTCGGTGAAGTTGTTCAGCAGCTTGCGGTGGATGACCTGCTCGGAGCAGCAGGACATCTCGCAGCGTGCCCCGCCGACGCAGGACATGCCCGTGCGCACGCAGGGACCGGCGCCGCCGAGGTCGAACCCGTAGGAGTTGATCTCGTCGAAGAAGTGCTGGGTGTTCTCGGTGTCGGTACCGATGAACATGATGTTGCCGGTCTGGCCGTGGAAGGTCTGCAGGCCGGAACCGTACTTCTCCCAGCTGTCGGCGAGCTGCCGCAGGATCTTCGTGGTGTACATGTTGCTCGCCGGCGGCTGCACGCGCAGGGTGTGGAATTCCTTGGACTCGGGGAAGGCGTGGCCGACCTCGGAGAACCGCGGAATGATGCCACCGCCATAGCCGTAGACGGAGACCGTGCCACCCTTCCAGTAACCCTTGCGGGTCTCGTAGGAGTGCTCGAGCTGGCCCAACAGGGAGTTGGCCATGCCGCGGATGCGTTCGTTCTCGTGCTGGTCACGAAGGCGCTTGATGCCCGAGACGAAGCTCGGCCAGGGGCCCTTCTCGAGCTCGTCGAGCATCGGAGTCTCATGGTGCTTGTCGGCCATGTCTTTCTCCTTGAGATGTTGGATCGATCGCTGGTTGCGCTGTGTACACTGGGCACGGAACAGCGGTGCCCGCGGATACCTCGTGTCCCGAGGGCGCTGCCCTCTGATATCCGGGTCGACGGTGACGTTCTGTGACGGAGCCACCGTCAGCGTGACGTGAAGTCTATGGAGGAAGGCCCCGGATGAGTACCCTACCCATGGGGTGGAAGCCCGAATTCCGCCTATCCCAAAAGTGGTAGGGGAGGACGAGGGAGCAAGGGGGAGCGAGGGTAGGGGAATTTGGCACGGACAGGCGGGCGCGGGACAATGGCGGCATGGACCGCGCCCTCACCCAGGATTTCCGTTTCGATCCCGACGATCACGCCGGCTATCGGCGCTGGCGCGCGCACAAGCTGAGAAACAGAATCAAGGATGTATCGGAACTCATTGTCGAGATTGAAGACCTCGAGCATCCGACGGAGGCAGAACTGGCGGCGCTCGCGGCGCGGATCCGGCGGGTGAACCTGGCCGTCTACGCAACACCCGCCCCGGATGTCGACAAGGCCGTCCTGCGGCGTTTCGCGCACCGCTTCGGGCTCGGGCGGCTCGACCGCAACCTCTGTGCCGACGAGGATGCCATCACCACGCTCAGCGTCAGCCGCACCGGGCGCAAGGGCGACTACATCCCTTATACGAACCGGCGCCTCAACTGGCACACGGACGGGTACTACAATCCGCCCGGGCGCGAGATCCGGGCCATCCTCATGCATTGCGTGCAGCCGGCGGCCCGCGGCGGCGAGAGCCACTTGCTGGACCATGAGCTGGTCTACCTGCGGATGCGGGACGAGAACCCCGAATGGGTGCGGGCCCTGATGGCGCCCGACGCCATGACCATCCCCGCCAACACGGTGGCAGGCCGGGTGATCCGTGGTGCCGTCACCGGGCCGGTGTTCCGTGTCGAGCCGGACGGCAGCCTGCATATGCGTTACAGCGCCCGCCAGCGGAACGTACTCTGGAAGGAGGACCCGCGGGTGCAGGAAGCGGTGGCCTGGCTGGCCGACTGGTGGCGGGAGGACGATCCCTGGATCTATCACTTTCGGCTGATGCCCGGCCAGGGCATCCTTTGTAATAATGTCTTGCACGCCCGCTCGGCGTTCGAGGACGATCCGGCCGCCGGGCGGATGCGGAAGCTCTACCGGGCCCGGTTCCATGACCGGATCCGGCTGCCGGCCGGGGCGGTCGAGGAGGACGTGGAGCATGCTGTGGTTGAGTGAAGTCCTGATGCAGGAACACGACGTGGATTCCTTCGAGGCCCTGTGTCGCAAGATCGAGGAACGCGCGCGCCAGGGCGAGATCTTCTTCCGGATCGACGTGCGGCCGCCGTTCCAGGATACGCCCGAGGACTGGGAGGACCGCCTCGAGGCAGCCTTCTACCGGGTGAGGCCGCGCTGATCCACCACGGGAGGACCGTGCATGCTTTTCTGGGAAGAGGAAAGGGAAGAGGCGGCGCCATACCAGGTGCCCGACGACGTGCTCGACGTCGGCTACCAGGTCGACTGCCGCACCTTGCCGCTCGATCATGCCTGGGCGCTCGCGCGCGCCGTCTCCGAGGCGCTGCCCTGGTTCGAGGAGGAGCCCGAGGCCGGGCTGCACCTGATCCACGGGGCCGAGTCGGGGAACGGCTGGTACCGCCCCGAGGACGTGGAGCACGAGGTGTTGCATCTGCCGCGCCGTACCCGCCTCTACCTCCGCCTGCCCAAGACCCGCATCCCCGAGGCCACCGAGGGCCTGGTGGGGCGCACCTTCGACATCGACGGGCATCCGCTGCGTATCGTGCGCCAGGCTTCGCAGCGGCGCTTCAGCCCACTCTCGACACTGTTCTCGCGCCACGTATTGACCCGCGAGGGGATCGAGGAGAGGGAATTCCTGCAGTGGGCAGCGGACGCGCTGCGTGCCCTGGGCATCCCGGTGCGCAAGATGATGTCCGGGCGGACCCATGCCTTCCGCACCCCGGAGGGCCCGCTTTTCACCCGCACCCTCATGGTGGCGGACCTGGAACCCGAGCAGGCCGTCGAGTTGCAGCGGCACGGTCTGGGCGAGGGGCGCAAGATGGGGTTCGGCCTCTTTCTTCCCCACAAGGGCATACGCCCGGTCAAGGAGGGGCGCTGAGGCCGCACCCCGTGCCGGCATGCCCGTGGCGCGCGGTGCCTACCGGCAGGACGATTCGCTCACGGCTTTCTGCTTTCTTTTTTAGAGGCAAGTACAGAGAAGAAAGGAGACGAACCATGGCGATCGAGTTCGCAGGCAAGACCATCGAGACCACGGAGACGGGCTTTCTCGTCAACCAGGACGACTGGTCCGAGGACCTGGCGCGGTTCATGGCCGAGCAGGAGGGCATCGGAGAATTGACGGAGCGGCACTGGGACGTGATCAACTACCTGCGTGACGAATACTTCAACAACAACCAGAACCAGCCCAACAACCGGGCGATTCTCAAGGAAATGAGCAATAAGTGGGGCGAGAAGCTCTCCAACAAGGACATCTTCAAGCTCTTTCCTCTCGGGCCGTCCAAGCAGGCCGGACGGATCGCGGGGCTGCCCGAGAGCCGTCGCAAGGGCGGCTACTGATCCCATCCCCTCACCCATCAGGGATATAGGCCTGTCGGAGAGCCGAGGCTATAGTTGCCGACCAGGATTTGTTCTAGCCATCTGTGCCGGAGGCAAACACCATGAGCGAGAAACAGGAACTCATCAAGCAGATGCTCGAGATGCAGCGCAAGTTCATCGAGTACGAGCATGAGCATGGCCTGGATCCCAAGGATTACTGGGCACCCGACGAGGGGCACGAGCTGGCCGGCTACAAGGAGAAGTATCGCGACATCGCCATGAAGGTGGTGGACCTGGCGCACGCCGAGAAGGGGTCCAGCCGCTTCTGAACCCCCGCGTCCAGCACCTTCTCGAGGCCACCCTCAGGGGTGGCCTTTTCGTTTGTAATCCAAAGGAAAAGACAACTTCTTGATCCATTGCAAGAGGTCTTCCGGCGTGGCGGCGAGGAAGTCTGCTCCCCAGCGTTCCGGTCGCTCTTCGGCTCCCAGGTAGCCGTAGAGGGCCACGGCGGTTCGCATGCCGGCGCGTCGGCCGGCCACGATGTCGCGCCGTGCGTCCCCGACGTAGGCGCAGCGGCGGGGCGCGATACCGAGGTGCGCGCAGGCCGCCTCGAGCGGGGCCGGATGCGGTTTTTTCTCGGGCACCGTATCCCCCGACACCACGGCGGCCGCGCGCGCCCGCAGGCCCAGCGCCTCCAGCAGCGGCTCGGTGAACCGGGCCGGTTTGTTGGTCACCACGCCCCAGCGCAGGCCGGCGCCATCGAGGAAATCGAGCACCGCGTCCATGCCGGGGAAGAGCCGGGTCCGGTCGGCCAGGTGATCCCGGTAATGGGCCAGCAGCCGCTGCCGGTGGCGTTCGAAATCGGGGTGGTTCGGGGGCAGGCCGAACCCGTACTCGATGAGCGCGGCGGCCCCGTGCGAGACCCGGGCCCGGGCCTGCCCGGGGTCGACCGGGGCGCGGCCGGCGGCGCGCAGGGCGTGATCGAGCGCCGCGACCAGGTCGGGTGCGGTGTCGAGCAAGGTCCCGTCGAGATCGAAGAGCACGCCTGCCAGGCGCTGCGGGTCGGGCATGGTTCAATCGCGCCGATAGGTGGCCAGGTAATTGACGTCCGTGTCGTCCACCAGCCGGCAGGTGCGCGTGAGCGGGTTGTAATGGAGCCCGGTGAGGTCCTGCAGGTCGAGGCCGGCCCGGCGGGCCCAGGCGTCCAGTTCGGAGGGTCGGATGAATTTCTCGTAGTCGTGGGTGCCCTTCGGCAATACGCCCAGGAGGTATTCGGCGCCCAGGATGGCGAGCAGGTAGGCCTTGAGCGTGCGGTTGAGGGTGGAGAAGACCACCAGGCCGCCCGGTTTCGCCAGGCGGGCGCAGGCCGCCACCGTGGAGGCGGGGTCCGGTACGTGCTCCAGTACCTCCAGGCAGGTGACCAGGTCGAACGTACCGGGATGGTGCTCGGCAAATGCCTCGGCCGTGGCTTGCTGGTAGTCCACCTCCAGGCCGGACTCGTGCAGGTGGAGCCGGGCGACCGCCAGCGGGGTCTCGCCCATGTCGATACCCGTCACCCGGGCTCCTTCGCGGGCCAGGGCCTCGCTGAGCAGGCCGCCACCGCAGCCCACATCGAGCACCCGGGCCCCGTCGAGCGGGAGCCGGCGCCGGAGGTAGTCGACGCGGACCGGGTTGATGTCGTGCAGGGGCTTGAACTCGCTTTCAGGATCCCACCAGCGGGCGGCCACCGACTCGAACTTGCGCACTTCGGCCGGGTCGACGTTGTGGCGTGGTTCGTTCATGGAAAGGGAGAATACAGAAGCCAGAAGGCGGAAGCCAGAAGTCGGAAGTCGGAAGTCGGAAGTCAGAAGTCAGAAGTCAGAAGTCAGAAGAGTCTGCGGAGGACATCGCGCTTTATTCGTGGATTTGGTGGCCCTTGGTTCTTCCGTGGGTTCCGTGGCCATGTACATGTAAAAGCAGGGTTCATCCCCTCAGCGCCGCTCGCCGGCGGCGATGCGCTGCTGCCAGCGCCGGGCGGTGGCGAGCACTGCTTCCTCGTCGAGCGTGAGCAGCCGGCGCTCGTGCATGAGGTGGCGGCCGGCGACCCAGACGTCCGTGACCTGCTCCCGGCCGGCCGCATAGACCAGGTGCGAGGCGACGTCGTACAGGGGCGTGGTTTCCACGGCGTCGAGCCGAATGGCGCACAGGTCGGCCCACTTGCCCGGCACCAGGGAGCCCGTCTCTTTCTCCAGACCCAGGGCGCGGGCCCCGTTCAGGGTGGCCGCCTCCAGGGCCGTGTGGGCGTCCATGGCGGTGGGATCACCGGCCACGCCCTTGGCGAGCAGGGCCGCCGTGCGGGTCTCGCCCAGCAAGTCGAGGTCGTTGTTGCTGGCCGCCCCGTCGGTGCCCAGGGCCAGGTTGACACCGGCCTCGAGAAGGCGCTGGACCGGGCAGAAGCCGCTGGCGAGCTTCAGGTTCGATTCAGGGCAGTGCACCACTTGCACGCCGGTGGCGGCCACCTTTTCGATTTCCGCGTCAGTGAGCTGGGTCATGTGTACGGCGACCAGGTCCGGGCCGAGGAAGCCGAGACGGTCGAGGCGTTCCAGCGGGCGGCAGCCGTGCGTCTCCAGGCTGGCCTGGATCTCCTGTGCCGTCTCGTGCACGTGCATGTGGATCGGCAGGCCCAGTTCGTCGGCGAGCGTGCGCAGGCGCTGCAGGGGGGCGTTGGAGACGCTGTAGGGCGCATGCGGGGCGAACAGCAGGTGCACGAGCGGGTCGTTGCGCCAGGTCTCGTGTGTCTGCAGGGCCTTGTGGAGATAGTCTTCCGGGCCCTCGGCGTAGCGGGTCGGGAAGTCGATCAGGATCAGCCCGATGGCGGCGCGCAGGCCGACCTCCGAGGCGACCTGGGCGGTGACCTCGGGGAAGAAGTACATGTCGTTGAAGCAGGTAGTGCCGCTCCTGAGCATCTCGGCGAGGGCCAGGCGAGTGCCGTCACGCACGAAGTCTTCGTCGACGAACCGGGCCTCGGTCGGCCAGACGTGGTGTTGCAGCCAGTCCATGAGCGGCAGGTCGTCGGCCAGGCCGCGCATCAGGCTCATGGCGGCATGGGTGTGCGCGTTGACCAGGCCGGGCATCAGCACGTGCTCGGGAAGGCGCAGATGCTGCTCAGGGGTGAAGCGGCTCCGGGCCGCCTCCGCGGGGAGCAATGCCTCGATGCGCCCGTCACGGACGGCGAGGGCATGGTGTTCGAGCACGGTGCCGCCGGGTTCGATCGGCAGGATCCAGCGGGCTTCGATGAGGAGATCGGCCTTTTGCATGACCGTCCAGCATAACGGCTCGCTGCAGCAGATCAAGTACGCAGCGAGAAAAGGTGGCCCTGTGTGCCGCCTTTCGGACGGGTCGAGGTATCAGGCAACCTTTTCCTGATACAGGTGCACGTCACGTTGGGGGTAGGGAATGCTGATGCCTTCGGCATCGAAGGTATTCTTGATGCGCTCCAGCAGATCGGAACGCAGCGGCCAGCAGTCCTCGCTCCCAACCCGGGAACGAACGTTGAGGTTGATGCAGCTGTCGGCCAGTTCGGCCACCGAGATGGCGGGTGCCGGGTCTTCCAGGACGCGGTCGTCGCCATGCAGGATCTCCTCGAGGAGCTGCTTGTCTTTCTGGATGTCGTCGTAGCCGATGCCGATTACGAGGTCGATGCGCTGGGTGTCGCTAGCCGTGGCGTTGAGTATGGTGCCGCCATAGATCTGCCCGTTGGGCACGATTTTCCAGTAAAGGGGGGTGCCTCCGGAGATCGGAGGACACCCCGTGGACAGGAGTCGTTTACATTCAGAAACTACTGGACGATGGTGGCTTCTTCGCCGGACACGAAGATTTCCACGCGGCGGTTCTTTGCTCGCCCTTCCTTCGTCGCATTGCTCGCCACCGGTTTCTCCTCACCCCAGCCGATAGTGGTGATCAGGGAAGGGTCGATGCCCTTTTCGACCAGGTGGTTCTTCACGGCATTGGCCCGGCGCATGGAGAGTTGCTTATTGTAGGCGGCGCTCCCGGTGCTGTCGGTATGACCCTCGATGCGGATCTCGTCGATGCGCTCCATGCCCTTTAGATGTTCGATCAGGGCATCCAGTTTGGGCAGGGCTTCCGG
>RFHK01000171.1 GCA_003695825.1 Gammaproteobacteria bacterium | reverse complement strand
TCGCCATCGTCGCGTCCCCGCTGCCGTATTCGGTTACCGGCCTCGCAGTATACCCGCTCCCCGGCGCGGGCCAAGCCGTCCGCCCCGCAGGGTGCGGGCGGCGGGGATGCACCCTTGGGGTGCAAAGCGGCCACCGGCGGGCACCGTTCGGGTGCATCGCGCACCCGGCGGCCCGAACCCATCCCGGCAGGATTATCGCAACCTGCTGTTTGTCATTGCTATTTTCCTTCGGGTATGGAAAATGCAACGGTCGCGGCCACAGGCTGCAGGACCACGCATCCAGGTTTCGTTCATCCAACGTCCCAACCCAACAGGAGCAGACGACATGAAGTTCAAGTGTACGCGCACCCTCCTCGCCACCCTTCTGGCCGCCGCCGGCGCCACCGCCGCGGCCGACGAAGGGCTCAGCGCCAACGTGGCGCTTGCCAGCGACTACCTGTTCCGCGGCGTCTCCCAGACCGACAACCAGATGGCCGTCCAGGGCGGCTTCGACTGGTCGCACGCAAGCGGCTTCTACCTCGGCACCTGGGCCTCGAACGTGGATTCCCACTTCTTCCCCGGCAACGACCGGGATCCCCAGATCGAGTGGGACCTCTATGCCGGTTTCTCCGGCGAGGCGGGCGATCTCGGCTACGACCTCGGGGCGATCCGCTACGTCTATCCCGGCTATTCCAACGCCAATACCACCGAGGTCTACGTCGGGGGGACCTACCAGGTCACCGACGGCGCCTCGCTCGGCGCCAAGGTCTACTACAGCCCCAAGCTCAAGTTCGCGGGCGTGAGCAAGAGCGCCTGGTACCTGAGCCTGGACGGGGACTTCGAGGTGGTCGAGAACGTCAAGCTCGCCGGCCATGTCGGCTTCTCGGACGGCAACGCCTACGACTCCACGGCCAGCGGCGGGCTGGGCACGAACTACACCGACTACAGGATCGGCGTTTCCACCTCGCTGGCGGGCGTGGACCTCGACCTGAGCTGGGTCGACACCGACAGCGACGGTTCCACTCTGTTCGGGAACCTGGCCGACGGGCGCCTGGTGCTCACCCTCTCCAAGAGCTTCTGAGCTTCCCCTCTCCCCGAAAAGAAAACGGGCCCCGCACGGGGCCCGTTTTCTTGTCCCGCCGGGCGGCGACTCACTTGGACTTGGAGATCATGTACTCGATGGTGCTCTTCAGGTCCTCGTCGCTGCACTCCATGCAGGTGCCCTTGGGCGGCATGGCGTTGTAGCCGTTCTTGGCGTGCTTGAGCAGGGTGTCGATGCCCTTGGCGATGCGCGGCGCCCAGGCCTTCTTGTCGCCCACCTTGGGTGCGCCGGCCGCCCCGGTGCCGTGGCAGACGAAGCACTTGGTCTTGAAGATCTTCTCACCGGCATAGAGGGGGCCGCTCACGGCCAGGGCGACGGCAGCTGCCAGAAGGGTCGTCTTCTTCATGGGTCTCTCCTTTCGTTGGTCCAGTACCTGAACTCGAGGCTCGACATTATACCGGGTTCGATGAACGATGGCTGAACGCCAGGCGGTACCGGGATTCAGGACTTGAGATTGTGCTTGCGCAGCAGGTCGTAGAGCGTCGGACGGCTGACGCCGAGCAGCTCGGCGGCCTGGGAGATCTTGCCCCCCACGTGGGAGAGCGCGCGCAGGATCGCCTCGCGCTCGGCCCGGTCGCGGATCTCGCGCAGGTCGAAGCCGTGCCCGCCGCCCTGGCCCGGAGCCAGCTCCAGGTCGGCGGCGGTGATCTGCTTGCCCTCGGCCATGATGACGGCGCGCTTGATGCGGTTCTCCAGCTCGCGCACGTTGCCCGGCCAACGGTGGCTCTCCAGGGCGGAGACGGCGTCCGGGCTGAGCTGGCGCACCGGCGCGCCATACTGCTTGGCGAAGCGCTCCAGGAAGACCCGGGCGAGCAGCAGCACGTCCCCGGTGCGTTCGCGCAGCGGGGGGATGCGCACGCTGATCTCGCTGATGCGGTAGTAGAGGTCCTCGCGGAACTCGCCCTCGTGGATGAGCGCGTGCAGGTCCTTGTGCGTGGCGCACACCACCCGCACGTCGACCGGGATCGACTTGCGCCCGCCCACGCGCTCGATGATGCGCTCCTGCAGGAAGCGCAGCAGCTTGGCCTGCAGGGGCCGGGGCAGGTCGCCCACCTCGTCGAGGAACAGGGTCCCCCCGTGGGCGGTCTCGAACTTGCCGGGCGTGGTGCGGGCCGCGCCGGTGAAGGCCCCCTTCTCGTAGCCGAAGAGCTCGGACTCGAGCAGGTTCTCGGGGATGGCCGCGCAATTGATGGCGACGAAGGGACCGTCCCTGCGCGGGCTGAGATTGTGCAGGGCGCGGGCCACCAGCTCCTTGCCGGTGCCGCTCTCGCCCAGCACCAGCACCGTGGCGTCCGCCGGGGCCACCTTCTCGATGGTGCGGCAGACGGCCATCATCTGCGGGCTGGCCGCGATCACGCCCTCGAGCGGCGACTCGTGCTGCTGCGTGTGCAGGCGACGGTTCTCCTCCTCCAGCTCGTGGAGGCGGTAGGCACGGTTGACGATGAACCCGAGCAGCTCGGCGTCGATGGGCTTGTAGAAGAAATCGTAGGCGCCGAGCGCCACCGCGCGCAGGGCGTTCTCCCGCTCGTTGTTGCCGGTGACCACGATGACCTTGGTGCGGGGATGGTTGCGCACCACCTCCTCGAGCGCGGCGAACCCCTCGCGGGTGCCGCTCTCGTCCGGCGGCAGCCCGAGATCGAGGGTCATCACGGGGTAGGGGTATTTCTTCAGTTCGGCGAGGGCGGTGGCCCGGTCCGGCGCGATGACTACCTTCCAGTCCTCGAAGCACCACTTGAGCTGGGTCTGCAGCCCCGGGTCATCCTCGACGACCAGCAATCTCCTGTCGTTCCTGGTTGCCATTCCCTGTCCTGCTGCCATCGACGACCTGCAACTGTACGCGATTTTCGCGCTCGTCGCTAACCGGCAGGCGGATGCGGAAGGTGGTGCCCTCTCCCACCCGGCTCAGCACCTCGACCCGGCCGCCGAGGCTCTCGACGAACTCGCGCACCTCGTGCGCCCCCACGCCCATGCCGGCCGTGCCCTTGGTGGTGTCGAAGGGGCGGAAGAGGCGCTCGCGGATGAATTCCTCGGTCATCCCGCAGCCGGTGTCCTGCACCTCGATGACGGCCTCGCCGCCCTGTTTGAACAGGCGCATCACGATGCGCCCGTCGTCCGGGGTGGCATCCTGGGCGTTGCGCACCACGTGCCCGATGACGGCCGCCAGGCGGTCGGGATTGGCACGCACCCGCTGGTTGCGCACCTGGCAGTCCACCTCGGGCAGGGGACGGCCGTTGCGCATGGTGCGCGCCACGTCCTCGAGCAGGGCGCACAGCTCCACCGTGCCCTTCGCCTCCCGGTCGGCGACGCCGCCGCGCAGGTGGTTGAGCAGGCGGTTCATCTTCTCCACCGAATGGGCCACGGTGCGGATGGCGTCCTCCATGAACTCGGGGTTTCCCCGGTGCCGCTCGGCGTTGGTCACCACCAGGGAGAGCTGGCCGATGAGGTTCTTGAGATCGTGCACCACATAGGTGGACATGCGGCTGAAGGTCTCGAACTGGCGCGCCTCGGCCAGGGCCCGGGAGGCCTCGAGCTGCGCCAGGTGGCTGGCCGCCTCGCGCCCGAGCGTGCGCAGCAGGTCGCAGTCCTCCCAGTTGAAGGTCTTCAGCGCCGGGGTGGCGTCGAGCACCACGAAGCCGTGCAGGTCATCGCGCAGCATGAGCGGGACGACGAGGGCCGCCCGCGGGATGCGTTCCAGCCACTCCGGCAGCCGCAGGTCGCGGTAGAGTTCCGGCCGGCGGCGGTATTCCTCGAGGTTGATCACCCACTCCTCGGCCCCGAGAAACTCGGCCAGCTCGTCGGCGGTGTCCACCACGGCCCCCTCGGGCACCTTCAGGTTCCAGAAGGCCACGGGCGCAAAACGGCGGCCGTCCACCCGCCACCACAGCGCCCCGCCCTTGCTGCCGATGACCTCGGCGATCCCCCGCACCACGCTCTCGCGCAGGGTCTGCTCGTCGCTCTGGGTCGAGAGCATGCCGATGAAGCGCAGCCACTCCTCGCGGTAGTCGTACTTGTAATGGAAGAAGTGCTTGTTGATGAACACCCGCAGGTAGGCGCGTACCTTCTCGGAGACGAACAGCAACCCCAGCACCAGCATGGCGCCGAAGAGGAAGGCCACCTGCGCCACCGTGCCCCAGGTGCCCCCCAGGTTGCGCACGTAGTAGCCGCCCGCCCCCATGGCGAGCAGGTAGATTCCGGCCGCGAGCAGCGTCAGGGTATGGAACACCATGCGCCGCGAGACGAAGATGTCGATGCGGCCGCCCCGGTCGCGCATGACGGCCACGGCCAGCGGCGGGATCGCCAGCACGTGGACGAAACCGCGGGCCTGCCACAGCACGGGGTCGATGCCCTGGAACAGCAGGGCGTTGGAATAGAGATAGAAGTCGTAGGCGAACAGCGAGCCCACCCCGAGGCAGAAGTAGCGCATGCTGCGGCGCGCCTCGCGGCGCGTGTTGCGCCAGATGTGCTCGACCAGCACCAGGCCCAGCAGCGAGACGGTCAGGTAACCGGCGATGTAGACGTCGATACTGTCGAGCACCAGGATGGGATGGCCCAGGTAGAAGCGGTACAGGGTGAGGCTGACGAGAAACAGCAGGAAGGCCGAGCACTGGACCAGGAAGCGCCGGTACCGCGCCCGCGCGTGCTCACCCTCCTCCAGGGCCGGGGAGAGCATGAAGCAGAGCAGGAGCAGCCAGGCGTAGTCGCGCGAGAGCTCGAGCAGCTGGGTGGGCAGGAAGAGGGCGCGGCCGCTGGCATGCCAGGCGGAGAAGGCGAGCCAGAGGGCCGTGATGCCCGAGACGGCCGCCAGGCGGCGCTTGCGGGGGCGGGGGCGCCCGGTCAGCAGCAAGAGCCCGGTGACCAGCCAGGCCAGGGCTCCCGATGCAAAGCTGACCACTGCGGTGCTCATTCCCGCTCCATCCTGCCGAACGGGCGCGCGCGGCCCATCCTGGGCCTGGCCGCCCGAGATTCATGCCGTCCCTGGAGTTATCGTTGGTCCCGACGAAAGCTTGACCGCCGCATCGCGCAGGCTAGCAGAATCCCGCTGCGGCAAGGGCGAATTCTGTCACAGGGCGGGAAGGGGGACAATCAGGAAGACGGGCGGCTCCCCGCTCTCCCTCCGCTCAGAGGAGCTCCAGCGTGCGCCGTGCCTCTTCCGTCCAGTCGAAGTTGCCCATGGCGATCGCCTTCTCGAGCTCCGCGCGCGCCTTCTCCGGCTGGCCGCCCTTGTAATAGGCCATGCCCAGGTGGTAGTGGAAGACCGCCACCTGCGGCGCCGCCTTGACCACCTTCTCGAGCAGGGCCGCGGCCCGGGCGTAGTCGCCCTTCGCGTAGTAGTACCAGGCCACGGTGTCGAGGAACACCGGTTGCCTGGTCTTGGCCAGCTTCTCCACCAGCGGCGCCGCGCGCTCGAGGCTCTTCGCGTCACCCTTCTGGGTCAGCAGCGCGGCCAGGTTGTTGGTGGCGATCGCGTTGTCGGGGTGGCGCTCGAGCACCTGCTCATACAGGGCGAGCGCCCCGTCGAGGTCGCCCTCCCGCTCCCGCAGGCCCGCCAACGCGAAGGCCGCCTGCAGGTTGTCCGGCTGCTTGTCCAGGATCGCCTGGAGTGTCCGGACCGCGCCAGCCCGGTCGCCCTTGCCCACCTGGGCGCGGGCGAGCAGCAGGCGCGCCTTGACATCGTCCGGGAAGCGCTCGAGGTGCGCCTGGAGCGTGGCTGCGGCCTTGTCGAACTGCTTGAGCGCCAGGTACACCCCGCCCAGCATCTTGCGCGCGTTCGGATCGTCCGGGTGCTGCTCCAGGATGCCGCGCAGTCGGGCCTCGGCCTGCTTCGGGTTGTCCAGCGCCAGCTCCACCCGGGTCAGCTCGGCCAGGATCTCCGGGTTGCCGGGCGCCTTCTGCAGGGCGGTCTCGAATTCCTTGCGGGCGAGGTCGTACTTCTTCTGCGCCAGGTAGACCTGCCCCATGCGCAGCCAGCCCTCGGGGCTCTCGGGCGCGACCTGCTTCATTCGCTCGAGCACGGGGATCACTCCCTCGATGTCCTTGCGCGCGGCCAGCACCTCGGACTTGAGCTTGAGTGCCTCGAGGTTGCCCGGCCGGGCCTTCAGGGCGGCGTCGATCTGCGCCTCGGCCTTGTCCGGCTTGCGGGTGGCCAGGTAGAAGCGGGCCGCGCGCAACCGCACCCGGGGATCCCCCGGCTTGAGCTGCACGGCCTTCTCGACGTTCTCCGCCGCCAGCTCCGGGTCGCCGCTGCGCAGGTGCGCCTCGGCGAGCAGCAGCAGGGCCTGGGCGTTGTCCGGCTGGGCCTTGAGCACCACCCGCAGGGCGGAGATGGCGTCCTCGTTCTTCTTCTCCGCCATGTCCATGCGGGCCTCGAGCATCAGGGCGTCGAGGTTCTTCGGGTCCTCCTCGAGCACCTCGCCCACCCAGCGGCGCGCCTCCGCGAGGTCCCGCTTCGCCAGGGCCAGGCGGGCCAGCGCGTTGCGCGCTGCGAGCCCGGGCGGCTCGGTGTCCCAGCGCTCGATGATCTCGCGCAGCACGCGGCGCGCGTCGGCCTCACGCTTGGTGCCCTCGTAGAGCCGCGCCAGCGCGAACCGCAGCTCGTGCTTGTCCGGCAGCTTGGCGATGGCCTGCTGCAGCAGGGCCTCGGCCTGGTCGGGGCCGCGGCGCTTGACCAGGAAGTCCGCCAGGATCAGGTACCGCTTGGGGTCCTCGGGATCGGCCTCGATGGCCTTGCGCAGCACGCGCTCGGCGTCGTCCACGCGGTCGAGCCGGGCATAGAAGGAGGCCAGGGCCACGCGGTAGTCGAGCACGTCCGGCTTCTGGCGGATGAGCTGTTGCATGACCTTCACGGCCTCCGCGTTGCGCTTGTGCTTCGCGTAGAGGCGGGCCAGCTGCAGCTCGAGCCCGGTATGCTCGGGCAGGTGCCGGATGCCTTCCTGGAGCGCGGCGATGGCGGCCTCGGCCCGGCCCTTGCGGTCCAGCAGGGTGGCCTTGAGCAGCCAGGCGGCGTCGAAGTCCGGTTTGGCGGCCAGGGCCTTCTCCAGCAGGGCCAGGGCCTCGTCGTCCTTGCCCTCGCGGGAGAGCAGCGAGGCCTTGAGCGTCAGCCCCCGCACGTTGCCCGGGTCGCGCTCGAGGATCGCTGCGACCTGCTCGCGGGCCTTCTCCAGGGCCTGCTGCTCGCCCTCGGTATTGCCCTGGTGGTGGAAGGCGTTGGCCTGGAGCTCGTAGAACTGGGCGAGCCGGGCGCGGGCCTCGAGCAGGTCGGGGTCCAGCTCGACCGCCTTGAGGTAGTTGCCGAAGGCCTGCGACCAATTCTGCTTGGCCTCCATGACGCGCCCCAGCCAGTAGCGGCCCTGGGCGTCCTTGGGGTCGATCTGGAGGACGTTCTTGAACTCGACCTTGGCCTTGTCGAGGTTGCCCTCTTCCATGTAGGCCTTGCCGCGCTCGAGGTGCTTGGCCTTGCGTTCCGCGGAGCCGCCGCAGCCGACGAGGGCGGCGGAGAGGAGCGCCACGAGCGCGAGCCTGCGAATTCCCTTGCTGTTCGATGTCACCTTGTCAGCCTCCGGATGTCCGTTCAGCGGGGGTGCCCCCTTCATCCCGACCCGGCGAGTCCGCGCACGGCCTCGCCGGCCTCCACGTGCTCGAGGAACCACGCATAGGTGCGGCGGATGCCCTCCTCCAGCGGAATCTTCGGCCGCCAGCCCATGGCCTTGAGCCGCGAGACGTCCACCAGCTTGCGCGGCGTGCCGTCCGGCTTGCTCGTGTCCCAGTGGATCTCGCCCTCGAAGCCCACCACCTGCTTCACCTTCTCCGCCAGCGCCGCGATGCTCAGGTCCGAGCCGGTGCCGATGTTGACGATCTCCTCGCCCGAGTAGTGCTGCATCAGGAACAGGCAGGCGTCGGCCATGTCGTCCACGTGCAGGAACTCGCGCAGCGGCCGCCCCGTGCCCCAGAGCGTCACCACGGGTTCCCCCCGCACCTTCGCCTCGTGGAACTTGCGGATCATGGCGGGCAGCACGTGCGACTTCTCGAGGTCGAAGTTGTCGCCGGGCCCGTAGAGGTTGGTGGGCATGGCCGAGATGAAGTCCGCCCCGTACTGGCGCCGGTAGGCCTGGCACAGCTTGATGCCGGCGATCTTGGCCACCGCGTACCACTCGTTGGTCGGCTCCAGCGGGCCGGTGAGCAGGTATTCCTCGCGCAGCGGCTGGGGCGCCTCCCGGGGATAGATGCAGGTGCTGCCCAGGAAGAGCAGCTTCTTCACGCCGTTGCGCCAGGCCGCGTCGATGACGTTGGCCTCGATCATCAGGTTGTCGTAGATGAACTCGGCCGGGTAGGTGTCGTTGGCGAGGATGCCGCCCACCTTGGCCGCGGCGAGGAAGACGAACTCCGGCCGCTCCTCGGCGAAGAAGTCGCGGACGGCCTGCTGCTCGCGCAGGTCCAGTTCCCGGCTCGTGCGCGTGACCAGGTTCTCGAAGCCCGCCGCCTGCAGCCGGCGCACGATCGCACCACCCACCAGGCCCCGGTGGCCCGCTACGTAGATCTTCGCCTCTCTCTCCATAATTTTCTCAGCCACGGAAACACACGGAACAACACGAAAAGAATGTTCTTCACTTCACGTCATACATCGCGACGAATCTCAAAGCACGTAGCGTCTCACCACCGCTTTCGGATAAGTAAAATTCACCAACAATCCTACACGTAACCCGGTGGCCTTCAGGTAATTCAACATCTGCGCCTCATCTCTCTTCGTCAATTCCTGGTGCGCTTTCAGCTCGACGATCACGCGATCCTCAACGACCATGTCGGCCACGTATTCACCCACCACCTTATCTTTGTAATGCACCTTGATGGGACATTGGGCAGCAACGGATAGCCCCGCTGATTTCAATTCTTCGACCAACGCACGCTCATACACCTTCTCCAAAAAGCCAGCGCCAAGATGTCTGAACACCTCGTAAATGCAACCGCGAATCCTGTACGTAAGCCGATCTTCTTCCAGCATACACGTCCCTCCTTGGACAAAAGCAACACCTCCGAAAGACATTCCGTGTCTTTCCGTGTGATTCCGTGGCCCTTACCGATCGTCAATCCATTCCGTGTCTTTCCGTGTGATTCCGTGGCTATTCATGATAGTCAAACGTACGATAGCCTTCGCGGCGGCAGAGCTCGTC
>RFHK01000033.1 GCA_003695825.1 Gammaproteobacteria bacterium | reverse complement strand
CGGCTCTCCGTGTGCCTCGAGGCTCGAACCCGCATTGTAGGGGTTGCCCCCGGCGAGTTCCAGGAAGGCCGCGCAATGGCCCTCTGGGTGCGCTTGTATGAGGATATGGCGATATGCTAGATTGCGTCCGCGAGACAAGGCCGGTCCCGTACCGGTGACAAGAACGAACACAGGGGAGCATCATGCCTCACGGGGTAGAGGAGGCTCGTCGGGTCGATACCGGCCTGCGCAGCCTGGCCATGTGTGCACGCCTGCATGGCGTTCCGGCGGAGCCGGAAGCCCTTCGCCATCGCTTCGGCGATCCCGTCCCTGCCGATCCTGCCGCGGAGGTGCGCCGCCTGGTGCGTGCGGCCCGTTTCCTGGGTTTCAAGGCGCGTGCCTGCGGCTGGTCTTCCCGTCCGCTGAACCGCCTGCCCTTCCCCGTGCTGGCCCGTCACCGAGACGGACACTGGTTTCTGCTGGCGGGCGTGGACGTCGGAAAGGGGGTGGTGCTGATCCAGGACCCGCTCGAACCCCGTCCACTGGTTTTGCCCCGCGCGCTGTTCGAAGAGGCCTGGGATGGCCATGTCCTGTTGCTCGCCCGCCGGGCCCATCCCGGAGGTGAGAGGCTCAAGTTCGGGCTGCGCTGGTTCCTGCCGGTACTTCGCCGCTACCGCGGATTCTTCGCCGAGGTCTTGGTCGCCTCCTTCTTTCTCCAGCTGCTCGCCCTGGTCACGCCGCTCTTCTTCCAGGTGGTCGTCGACAAGGTGCTGGTGCATAGGACGCTCACCACGCTGGACGTGCTCGCGCTCGGCCTGCTGCTGGTCTCGCTCTTCGAGGTGGTCCTGGACGGGCTGCGCACCTATCTCTTCACGCACACGGCGAACCGCGTGGACGTGGAGCTGGGTGTGCGCCTCTTCCGCCACCTGCTCGCCTTGCCCATGGCCTACTTCCGTGCGCGGCGTGTGGGGGACTCGGTGGCGCGCGTGCGCGAGCTGGAACGACTGCGCGAGTTCCTCACCGGCTCGGCGCTCACGCTGGTGGTCGACCTGTCCTTCACGGTCGTCTTCTTCGCCATCATGTTCTATTACAGCCCGCGGCTCGCCGCCGTGGTGCTGGGTTCGATCCCTTTCTATGTCGTCCTGTCCGCGATCGTCACCCCCCTCCTGCGGCGGCGCGTGCAGGAACGCTTCGATCGCGGGGCCGAGAACCAGGCCTTCCTGGTCGAGTCGGTCACCGGGATCGAGACGCTCAAGGCCCTGGCCGTGGAGCCGCAGATGCAGCGGCGCTGGGAGTCGCAGCTCGCCGCGTACGTCCAGGCGAGCTTCCGGGCCGCGAACCTGGGCAACCTCGCGCGCCAGGCGGCCGGTTTCATCGACAAGGTCGTCGTCGTCCTCATCCTGTGGCTCGGCGCACGCCTGGTCATCGAGGGGCGAATCACCGTCGGCCAGCTGATCGCGTTCAACATGTTCGCCTCGCGGGTGAGCGGTCCCATCCTGCGCCTGGTCCAGCTGTGGCAGGACTTCCAGCAGGCCGGCGTGTCCTTGGCGCGCCTGGCGGACATTCTCGACACGCCCACCGAGCCGGGGCAGGACCGTCAACGTACCTCGCTGCCCAGGATCCAGGGGCGGATCACCTTCGAGCAGGTGACCTTTCGCTACCGGCCGGATGGTCCGGCCGTACTCCAGGACCTGTGCCTGGACGTCCGCCCGGGCGAGGTGATCGGCGTGGTCGGCCCCTCGGGCTCCGGCAAGAGCACCCTGGCACGACTCCTACAGCGGATGCACGTACCGGAACGGGGACGCGTGCTCGTCGACGGGGTGGACCTGGCACTGGTGGACACGGCCTGGCTGCGCCGCCAGATCGGCGTGGTGCTGCAGGAGAACGTGCTCTTCAACGCGACGGTGCGTGAGAACATCGCCCTGGCCGATCCAGGCATGCCGATGGAACGGGTGGTGGCCGCGGCCCGCCTGGCCGGCGCGCACGACTTCATCCTGCAGCTACCGGAAGGCTACGACACGCACGTGGGCGAGCAAGGCGCGCGCCTGTCGGGTGGACAGCGGCAGCGTATCGCGATCGCCAGGGCGCTGGTGGGCGATCCCCGCATCCTGGTCTTCGACGAGGCCACCAGTGCCCTGGACGCCGCCTCGGAGCAGGTGCTGCAGCGCAACATGGCGCGTATCTGCGCGGGGCGCACGGTGATCCTGGTGGCCCACCGCCTCAGTACCGTGCGCCATGCCGACCGTATCGTCGTGCTCGAACAGGGCCGGATCGTCGAGCAGGGCACCCACGAGGAACTCCTGGCGCGCGGGGGGCGCTATGCCCGGCTGCATGCCCTGCAGGCCGGGTATCCCCCGGCCGTGTCGGAACCGGGAGGCGGGTGATGGGCGACCCGGCCATCGAGTTCCTGCCCGCGGCGCTGGAGATCCAGGAGCGTCCGCCCAGTCCACTCGGCCGGTTGGTGCTCTGGACCCTGCTGTTGCTCGTCGTCTGCGCCCTGTGCTGGTCGATCCTGGGCCGGGTGGACATCGTGACCGTCGCGCCCGGACGCGTCATACCAGGGGGTCACGCGCGTAAGGTGCAGGCCCCCACCCTGGGCGTGGTGCGCGCGTTGCGCGTGCGGGAAGGCCAGCCTGTGACCCAGGGACAACTGCTGGTGGTGCTGGATCCGACCGAGGACGATGCCGAGCTGCACCGGCTGCGCATCCTGCATGCACGCGCTGCGGCCCGGGTCGAGCGGCTGGATGCGCTGCTCGAGAGGGTGCGCCGGGGCACGCCGGAAAAGAGGGTAGGGATCCCCACTGCCGACGGCAGGGAGCGGCGCTTGCTGGAGAGCGAATGGCAGGCACGCCAACACCGACTGCGGGCGTTGCAACGGGAGATCGAGTCCACGCGGGCCGAACGCGCGGCCGTACAGGAAGAGATCGCCAAGCGGGAGGAATTGTTGCCGTTGCTGGAGCAGCGCCTGCGCGGCTACGAGGCCATGGCGAAATCCGGTTACGCGGCCAGGAACCGGTGGCTGGAACTCAAGCAGCAATGGATCGGGATGCGCCACGACCTGGCCGTGTACCGGGAGCGAAGAAAGAAGCTGGATGCCGCCATCGAAGCGGCCAGGGCGCGCTGGGAGGCGGCGCGGGTGGAATTCGAGGAAGAGGTCCTGAAACGGCGGCTGGATGCGGAGACGCGCATGAAGGCGCTGGCGCAGGAGATGGCCAAGGTGCGGGCCAAGAGGCGGCGGCAACGGTTGCGTGCCCCGGTGGATGGCATCGTGCAGGAACTCGCCGTCCACACCCTGGGGGCCGTGGTATCGCCCGGGCAAGTGCTCATGAAGATCGTGCCCGGGACAGGAGACGTGGAGGTCGAGGCCTGGATCAGGAACCAGGATATCGGCTTCGTGCATGCGGGACAGCGCGTCCGGGTCAAGGTGGAGACCTATCCGTATATACGGTACGGACTCTTGGAAGGACGCCTGGTGGGCGTGTCCGCGGACGCCATTTCCGACGAACGGCGGGGTTTGCGCTATAGCGCAAGGATTCGTCTCGATCGGAACGCGTTGCGTGTGGATGGACGACCGGCACCGCTCCGTCCTGGCATGAGGGTGACGGCGGAAATCCTGACCGGGAAGCGACGCTTGATCGAATACCTGCTCGATCCGATCGAAGTCGCGTTCGGCGAATCCTTCCGCGAGCGGTGACGGAACGGGGGCATGGACGACGGAAAAGGCACGCTATGGTCATCGGGATGCCCGGTCGCCGCATTGGCTGGTGGTGCTGTCCTCGCAATCGACCGAGACGTGATCAGGTCATGCGACCAGGAGATGCCTCGATCACCGCAAGCGATGCTCGCGTGCGGGGAGAACCATGAATGCCCGTTTCGAGGGTACCTGCGAGGCCCTCCGAACGCGTGGATTCGACGGAACGACGAAAGACGAAGGAATCCGAGACATGTTTTTCCCTCCCATTCAAGAAAGCCGGCTCGAGCTAACACTCGACTTCATGGTCTTCTCGGCCATCGGGATCGTGCTGATGGTCCTGATTCTCTACACGAACGTCTTCCCCGAACCCAGCGATGCGATGTTGCACTTCCTGGACCGGCACTGCCACGACCAGCTGCAGGCGTTGACCAACGCGACGGTGCGCTTCAGGGACAAGGTGCCGTGGCTGGTGGTGCTGTTCGACGGTTTCGCAGTGCTCGGGTTGTCGCTGGGCCTGCTCGTTCCGAAGCCGAGGAACT
>RFHK01000170.1 GCA_003695825.1 Gammaproteobacteria bacterium | reverse complement strand
GCCATGGGCGGGCTGGTGGAGCAACAGATCCACGATGCCATCGAGGCACTGCTGAGCAACGACACGCAGCTGGCCGAGCAGGTGGTCGAGAACGACATGCGGGTCAACGCGCTGGAGGTCTCGATCGACGAGGAGTGCAGTTTCATCCTGGCACGGCGCCAGCCCACGGCCAGCGACCTGCGCCTGGTGATGACGGTGATCAAGACCATCACCGACCTCGAGCGCATCGGGGACGAGGCCGAACGGATCGCGCGCATGGCCCTTGCGGAGGAGAAACGCGCCAGCGGTGACCGTCTCTTCGGCCGCCTCGAGCACATGGGCGAGATGGTGCGCGAGATGTTGCGCGAGGCGCTGGACACCTTCGCCCGCATGGATGCCGAGAAGGCCTTCGAGGTCTGGCACCTCGACAAGCGCATCGACCGGGAATACGAGGACATCATGCGCCTGCTGGTGACCTACATGATGGAAGACCCCCGCAGCATCCCGCACGTGCTCAACGTCATGTGGGCGGCGCGCGCGCTGGAACGCATCGGCGACCACGCCCGCAACATCTGCGAATACGTGATCTACCTGGTCAAGGGCAAGGACGTGCGGCACACCAACATCGACCGGCTCGAGTCGATCATCCGGCAGCAGCGCTGAGCGGAGGGGCGGGCGGTGACCTCGCGGTGCGCCCGGTGCAGGCGTCCCGTCCTTTACTGCGTGTCCTTTCCGAACTCCCCGAGGATGAGGAATTCCAGCAGGGCCTTCTGGGCGTGCAGGCGGTTCTCGGCTTCGTCCCAGACCACGCTCTGGGGACCGTCGATGACCTCGGCGGCCACCTCCTCGCCGCGGTGGGCGGGCAGGCAGTGCATGAAGAGCGCATCCGGCTTCGCCGCCGCCATGAGGCGCGCATCCACCTGGTAGCCCTGGAAGGCCTGCCTGCGGCGCGCCTGTTCCTCCTCCTGGCCCATGCTGGCCCAGACGTCGGTCGTGACCAGGTCCGCATCCCGTGCGGCCTCGAACGGATCCTGCACCAGGGTGGCGTGCGAACCGGCGGCGGCCAGGATCGCCGGCTCGGGGGCATAGCCGGGCGGCGTGGCGATGCGCAGGTGGAAGCCGAAGATGCGGCTGGCGTTGATCCAGGAATGGCACATGTTGTTGCCGTCCCCGATCCAGGCGGCCGTCCTGCCGCGGATGTCCCCGCGGTGCTCGATCCAGGTGAGGATGTCGGCGAGCAGCTGGCAGGGATGGAAGCGGTCCGTGAGCGCGTTGATCACCGGGACGCTGGCATGGGCAGCGAAGGTCTCGATCTTCTCGTGTTCGAAGGTGCGGACCATGATGGCATCGGCCATGCGCGAGAGCACGCGCGCGGTATCCGGCAAGGGTTCTCCCCGCCCGAGCTGGGTGTCGCGCGGCGACAGGAAGATGGCGTGCCCGCCCATCTGGGCCATGCCGGCCTCGAAGGAGACACGGGTGCGCGTGGAAGACTTCTCGAACACCATGGCCAGCACCCGGCCCTCGAGGCGCCGGTGGGGGCGATGTTCCCGCTGCAGGCGCTTGAGCACGAGGGCGCGCCGGATCAACGCCGCGTGTTCCTGCGGCGTGAGGTCGTCGAGCGTGAGAAAGTGGCGCGGTGTCACGAGGCGCACTCCGCAGGGGGGGCGAGGTAGTCCTCGACCAGCGCGCAGACCCCATCGAGCAGCAGGCCTTCCTGTTCCTCGTCCAGCACCAGGGGGGGCAGCAGGCGCAGCACGTTGCCGGCCGTGACGTTCACCAGCAGGCCGCGTTCGAGCCCCATGCGGACCAGCGCGCCGGCGTCCCGGTCGAGCTCGATGCCGATCATCAGGCCGCGCCCGCGGATCTCGCGGATCCCTTCCCGGTCACCCAGTCGGGCCCGGAAGCCGGCGAGCAGGCGGTCCCCGATCGCATCGGCCCGTTCCACCAGGCGGTCGCGTTCCATGACGTGCAACACGGCGAGCGCGGCCGAGCACGCCAGGGGATTGCCGCCGAAGGTGGAACCATGGCTTCCGGGCTGGAAGGCCTCGGCTGCCGCGCCCCGGGCCAGGCAGGCTCCGATGGGTACCCCGTTGCCCAGGGCCTTGGCGAGCGCCATGGCGTCCGGGCGGGCCTCCGTTTCGTGCTGGTACCCGAACCAGCGTCCCGTCCGTCCCAGGCCGGTCTGCACCTCGTCGTAGAGAAGCAGCCAGCCCTGGGCATCGCAGAGCCGGCGCAGACCATTCAGGTAGCCCGGGCTGGGAACGCGCACCCCGCCTTCCCCCTGGATGGGCTCCACGAGCACGGCCGCGATGTCCTGGCGGTCGCGTGCCAGGGCCTCCAGCGAGGCGAGATCGTCGAAGGGCACGCGTACGAAGCCCGCGAGCAGGGGTTCGAACCCGGCCTGGACACGGCGGTTGCCGGTGGCGGTCAGGGTGGCCAGTGTGCGCCCGTGGAAACTCTGCTCCATGACCACGATGACGGGGTTCCGGTTGCCCTGCCGATGGGCATGGGCCCGGGCCAGCTTGATCAGGGCCTCGTTGGCTTCCGCGCCGCTGTTGCAGAAGAAGGCGCGTTCCATGCCGGAACGGTCGCAGAGTGCCTCGGCCAGCCGTTCCTGCAGGGGGATCTCGTAGAGGTTGGAGCAGTGCACCAGCTTGCCGGCTTGCCGGCACAGTGCCTCGGTGATCTCCGGGTGGGCATGGCCGAGGTTGCACACGGCGATCCCGGAAAGGGCGTCCAGGTAGCGCCTGCCCTGCGTATCCCACAGCCAGGCCCCTTCGCCGTGCGAGAAGTGCACCGGCAGCCGGGCATAGGTGGACATCAGGTGGTGGTCACTCATCTCGCCGGTCGAGGACAGAAAAACAAACGGCAGCCCGAAAGCCGCCGACCGCCGAAGGTCCGAATTCTAGCGGTTCAGGGGGAGGGGTGCAAACTCCAGGGAAGTATCCCGCCCTGCCGGCAGGGGCTGCCGGCAGGGCGCGGGATGCGGTTCAGGCGCCGAAGTTGGCGGCGGCGAACTCCCAGTTGACGAGGTTCATGAAGGCCTCGACGTACTTGGGCCGCGCGTTGCGGTAGTCGATGTAGTAGGCGTGTTCCCAGACGTCGCAGGCGAGCAGGGGCGTCTTGCCCTCGGTCAGGGGATTGCCCGCATTGCTGGTATTGACGATCTCCAGGCCACCGTCGGCGTTCTTCACCAGCCAGGTCCAGCCGCAGCCGAAGTTGGTGACCGCCGACTGGGTGAACTTGTCCCGGAACTCGGCGAAGGAGCCGAAGGCCTGGGCGATCGCTTCGGCGAGCGCGCCGCCGGGTTCGCCGCCCCCCTGGGGGCTCAGGCTGTTCCAGTAGAAGGTGTGGTTCCAGACCTGGGCGGCGTTGTTGAAGATGCCGCCGGTGGCCTTCTTGATGATCTCTTCCAGGCTGGCGTTCTCGAACTCGGTCCCCTGGATGAGGTTGTTCAGGTTGTTCACGTAGGCCTGGTGATGCTTGCCGTAGTGGAATTCCAGGGTCTCCTTGGAGATGTGCGGTTCGAGGGCATCCATTGCATAGGGAAGCGGGGGAAGCTCGTGTGCCATGTTCTCGACTCCTGATCGGTTCGGGGGTTGAGCAAAAGATCGTACTCTTACACCCACCGGCCCGCGTGCGGGCCGGTACGGTGAATCTTGAGCGTTTTTGTCGGGTTCGGGAGCATAAGGCAGTGCCGGGTGGATTGCAAGCCGGGCACGGTCATGTGCGCCCTCCGGCCTCGCCGCCGCGCTTCTGGGGATGGGGGCGCCCGGTGGCCAGCTCGTAGATCTCGAGCAGGTCGTCCTCGGAGATGTCGACCAGCGAATCGATCTGGCTCAAGGCATAGACCAGGTTCTCGTGCGGGATGGCCTCCAGCGTGTCCTCCGAGACCGGCCTGGGCTTGCGGGCCAGGGCTGCGGGGTAACGCCGCCAGGCGAAGAAGGCGTTGAACAGGACGGCGACGAGCACGATGGTGAAGGCGTTGAGCATCACGGGCTGGACGACGTAGAGGTAGCCGGCCTG
>RFHK01000169.1 GCA_003695825.1 Gammaproteobacteria bacterium | reverse complement strand
GCTCGCACTGGCCCTGTTCCTGCTCGGTGTCGTCTTCTGGGGCGGTTTCAACACCGCCATGGAGGCGACCAACACCTTGCCGTTCTGCATCTCCTGCCACGAGATGCGGGACAACGTCTACCGGGAATACCGGGGGTCGGTGCACGAGGCCAACGCCTCCGGCGTGCGGGCCGCCTGTCCCGACTGCCACGTGCCACGGGCCTGGTTCCCCAAGGTCGTGCGCAAGATCCAGGCTTCGCAGGAGCTCTTCCACTGGGCCCTGGGCACCATCGACACACGCGAGAAGTTCCTGGCCCGGCGCGCGCACCTGGCCGGGCAGGTCTGGGCGGTGATGAAGTCGACCGACTCGCGGGAGTGCCGCAATTGCCACGATTTCCACTCCATGAAACTCGGCGAACAGGGGCGCTTCGCCGCCGACCGGCACCGGAGGGCGCTTCGCGCGGGCGCGACGTGCATCGACTGCCACCAGGGTATCTCGCACCACCTGCCATCCCCGCCGCCGTTGCTCGCGGAGAAGGACTATGACCCGGAGGAAGCCGAGGACATCATGGAGGTCTGCGCCGGTTGTCACGGCGACAAGGGGCAGGGGGCACCGGATGGCGAGTACCCTCGCCTGGCCGGGCTGAATGCACACTACATCGCCCGCCAGCTGCGCCACTTCAAGTCCCACGAGCGTATCAACATCCCCATGATCCCCTACGCCAACGAGCGGGAACTCCCCGAGCCGGACGTCCGGACCATCGCGACCTACCTGAGCCGCATCGAACTGCCCACCAAGCTCGAACCGATCGAGGAGAACGAGATCGGCGAGGGTTTCGACGCCCTGGCCCGACTCGAGGCCAGCAAGGCGGTGCTCAATATCCCGCGCTACCCGGGGAACGTCGAGGCCGGCGGGCGCCTCTACCGCAAGGAGTGCGCCGGTTGCCATGGGCTCGACGGGCGGGGACGCGTGGGACGGATCGGCGACCGGGTCTGGGTGGTGCCCACGCTGGTGGGACAGCACAGCAACTACCTGTTGCGCCAGATCCGCAAGTTCCGCAAGGGGGAGCGTCGCCACGACCGGCCCGAGGACGCGGCGATCTTCCGCCGCTTCAGCGATGCCGAGATCGGCGATCTGCTGGCCTGGCTCTCGGTCCAGGACGACTGACCGCGAGATCCGGACAACCCCGGGTTTAGCATGGAAAACCCGAGCGTTTCGGTTGACTTATCTCAAGGTTGCCGGGGCGATGGCTGAGTAAGCTTGCAGCATTCACATCGGCGGGCACGGGGGACGTGCCCGCATTCACGGCTAGGCAGACGAGGTGACATCATGAGGAAAGGTATTGCAGGTCTATCGGTATTGGCACTGGTGGGGTTGAGCCTGTCCACGCCCTCGATGGCATGGCTGGAGAAGGGCGGCGAGCGCGAGGAGGCCCTCAAACTCAAGCCGAACATCGAGAACGGTCGGGATGTCTTCGAGGTCTGTTCTGCCTGCCATCTCCCCGAAGGCTGGGGAACGAAGGACGGCACCTTCCCGCAGCTCGCCGGACAGCACCGCACGGTGCTGATCAAGCAGCTCGCCGACATTCGTGCCGGCAACCGCGACAATCCGACCATGTATCCCTTCGCCCAGCCCTCCGCCATCGGCGGTCCGCAGGCGCTGGCGGATGTGACTGCCTACATCGAGAAGCTGCCCATGAATCCCGACAACGGCAAGGGGCCCTGGCCGAAGGGGACGCCCGAGTACGAGGAGGGCAAGAAGCTCTTCGAAGAGAATTGCGTCAAGTGTCACGGGAAACACGGCGAGGGAAGCGCCGAGAAGTACTATCCGCGTATCCAGGGGCAGCACTACAAGTACATGCTGCGCCAGTTCAAGTGGATCCAGATCGGCAAGCGCCGCAACGCCAATCCGGACATGGTCAAGCAGATCAAGGACTTCACGCCCAAGCAGATCCAGGAAGTGATCAATTACGTCTCGCGCATCCCGGTACCCAAGGAAGACCTGGCTCCGTCGAAGGACTGGAAGAACCCGGACTTCGACTGAGGGACAGGCCCGCGGAGGCAGGCCCCTGGCGGGCCTGCCATTCCACTCACCCGACACGAGAACCGCCATGGCTACGCACGCACCATCGCGCCTTTGGAGCTTTCGCTTGCTGATCGTCGCCGCCCTCGCCCTGCTGGCGGTCATCTACTACACGCCCATCTGGTGGGTGGCGCTCACGGCCCCGAACTATCCCAAGGAGGCCTTTCCGGAAGGGGTGCGCATCCATTTCCACCTCAACGGGGTGTTCAACGGCTGCCACAAGGTCAAGGGCCGGGAGATCCAGGAAGAAGAGGTCCTGGACTGTGTCCACGAGATGGACACCATCAACCACTACGTGGGCATGTACCCGATCGCCGCCGGGGGCGTGATCGAGAAGGCCGTCTCCCAGTTCCTGGTGGTCTTCCTGGCCGTCATGCTGGCCGGCTTCCTGTGCGTGCGACCGCGGGTGCGCGTGGCCATCCTGGGCGTGGGCTTCGCCGCGGTCGCCGCCTGGATGGGGCTCGCCTGGTACGGGAAGGGCGGCATCCGCTTCGAGAACAAGGGCTACCTGGAAGGCCTGGTGCACGCGCTCACCACCGACGTGGAGAAGGAGAGCGCCGAGGAACAGATCAGCTCGGGTATGGCCGTCATCGAGGCCCTGAAGAAATCGCTCGCGGAGTCCGGGGTCAAGGTGGAAGGCTACGAGCCTACCCCGTCCCCGGGCAAGCTCGAGACCAAGGACGACCTGATCCAGTACCTCAAGGACAGCTTCGAGGCCGACCAGGCGAGGAAGCCGCCCAGCCGGCGGAAGGCCTGGACCGGGAGCGTGCGCCAGGTCATGGCCTGGCACTACGAGAAGACCCTGGGACGCTATTTCAACAACCCGGCCGAGATCCGGCCCATGGTACGCCGGATGACCACGGCGGGCGACGTGGTCTACTGGGCCGTGGTCGTGGCCATGGTGGTCCTGGTGGTGGGCAATCTCGTGGGGGCTCGGATCTTCTACTGGTTGCTGGCCTTCGTCCCGGTGCTGCTGCCCGTGTTCTTCGTGATCGAGTATTCGGCCTGGCTGTGGTGGTACGGGCACCGTCTCAACAAGATGGGGGCCTTCACCGTCAAGCCCTTCATGCCCACCGTGTTCGGTGACGGCAAGGTGGCCCAGTTCACCACGCACTCCTATCCCTACTACGGCTTCGGGTTGATGCTGGTGTTCTCCGGGCTGCTGATCGCCGCCATGCTCGTCCGGCGGCGCATACTGGAAGAAGGAGGCCGCTGAGTGCCGTGGCAGGACGTGCGCACATCCGGGGTGGGTTCAACTGGCCGGGCGTGTTGCTGCTCGGGGTGCTGGCCTGGAGCGCTGCGCAGGGCAAGCTCACGGACGCGACGGCGCCCGGCAAGCCCGTCCCGCTCCAGCCGTTGATCGACCGGACCCCGCCCAACGGCACCCTGCGCCTGCCGCCGGGGCGCTACGCCGGGCCGGTCGTGATCGACAAGCCCATGGTGCTCGACGGCCAGGGCAAGGCGACCATCGATGCCGGGGGCAAGGGCAGCGTGATCCTGCTCAAGACGAACGGCGCCGAGATCCGCAACCTGCACCTGACCCACTCGGGCACCTCCTACAACGACATCGATGCGGGGATCCAGGTGCGCGGCCGGTACAACGTCATCCAGGACAACCGCATCGACGACTGCCTGTTCGGGATCGACATGCAGCAATCGGACAACAACATCGTCCGCCGCAACTACATCCGCTCCAAGCCCTTCCCACTGGGGCAGCGGGGAGACGGGATCCGCCTGTGGTACAGCTTCCACAACCGGATCGAGGACAACGTGCTCGATCACGTCCGCGACATGGTGGTCTGGTACTCGGCCAACAACGAGATACGCCGCAACCGTTCCAGCCACAGCCGCTACTCGCTGCATTTCATGTATTCGCGTTACAACCTGGTCGAGAACAACCACTACACCCACAACGCGGTGGGGATCTTCCTCATGTACAGCGACAGCGTGGTGGTGCGCAACAATACCATCGCCCACGCGGTCGGGCCCAGCGGCATCGGGATCGGCTTCAAGGAGACCTCCGACCTCACCATCGAGGGCAACCGCATTCTCTATTGCGCCAGCGGCATGTACCTGGACGTCTCGCCTTTCCAGCCGGGGACGACCAACCGCATCACCGGCAACACGGTCGCCTACAACGCCATCGGCATGCGGTTTCTGAACGACTGGCACGGCAACCTCCTCCATGACAACAACTTCGTCGACAATCTCACCCAGGTGGCCGTGACCGGGGGCAAGACGGCCAACCACAACGAGTGGCGCCGCAACTACTGGAGCGACTATGCCGGCTTCGACCGCAACCGGGACGGCATCGGGGATACGCCCTACGTGCTGCGTGCCTATGCCGACCGCCTGTGGCAGGATGAGCCCTATGCCCAGTTCTTCAAGGGCTCGCCCATGCTGGAGGTGCTCGACTACCTGCAACGGCTCGCGCCCTTCTCGCCACCCCGCGTCCTGGTCACGGACGCCGCGCCGCGCATGCGTCCTTTCCACTGGAAGCCGGCGCGGCCGCGCCCGAAGCCGCAGGGCGAGCCGACCGATGCGCTGGAGATCCTGCTCAGGAGCCTGGGGAGGGAAGAGTGATGGCACGAGCGAAGACCCGACGGAAGGGGCCCGGCAGCCGGGGACGGCGCAAGTTCCTGCGCAGCCTGGCCTACGGGGCGGTCGTCTTCGGTGCCGCGCTGGCCGGTTACGTCCCGGTCGTGCGCGGCTGGGTGCGCCGCCTGCGCCCGCCCGGTGCCCTGGCAGAGGACCGCTTCCTCTCCGCCTGCATCAAGTGCGGCCAGTGCGTGCAGGTCTGCCCGGTGGAGGCCATCCACCTCGCCGACCTCGGCGACGGCTTCGGCAACGGGGTGCCCTACATCGACCCCCGCGCCCAGGCCTGTGATTTTTCCTGCGACGGCCTGCAGTGCATCCTGGCCTGCCCGACCGGCGCGCTCACGCACGAGATGGACTACCCGCACCAGGTCAACATGGGTGACGCGAAGGTGGTGCGCCCCTCCGCCTGCCTGGCGGTGCAGGGCAAGGGCGTCCACGGCCTGGCGCGTGGACCGGAGTTCCGGGGCAAGCTCCGCTACGAGGAGATCGACCGCTGGCATCCCATCCCGGTGCGGGAGCATCCCTATGACCTGGAGCTGTGCGACCTGTGCGTGCGCCAGTGCCCGATCGAGATCCGCATCAAGGACTGCGAGGCCGGCCGGCCGCCCTCGGGCGATCCCAACCAGTGTCCGCCGAAGCACGCCATCCGGCTGGAGCCCCTGGAGGACGCCGGCGACGGCAAGGTACGCATGAAGCCCGTGATCCTCGACGGGTGCGTGGGTTGCGGCGTGTGCACGATGATCTGCCCGGCCGATCCGCCGGTCATCGAGATCGACATCCGCGAGAGTCGAAAGGAGGGCGCATGGGACGTCGCCTAGAACACGTGATGGAACTCCTCGGGCGCGAGCCGCGCCGGCCGGATCCGAAGCGCCTGCCCGAGGAGGTCAAGCTGATCTACCAGGAGAAGCGCAGCGACAGCACGCGGGTGCAGGCCCTGCGCGCCGAGCTCGCCCAGAAAAAGGCCAACCCCCAGCCGGAGAAGATCCGCCGCCTGCGCTGGGCGGTGCTGATCGCGGTCAACCTGCTCTTCGTGCTTTCTTACCGGATCGACATCCAGCTCCTGGAGGGCGCGCTCACCGCTTCCCGGTTCATGGGCTTCCACATGGCGGACCTCAACGCCTCGCTGCAGGTGATGCTCGCCTTCAAGCACGTGGTGGTGAACCTGCTGATCGGGACCACCACGGTGTTCGTGCTCTGGTGGCTGCTCGGCGGGCGCACCTTCTGCTCCTGGGTCTGCCCCTACCACCTGGTGGCCGAGTGGGCCGAGATGGTGCACGTCTGGCTGGCGAAGAAGAAGCTGGTCAAGGACCATCCGCTCGATCGCCGGCTGCGCACGGTGGCCTGGGTGGTGTTCGCCGTGCTGGCCTTCGTCACCGGTTACACCGTCTACGAGACCATCTCGCCGACCGGGATCCTGAGCCGGGCGCTCATCTACGGGCCGGGCGTGGCACTGATCTGGGTGGGCCTGCTGCTGCTCTTCGAGATCTTCTACTCGCGCCGGGCCTGGTGCCGGTACCTGTGCCCGATCGGCCTCACCTACGGGTTGGTGGGGGCGACCTCGCCCCTGCGGGTGCAGTACCACCTGCCCACCTGTTTCCACGAGGGCGAGTGCCGCAAGGTGTGCCTCGTACCGCACGTGCTCGACACCGTGATCATGGGGCGGGCGCGCGGGGTCCACGTGGACATCGGCGCCGACTGCACACGCTGCGGGCGCTGCGTGGACGCCTGTCCCACCGGCTCGCTGACCTTCGTCTACGGGCGCGGGCAGAAGGGCAAGGAAGGTGCACTCCCGCCCACCCAGGGCGAACCCGCGGCATGATCCGACTCGAGGGGGTCCGCAAGCGCTTCGG
>RFHK01000168.1 GCA_003695825.1 Gammaproteobacteria bacterium | reverse complement strand
GCCATGTGGCGTGGCATTGGCATCTGGCCCATCTTTTGCAGGCAGGGCGGATAGTCGCCCAAGCAAGGAGGCAATCCATGGCGATCCATGTGGCCATCGATCACACCACGCACTACGCCTACGACCGGCCCGTGCGTCTTTCGCCGCAGATCATCCGGCTGCGGCCGGCGCCGCACACGCGCACGCCCATCCACGACTATGCGCTGAATATCCTTCCTGCGGGGCATCGGCTGTACTGGCAGCAGGACCCCTTCGGCAACTTCGTCGCGCAGGCGGTGTTCCCTGAGCCGGTGACGGAGTTCGGCGTCCATGTGCAGCTGGTGGCCGATATGACGGTCATCAATCCCTTCGACTTTTTTGTGGAGGGCTACGCCGAGGCCTACCCGTTTCGCTACGACGCCCTGCTGCGCCAGGAGCTGGCGCCCTACTTCGAGATCACGGAGAACGGGCCGCGCCTCAGGCGGTGGCTGGCCGGCGTGGACCGGCGCAAGAAGCACATCGTCAGCTTCCTGGTGGAGCTCAACAGCCGCCTGCAGCAGACCATCGGCTACACCATCCGGCTGGAGCCGGGCATCCAGAGCTGCGAGGAGACCTTCGAGAAGGCACTGGGCTCCTGCCGTGACACCGGCTGGCTGCTGGTGCAGATTCTACGCCATCTGGGCCTGGCGGCGCGTTTCGTCTCCGGCTATCTGGTGCAGCTCAAAGCCGATGAGAAGTCCCTGGACGGCCCTTCGGGGCCGGAGCAGGATTTCACCGACCTGCACGCCTGGGCGGAGGTCTATGTCCCCGGCGCCGGCTGGATCGGCCTGGATCCCACCTCGGGCCTGTTCGCCGGGGAGGGGCATATTCCGCTGGCCTGCACGCCCGACCCGGTGAGCGCGGCACCCATCACCGGTTACACCGAGCCCTGCGAGACGACCTTCGACTATGCCAATGTGGTGCGGCGCATCCATGAGGACCCGCGGGTCACCAAACCGTATACCGATGCCCAATGGTCGGCCATCGGCGCCCTGGGACGGGCCGTGGACGCCGAGCTGCGGGCCCTGGACGTGCGTCTGACCATGGGCGGCGAACCCACCTTCGTCTCCATCGACGACATGGAGAGCGCCCAGTGGAACACCGAGGCGCTTGGCGTGCACAAGCGCGAGCGCGCCGGGGTCCTGCTCCAACGCCTGCGGGCGGCCTTCGCCCCCGGCGGCCTGCTCCACTACGGCCAGGGCAAGTGGTATCCGGGCGAGCCCCTGCCGCGCTGGGCCCTGGGCTGCTTCTGGCGGTCCGACGGCGTGCCCTTGTGGCAGGACATGCGTTGGGTGGCCCGCGAAGACAGGGACTACGGTTTCGGCCCGGCCGAGGCACGCCGTTTCGGGGAGGCCCTGTGCAGGCGCCTGGGCGTGCCGTCGGCGCTGCTGACGGAAGGCTACGAGGACTGGCTGTACTACCTGTGGCGCGAGGCGGGCGAGCCGGCCCACCGCGACCCCGTGGCCATCCACGGCGCGCCCCAGTTTCGCGACGAGCTGAGCCTGGCCCTGGCGCGCGGCCTGGATCGGCCGGTGGGCTACGCGCTGCCACTCACCTGGGAGGAGACGGCCGGCGACTGGGTTTCCTGGCAATGGCCGCTGCCCCGGGAGCGCCTGTTCCTGGTGCCCGGCAGCTCCCCCATGGGCTACCGTCTGCCGCTCTCGGAGCTGCCCTGGGTCGCCCCGGTGGCCCGCGGCGAAAGGGACACGGTGCGCGCGCCGCAGCCGGTGGCCGAGGCCCCGGTGAACGCCTCTGTGACCCCCGGCGGACTTCCCCCTGCGTCTACGGGCGAGTCGCAGGCCGCGGAAGGTACGGACTGGCGAGCCGTGCCCCACGCGGCCCTGTGCATCGAGCCGCGCGGCGGCCGCCTGTACGTCTTTATGCCCTGGCTCCCGCACCTGGACGCCTATGCCGCATTGCTGGCCGCCATCGAGGACACGGCGGCGGCCCTGGAGATGCCGGTACTCATCGAGGGTGAGGTGCCGCCGGCGGACGGCCGCCTCAGGGCGCTCCGGGTGACTCCGGACCCGGGGGTCATCGAGGTCAATATCCATCCGGCCGCCACCTGGGACGAGCTGGAACAGAACACCGTGCGCCTGTATCAGGAGGCCCGCCTGTCCCGGCTGGGCACGGAGAAATTCATGCTGGACGGGCGGCATACGGGCACGGGAGGCGGCAACCACGTCACCCTCGGTGGGCCGACCCCCGAAGACAGTCCGTTCCTGCGCCGACCCGATCTGCTGCGCTCGCTCATCACCTACTGGCAGCACCATCCCTCGCTGTCCTACCTGTTCTCCGGGCTGTTCGTCGGTCCCACCTCACAGGCGCCGCGCGTGGACGAGCGGGGCAGCGAGTGGGTGCGCGAGCTGGAGAAGAGCTTCGACGAGCTGGCCACCGACCTGCGCCCGGAGCTCATCGATCGTGCCCTGCGCAACCACCTGACCGACCTCACCGGCAACACGCACCGCGCCGAGTTCTCCATCGACAAGCTCTATTCGGCCGATTCGCCCTCGGGGCGCCAGGGGCTGGTGGAGTTCCGCGCCTTCGAGATGCCGCCCCATGCGCGCATGAGCCTGGCCCAGACCCTGCTGCTGCGGGCCCTGGTGGCCCGCTTCTGGCGGCAGCCCTATCACTATGCGCTGGTGGAGTGGGGCACGGCCCTGCACGACCGGTTCCTGCTGCCGGAGATGATCTGGGCCGACTTCCAGGACGTCATCGAGGACCTCCAGAGCGCCGGTTATCCCTTCCAGCTGGACTGGTTCCTGCCCTTTCTCGAATTTCGTTTTCCCCTCTACGGGCGGGCCGAATACGACGGGGTCCACGTGGAGCTGCGCATGGCCCTGGAGCCCTGGCTGGTGCTGGGCGAGGAGGCCAGCGCCCAGCGCCAGGCCCGGGTGGTGGACGCCTCCGTGGAGCGCCTGCAGGTGAAGTGCCACGGGCTGGACCCGGCCCGCCACCTGGTGACCTGCAATGGGCGGCGCGTGCCGCTTGCGCCCAACGCGGCGGGCGATGCCCTGGTGGCCGGGGTGCGCTACAAGGCCTGGAAGGAGCCCTTCGCGCTGCATCCCACCATCGAGGTCCACGCGCCCCTGGTGGTGGACGTATTCGACCGCCGGCTGGGCCGCGCCATCGGCGGCTGCGTGTACCATGTGGAGCACCCGGGTGGGCGTAACCCGGACACGTTTCCGGTCAACGCCTACGAGGCCGAGGCGCGGCGCATCGCGCGTTTCTGGGCCTGGGGGCATACCCCGGGCGACCGGGAGCCGCCGCCCTGGGTGGCGCGGCTGCGGGCATGCTATGCGCTCGCCCCCGACACCCTGTTGCGGGAGCCGCCGCCCGAACG
>RFHK01000032.1 GCA_003695825.1 Gammaproteobacteria bacterium | reverse complement strand
TTCTCCCAGCTCACGATCACCCCCTCGGTCATGGTGTCCGAGAGCTGGGGCATCTTGATCACATAGGGTTCCGCCATGGGTTCATCCTGAACAGGAGATTTTCAACCGCCCGGGTCACCAGGGACGCCGAGGCCCTTGATTCATTCATCGACAAAAACCGGCCCGCCATACCACGCAGGCGGAGGCCTCCGGACGCCTTGCGACTCCCGCGCCGGCGTGGGACCGACGGCTACAGGCCGAACATCCTGCGCACGGCGGCGACCACGTCGTCGGCACTGGGGATGGCGGCCTTCTCCAGCGTCCGGTTGTAGGGAATGGGCACGTTGGCCGCGGAGACCCGCACCGGTGGGGCGTCGAGATCGAAGAAGCATTCCTCGTTGAGGATGGCCATCACCTCGGCACCCACGCCACAGACCGGCTCGGCCTCCTCGGCGATGAGCGCGCGATGGGTCTTGCGCACGGAGCGCGCGATGCCTTCCCGGTCGAGCGGCGCCAGGGCATAGAGGTCGACCACCTCGGCCTCGATGCCGTCCTCCTTGGCCAGCCGCTCGGCCGCCTGCAGGCACCAGTGCACCGAGATGTTGTAGCCGAACAGGGTGATGTCCCGGCCCTCGCGGGCGACCTCGGAACCTTCCAGCGGGTGGAAATATTCCTCGTCCGGCACCTCGCCGCGCAGGTTGTACATGAGCTCGTGCTCGTTGATGAACACCGGGTCGTCGCAGCGCACGGCCGACTTGAGCAACCCGTAGGCCTGGCGTGGATTGGAAGGGGTCACCACCCGCAGGCCGGCCACGCTCATGAAGACCTTTTCCATGCGCGCCGAGTGCTGGGCGCCGAGCTGGTGGGCGGTACCTCCCGGCGAGCGGATGACGATGGGGGCCTTGAGCTGGCCGCCGGACATGTAATGCACCTTGGCCGCGGTGTTGAAGATCTGGTCCATGGCCAGCCAGGCGAAGTTGACCGACATGATCTCGATGATGGGACGCACCCCGAGAAAGGAAGCGCCGATCCCGAGGCCGGTGAACCCGTTCTCGGAGATGGGCGTGTCGATGATCCGCTCCGGACCGTACTTCTCGTACAGTCCCTGGGTGGCCTTGTAGGTGCCACCGGCCACACCGATGTCCTCGCCCATGGCGATGACCAGGGGATCGTTGGCCAGTTCCTCGTCGTGCGCGCGACGGATCGCCTCCCAGACCATCATCTCGGCCATCAGCGCACCCCTCCCTGGGCCTGGGGGCAATCCCCGGTGAAGACGTATTTCTCCAGCTCCTCGACCCGGGGTTCGGGCGAGTTCTCGCAGAAGGGGATGATCTCGTTCTCGATCTGCTCGAGGATTTCGGTGTCCATCTCCTTGAATTCGTCCGCGGTCAGGGCCCCGGCCTCGATGAGCCGGTCACGCAGCAGGATGATGGGATCGCGCTTCGACCACATGCGCTCCTCCTCCTTGGGCCGGTAGGCGTTGGAATCGGACATGGAGTGCCCCCGGTAGCGGTAGGTGAGCAGCTCGAGAAAGTACGGTCCGTTGCCACCGCGCACGTGCTCGATGGCCTTGCAGGCCGCCGCATAGACCTTCTCCACGTCCTGCCCATCCTCCTGGGCCGCCGGGATCCCGTAACCGCACACCCGCTTGTACTGGTCCACCACCGCCGTGGAACGGTCGATGCGCGTGCCGATGCCGTAGAGGTTGTTCTCGCACACGTACAGTACCGGCAGTTTCCACAGCGCGGCCATGTTGAGCGCCTCGTGGAAGGTCCCCTGGTTGTTGGCGGCGTCTCCCAGGAAGCAGATGGCGATCTCGTCGCCGCCCTTCATCTGGATGGCCTTGCCCAGGCCGGCAGCCAGCGGGAAGGGTCCCCCCACCAGGGCGTAGCCGCCCATGAAGCGGTGCTCGACGTCGAAGATGTGCATGGAGCCGCCGCGGCCACGGCTGCAACCCGTCTCCTTGCCGTAGAGTTCGGCCATCACGGCCCGGGGATCGGCGCCGCACTTGATGGCATGGACATGGTCCCGGTAACCGGTGATGACGTAGTCGTAGCCCGGCCGGGCCGCCTCGAGGACGCCGTGGGCACAGGCTTCCTGACCGGGATAGAGGTGCAGGAAGCCGCCGATCTTGCGCTCCACGTAGGCCTCGTAACAACGCTCTTCGAACCGGCGGGCGAAGAGCATCTCGCGCAACAGGCGTTTCCGGGTCTCGTTGTCCATGCCACTCCCTTCCTCGAGGGCCCGGGCCGACGGGTTGTCCGTGACCTGCGGTACCCGATTCGGAACGAGCGCGATATGATCGGAGTTTTGCCCCACCAGGTCAAGGCGAAGTCCATGCGCATTCCGCTCGAAAGTCTCGAAAATGTCGAAATTTTTCAGCACCTAAGGGGGGAGTTCCCGCGCGCGGCGACCGCCGCCCCGGCCTGGCTCGTGCTCCTGCCGCCCCGGAAGGCGCGCGTCGACTGGACCGGCCACCCCCAGGCCGAACCGCTCCGCCGGGCGCTGCGTGGCCGCCGGGAGGATCGGGTCCGCACGGTGCTCGAAGGCCCCGCCCGCCCGGACGTCCTGCTGGCCCGCCTGGACGCGCGTCGCACCACGCCCTTCGACCGGCTCACCCAGCTGCGCGATCACCTGGGGGCGCTGCTGGAGAAACGCCATACGCGACTGCTCGTCGACGCAAGCCGACTGCAAGGCGAACTCGCCCGCGAGGCGGCGCGCGCCACCCTGCTCGCGGTCCTGGCGCGCATCGCCCCGTTGCCGAAGTTCACGAAGGAGGCGCCGGATCCGGGCTGGAAGCTCACCGCCATCCACCTCGTCGGCCTGCCCGAGCGGCTCGACGTCGAGCGCCTGCGCCGGGAGGCGATCGGCAATCACCTGGCGCGCTGGCTGACGACCCTGCCCGCCAACCGCTTGACGCCCGACCAGTACCGGCGCCTGGTGGCCCGGCTCGCGGCGCGCGAGGGCTGGGAATACCGCTTCCTGGGTACCCGCCAGCTGCGGCGTCTCGGTGCGGGTGCCTTCCTGGCGGTCTGCCAGGCCAGCCAGCACCCCGGCAACGGCATCGTGCACCTGCGCTACCGCCCCCGTCGCAAGCGCGGGCTGAAGCACCTGGCCCTGGTCGGCAAGGGCATCTGCTTCGACACGGGCGGAGTAAACCTCAAGACCGCACGTTACATGCACGGCATGCACGAGGACATGGAAGGCAGCGCCGTGGCGCTGGGTGCCTTCCTGGCGCTGACGCGCATGCAACCGCCCTTCGCCATCGACGCCTGGCTGGCGGTGGCCGAGAACCTCGTCGGACCCGATGCCTATCGTCCCAACGAAGTGGTCAGGGCCTGCAACGGTACCCACATCGAAGTGGTGCATACCGATGCCGAAGGGCGCATGGTACTCGCCGATACCCTGGCACTGGCCTCGCGGGAACGGCCCGATCTGCTCATCGATTTCGCCACGCTCACCGGCGCCTGTGTCTATGCGCTCTCGACCCGCATGAGCGGCGTCTTCACCCCCGATGAAACCTTGCAACAGGAAGCGGTTGCCGCGGGGCGCGAGAGCGGCGAGCGGGTCTGGCCCTTTCCCATGGAGGCCGACTTCGACGAAGCGCTCGAGAGCGCGGTGGCCGACATCAAGCAATGCCTGCTCGAGGGCGAGGCCGACCACATCCTCGCTGCCCGTTTTCTCCAGCGGTTCGTCGAGGAGGGCGTGCCCTGGGTGCATGTCGACCTGGCCGCCGGCAACCACAAGGGCGGACTCGCGCACGTCCCCACCGACGTCACCGGCTTCGGCGTGCACTTCACGATGAAGCTGCTGGAGAAACGGGGATT
>RFHK01000167.1 GCA_003695825.1 Gammaproteobacteria bacterium | reverse complement strand
GCGGACCCAGATCAAGGTTCCATCCACCGGTGGTGCCCGTGGCCGGGGGGCTGCTTCGTCCAAGAGCGTGACCGTGGAAATCCGCAGGAAACGTACCTACGTCAAGCGCGGAGACATCCTGAAGAAAGAGCAGGAGCGTCGCCAGGCCGAAGAGGAGGCCCGCCGCCAGGCCGAGGAGGAGGCCCGCCGCCGCGCCGAGGAGGAGGCCCGGCGCCAGGCCGAGGAGGAAGCCCGCCGCCAGGCCGAGGAAGAGGCCCGGCGCAATCGGGAAGCGGCCGAACAGGCCCGCCAGGCCGAGAAAGCGGCGATGCGGGGTCCCGTGCACGAGGCAGGCCCGGCCGAGGAGCAGGCACCGAAGCTCACGCCCGAGGAAGAGGCCGAGCAGGAACGCCTGCGCCTGGAGAAGGCCCGTCGCCAGGCCGAGGAGGAGGCTCGCAAGGAAGAAGAACGTGCACGTGCCAAGCTGGCCAGGAAGGCCAAGCGCCCGCCGAAGCACTTCGACGAGGAGCCGGAGGACCTCCTCCTCGGGGATGAGGCTGCCGCCCCCCCGCGCGCGGGTGAATTGCACGTGGCGGCGGACAAGAGCGGCCGTCGCAAGAAAAAGACGGTCCGCCAGGTCGCCGCGCGGCGCAGGAAGGAGAGCGGTTTCCAGCGGCCGACCGGCCCGGTCGTGCACGAGGTGACCCTGCCCGAGACCATCACCGTGGCGGAGCTGGCCCGCAAGATGTCGGTCAAGGCCGCCGAGGTGATCAAGAAGCTCATGCAGATGGGCATGATGGTGCGCATCAACGATGTGCTCGACCAGGAGACGGCACAGATCGTGGTCGAGGAGATGGGACACAAGCCCGTGCTGCTGCGCGAGAACGAGCTCGAGGAAGAGGTCCTGCGTGCCGAGGGCGGCACCGAGGTGCCGCGCCCGCCGGTGGTCACCATCATGGGCCACGTCGACCACGGCAAGACCTCGCTGCTCGACTACATCCGCAAGAGCCAGGTCGCCGCGGGCGAGGCCGGCGGCATCACCCAGCACATCGGTGCCTACCAGGTCGATACCGGCCACGGCAAGATCACCTTCCTCGATACGCCCGGGCACGCCGCCTTCACTGCCATGCGTGCCCGCGGTGCCCACATCACCGACGTGGTGGTGCTGGTGGTGGCCGCGGACGACGGGGTCATGCCCCAGACCGAGGAGGCCATCCAGCACGCCCGGGCCGCCGGGGTGCCCATCATCGTGGCGGTCAACAAGATCGACAAGCCCGATGCCGATCCCGACCGGGTACGCAACGAGCTCGCCCAGCGCGAGGTCATCCCCGAGGAGTGGGGCGGTGAAAACCTGTTCGTGAACGTCTCGGCCAAGACCGGCCAGGGCATCGACGATCTGCTCGAGGCGATCCTGCTGCAGGCGGAGGTGCTCGAGCTCAGGGCCCGGGTCGGCATCCCGGCCCGCGGCGTGGTGATCGAGTCCAGCCTCGAGAAGGGGCGGGGACCGGTGGCCACCGTGCTGGTGCGCGACGGCGTGCTGAAGAAGGGAGACGTCATCCTCTCCGGTACCGAGTACGGCCGGGTGCGCATGATGTTCGACGAGAACGGCAAGGCCGTCGAAGAGGCCGGCCCGGGGACCCCGGTCCAGGTGCTGGGTCTCTCGGGAGTGCCGCAGGCCGGAGACGACCTGGTGGTGGTCCAGGAAGAACGCAAGGCCCGGGAAGTGGCGCTGTTCCGCCAGAAGAAGCAGCGCGAGTCGCAGCTCACCCAGCAGCGGCAGGCCAACCTCGAGGACTTCTTCAGCCAGATGGGCAAGGGTGAGGTGGCGCAGCTCAACCTGCTGATCAAGGCGGACGTGCAGGGCAGCCTGGAGGCCATGCGCGATGCCCTGACCAAGCTCTCGAACGAAGACGTGCAGGTCAACGTGGTCGCCGGGGGCGTGGGCGCGATCACCGAGTCGGACGTCACGCTCGCGGTGGCCTCGAACGCCATCATCCTCGGGTTCAACGTGCGCGCCGACGCCGCCGCCCGCCGGGCCATCGAGGCCAACGGCGTGGATGTGCGTTACTACAGCGTCATCTACGAGGCCATCGAGGATGTGAAGAAGGCCCTCAGCGGTCTGCTTTCGCCCGAGGTCCGCGAGGAGATCATCGGCCTGGCCGAGGTCCTGGACGTCTTCCGATCCTCGAAGTTCGGCAACATCGCCGGGTGCCGTGTGCTCGAGGGCGTGGTACGACGCCATGCCCCCATCCGGGTGCTGCGCGACAACGTGGTGATCTTCGAGGGCGAGCTCGAGTCGCTGCGCCGCCACAAGGACGACGTCCAGGAGGTCCGCGCGGGTACCGAGTGCGGTATCGGCGTGAAGGACTACAACGACATCAAGATCGGGGACCAGATCGAGGTCTTCGAGCGCCACGAGGTGGAACGCACCTTGTGAATGCATCTGCCGAAGGGGCAGGGAATCAGGAAGATGCCGCGTGACTATCCCCGGACCCGGCGCGTGGGCGAACTCCTCCAGCGCGAGCTGGCGGTGCTCATCCGCGATCGGCTCAAGGACCCGGACGTGGGCATGGTGACCCTCTCGGACGTCGAGGTCTCCCGGGACCTGGCCCATGCCAAGGTGTACTACACGGTGCTCGGGGACACGCAGGTACGGGAACGGACCCAGGCGGCGCTGGAACGGGCCGCGGGCTTCCTGCGCCGTGAACTCGGGCGCATGCTGCACCTGCGCGTGATCCCGCAGCTCCATTTCGTGCACGACGACACCATGGAGCGTGGGAACCGTGTCAGTGCCTTGATCGACCAGGCACTGGGCAAGTCACGTGGTGGGGGCGCGAACGAATAGCGGTATCCCCGGCGTACGGTACGGGGCAACCCGTCGACCGGAACGACGAGGGCCGAACGGGACGGTGGAGAGGAAGATGGCAAGACGCCGTGCAAAAGGACGCAACGTGGATGGCATCCTGCTGCTGGACAAGCCTGCCGGCATGACCTCCAACGAGGCGCTGCAGGCGGTCAAGCGGCTCTATTTCGCGCGCAAGGCCGGACATACCGGCAGCCTGGACCCGCTGGCGACCGGCCTGCTGCCCATCTGCCTGGGCGAGGCGACCAAGGTGTCGGGTTTCCTGCTCGACGCCGACAAGCGCTACCGGGTCCGCTGCCGCCTCGGTGAGCGCACCACCACCGGGGATACGGAGGGCGAGGTGGTGGCCCACGCGCCCGTGCCGGAACTGGACGAGGCGCGTGTCCGCGAGGTGCTCGCGGGCTTCACCGGCGAGATCGAGCAGATTCCGCCCATGTACTCGGCGGTCAAGCACGAAGGCAAGCGCCTCTACCGGTTGGCCCGGGAAGGCGTCGAGGTCGAGCGTGAACCGCGTCGCGTCGTCATCCACACCATCGAGCTCCTGGACTGGGCGCCGCCCTTCCTGGATTTCGACGTGCACTGCTCGAAGGGGACCTACATCCGTACCCTGGCCGAGGACATCGCGCGCGCCCTGGGCAGCGAGGGGCACGTCTGTGCCCTGCGCCGCACCGGGGCCGGGCCCTACGACGACAGCCGCCTGGTCACGCTGGAGGCCGTTCAGGCCGCCGCGGCGCAGGGGCGCGAGGCCCTCGATGCACTGTTGCTGCCCATCGAGAGCGCGCTCGTGCAGTGGCCGGACGTGCATCTCACCGACGACGCCGCCTTCTATGTGCGCCAGGGCCAGCCGGTGCTGGTCCCGCATGCACCCACCAGCGGCTGGGTACGCATGTACCGTCGCGACGACGATTTCCTCGGCATGGGCCAGATCCTCGACGACGGGCGGGTGGCGCCCCGGCGCCTGATGGGCACTCGACGCGGCCGGTGAAACACGCTGGCCTCGGTTGTCGCCCTCGCAGGCCGGGGCTACAATATGCAGCTTCCCGAAAGCACTTGAATTACTGGGTTTCAGTACCGGAGAACGACGACATGGCATTGAGTGCGGAACAGAAGAGCGAGATCGTCCGGCAGTTCGCCCGGGCCCCGGGGGACACCGGTTCTCCCGAGGTGCAGGTGGCCCTGCTCTCGGCGCGCATTCAGGATCTCACCGGGCATTTCAAGGTCCACAAGCAGGACCTGCATTCCCGGCGCGGCCTGCTGCGCATGGTCAACCAGCGCCGCAAGCTGCTCGACTATCTCAAGCGCAAGGATCCCCAGCGCTACCAGGATCTCATCCAGCGGCTCGGCCTACGCCGCTGACGGCAAGCCACATGAACCCCCACATCGAGAGGTAGATCGACGAAGTGACGCCCATCAAGAAGACATTCCAGTATGGTGACCACCAGGTCACGTTCGAGACCGGCGAGATCGCGCGCCAGGCGACGGGTGCGGTGCTCGTCGACATGGACGATACCGTCGTGCTCGTGACGGTCGTGGCGGCCAAGGAGGCCAGCGAAGGGCGTGACTTCTTTCCGCTCACGGTGGACTACCAGGAGAAGACCTATGCCGCCGGCAAGATCCCGGGAAGCTTCTTCCGGCGCGAGGGTCGCCCGAGCGAGAACGAGACGCTCGTCTCCCGCCTGATCGATCGGCCCATCCGCCCGCTCTTCCCCAAGGGATTCACCCACGAGGTACAGATCATCGCCACCGTGATCTCGCTCAATCCCGAGGTGGATCCCGACATTCCCTCCCTGCTCGGTGCCTCGGCCGCGCTCGCCATTTCCGGGCTGCCGTTCAACGGTCCCATCGGCGCCTGCCGCGTCGGTTACATCGACGGGGAGTACGTGCTCAATCCCACCTATACCCAGCTGGAACGTTCCAAGCTGGACCTGGTGGTCGCCGGCACCGAGTCGGCCGTGCTGATGGTCGAGTCCGAGGCCCGCATCCTGCCCGAGGAGGTGATGCTCGGTGCCGTGATGTTCGGCCACGAGCAGATGCAGACCGCCATCCGCGTGATCCACGAGCTCAAGGCGGAGGCCGGCAAGCCGGCCTGGGACTGGCAGCCGCCGCCCGAGGACAGGGCGCTCCAGGAGCGCGTCGCCGAGGTCGGCCGGGCCTGGCTCGAGGAGGCCTACCGGATTCCCGAGAAACAGGCGCGCTACGGCCGCCTCGACGAGGTCCGCCGGCAGATCGTGGAGGAGGTTTGCGGCGGCGACGAGGCGTGCGACGAGGCCGCCGTACGCGGTGCCATCGAGAAACTGGAACGCGAGATCGTGCGGGGCCGCATCCTGGCCGGCGAGCCCCGCATCGACGGCCGGGACACCAAGACCGTGCGCCCCCTCTCCATCCGCGTCGGCCTCCTGCCCCGGGTCCATGGCTCGGCCCTGTTTACCCGGGGTGAGACCCAGGCCCTGGTCATCACCACGCTCGGGACCGCGCGCGATGCGCAGATCATCGACGCCATCCAGGGCGAGCGGCGTGAGCATTTCATGCTGCACTACAACTTCCCCCCCTTCTCCGTGGGAGAGACGGGCCGCCTGGGCAGCCCCAAGCGCCGCGAGATCGGGCACGGCCGCCTGGCCAAGCGCGGCGTCAAGGCCGTCATGCCCACCGAGGAAGAGTTTCCCTACAGCATCCGCGTCGTCTCCGAGATCACCGAGTCCAACGGTTCCAGCTCCATGGCCAGCGTCTGCGGCAGCAGCCTGTCGATGATGGATGCCGGCGTGCCGCTCAAGGCCCCGGTCGCCGGGGTGGCCATGGGGCTCATCAAGGAGGGTGACCGGTTCGCGGTGCTCACCGACATCATGGGCGACGAGGATCACCTCGGCGACATGGACTTCAAGGTCGCCGGAACCGCCGAGGGCGTCACCGCCCTGCAGATGGACATCAAGATCGACGGCATCACGCGCGAGATCATGGAGGTTGCCCTGGCCCAGGCACACGAGGCGCGCATGTACATCCTCGGCGAGATGAACAAGGTGCTCGCTGCGCCGCGCCCCGAGATGTCCCGGTACGCGCCTCGATACGTCACCATGAAGATCGACCCGGAGAAGATCCGGGACGTGATCGGCAAGGGCGGCACCACGATCCGCGCCATCACCGAGGAGACCGGTACCAGCATCGACATCGACGATTCCGGGCTCGTCAAGATCGCGTCCGTGGACGCCGAGGCCGCCGAAGAGGCCAAGCGGCGCATCGAGCAGATCACGGCGGACGTGGTGGTGGGCAACGTCTACGAGGGCCGGGTGTCCAAGCTGATGGATTTCGGTGCCTTCGTCACCATCCTGCCGGGCAAGGACGGCCTGGTGCACATCTCGCAGATCAGCGACGAGCGGGTGGCGCGCGTGAGCGACAAGCTCAAGGAAGGCGACATCGTCAAGGTGAAGGTCCTGGAAGTGGACAAGCAGGGCCGCATCCGCCTCAGCATGAAGGCCGTCAGCGACTGATTGATCGCTCCCCTGTCGAGGGCACGCGCGCCATCTGCACTCCGGACCGGGTGTGCCACCGATGCGATACGCAGGCTTCGCGCTCCTCGCCTGCGCGCTCTTCCTGCTGCTCTCGCTACTGCTGCACAGGACGCTGCGAGGGGACTGGCCGCCCTGGCGGCGCAGCGAGATCCTGCTCCATGCGAGCTTCGTGTTCGCGCTGGCGGTGAGCTGCGAGGTGCTCGTCGATAGCCTCTACGAAGGGGTCTTCGGGCACAAGCTCTGGGAGTACCGGGTCCTTCCCGCCCACGAGGGGCGCGTGTCACGGCTCGCCCCCCTGGTCTGGCCCAGTTACGGGGTACACCTCTACTGGCTCCGTGGCAGCCTGGCGGCGCGCTTCGGCTCGCTGGGCAGCCGCACCCTGTTCCAGGCCGCGGTCGTGGGCCTGGAGGCGCCGCTCTTCTTCGAAGTGGTGGGAAACCTGCTCTTTTTGGGCTTCCTGCGTACCTACTATGCCCGCTATGTCCCGGGCGACCTGTGGCATCTCACCTCGCTGCAGGTGGTGCCGGTCTATGGCGCCTGTGCGCTGCTGGGCTTCCTGCTCCTGGACCGGCTGCGCCGGCATCGGCTCGGTCGCCATCCCTGGCTGCCCCTCGTCTTCCTGGCCCTCGGCCTGTTCGTGGTCGCCGGGCCCGGCGCCTGATGCCCCGCCCAGGCCCGAGCCCGGGGGTGGCAGCCTGTCGGGCTTTGCGGATCGGCTGCGAGGCAGGAGCGTGGTCCTCTAGCCCGGCAGGCTGCTAGGGGATCTGTGCAAGCTGCAACAGGGGTACCGGCATCCAGGGGGTGTTGCGTGCCGGGTGCAGGCGGCGGCTGAGCGGGTCGCGGCCGAGCCCGATGCGGTGCTTCTCCCAGAGGACCTTACCGGTGCGGGCATCGAACAGCTTCAGCAGGCCACCGGCACAGCCCACGGCGACTTTCGAGGCATCCGGCGAGATGTCCGCCCGGCAACGTTTCCCCTCGGTGACGGAGTCCGAGATCTTCAGTTCCCGGCTCTTGCCGGTGCGCGTATCGAGCAGGTAGATCCGGTCGGACTTGCCGTACGTGCGCGGCAGCCCGTCCTCGCCGAAAACGATCAGCGAGCGCTTGGGCTTGATGAGAAGGAAGAAACTGAGGTCCGGGGCCACGTGCACGCTCGAGGTGCGACCCTTGAGGGCCGGCGAATCCTTCTCCCACTTCAGCTTCGTCTCCTTGCCCGTGCGCAGGTCGAGGAGGTAGTGGAGCGAGACCAGCTGGGTGGCGTCCTGGTTGAAATAGAGCGCGCTGAACTGGCGTGGCAGCTGGAAGACGGCGTTCTCGTAGCGCTCGATCACCCGTTCCTTCCCGGTGGCGAGGTCCAGCACCGCGAAGCGGTCCCGGCCCACGAAGCCCACGTGCGTCCCATCGTTGGAGATACCCAGCGCGTAGACCCCCGAGTCGATGTTTTTCACGCTGTGGATCACCTTCAGGGAATCCAGGTCGATCACGTGCAGGGAGGAATCGTACTGCGCGATCGGGACCTTGCGGTCGTTCTTGCGCTTGCAGGTGTTGATCACCACGGCGGCATAGCGGCCGTTGGTGGAGGCAACGATGGGGCCGGCATACTCGTACATCGAGCCATCGGCCATGCAGGTACGCGCCTTGCCGGCGGGCGTGGGAATGGGAATGCGGCTCACGTGCCGGCCGCCGAAGTCGAGGTAACCGCCCACGAATTCCGGCAGTTCGATGTCGTCGCGTGCCTCGATCCTTCCCAGGGAGGCCGGCAGGAGCACGATCTTGCCGTTGGGGTAACTGCCGTTGACGACCAGGTCCTTGAAGCTGTGGATGGTCCAGCGACGCTTGCCGACGCGCCCGTGGTCGTCGCCGAAGATGGCGTGTACCTGGCGCGCGTTGCCGAACGAGGAGACCAGGCGACCGGTGCGTACGTCCCAGAGCTTGATCACCCCGCGTTCTTCACCGGTGGCCTCGAGCAGGGGGTGGCTCCCGGCGGTGACCAGGTGGCGCCCGTCCTGGGTGAAGCGCACGGCGTAGATGTCGTCGGTCACGGCCTGGGCCGGTGGCAGGGCGAAGACAGCGCACAGGGCGTACAGGGCCAGGAGTGTCAGAAACTTGTGCATGGCGAGCGGGCTCCGTTGTGTGATGATCGCAACACCCCGGGGGGAGTCTGGAAGAACTCACGTCAGTACGATGACGGTGCGTTCAGCACGCGTATCGGCGCCCGGGCGCCAACCTTGAGACAGGTCGCTGGAGAGGTGCAGGAAGGGAAAGGGCCGGCCGGGCGCGGAGCGCGCCGGCCGGCGTCGTAATCAGGCGGAGGTGTCCACGCGGTTTGCGACCAGGTCCTCGACCACGTGCGGGTCGGCCAGAGTGCTGGTGTCGCCCAGGTGATCGAGATCGTTCTCGGCGATCTTGCGCAGGATGCGGCGCATGATCTTGCCCGACCGGGTCTTGGGCAAGGCGGGGGCCCATTGGATGACGTCGGGCTTGGCGATGGGCCCGATCTCCTTGCGCACCAGTTCCACCAGCTCCTGGCGCAGCGCATCGCTGGGTTCGTAGCCCTTCACCAGGGTGACGTAGGCATAGATGCCCTGGCCCTTGACGGGGTGGGGATAACCGACCACGGCCGCCTCGGCCACGGCATCGTGCAACACGAGCGCGCTCTCGATCTCGGCCGTGCCCAGGCGGTGCCCGGAGACATTGAGCACGTCGTCGACGCGCCCGGTGATCCAGTAGTAGCCGTCCTCGTCGCGGCGTGCGCCGTCACCGGTGAAGTAATACCCCGGGTAGGTGGTGAAATAGGTCTGGCGAAAACGCTCGTGATCACCGTAGACGGTGCGCATCTGGCCGGGCCAGGAGCGCTTGATCACCAGGTTGCCCTCGCCCGGGCCCTCGATCTCGCGGCCCTGGTCGTCGACGAGGGCCGGTTCCACGCCGAAGAAGGGCAGGGTGGCAGAGCCCGGCTTGAGCCGGGTCGCACCCGGCAGGGGCGTGATCATGTGCCCGCCGGTCTCCGTCTGCCACCAGGTGTCCACGATGGGACAGCGGCCCTCGCCCACGACCTCGTGGTACCACAGCCAGGCCTCGGGGTTGATGGGCTCGCCCACGGTGCCGAGCAGGCGCAGGCTCTTGCGGGAGGTGCGCTTGACCGGGGCGTCCCCCTCGCGCATCAGGGCACGGATCGCGGTGGGGGCCGTGTAGAAGGTGTTGACCTGGTGCTTGTCGACCACCTGCCAGAAGCGCGAGGCGTCCGGCCAGGTGGGGATGCCCTCGAACATGACGGAGATGGCCCCGTTGGCGAGCGGGCCGTAGACGATGTAGCTGTGCCCCGTGATCCAGCCCACGTCCGCCGTGCACCAGAAGACGTCCCCGTCGTGGTAGTCGAAGACGTACTTGTGGGTGACGGCGGCATAGAGCAGGTAGCCCCCGGTGGTGTGCAGCACGCCCTTCGGCTTCCCGGTGGAACCGGAGGTGTAGAGGATGAACAGCGGGTCCTCGGCGTCCATGCTCTCGGGCGCACACTCG
>RFHK01000003.1 GCA_003695825.1 Gammaproteobacteria bacterium | reverse complement strand
TTCCGACGACCAGTTCCGTGCCCTCATCGAGCGCGGCGTCAGCAAGATCAACTACTACACCGCGCTTGCCGATGCCGCCGGCCGGCGCATCGCGGACAACGCCGCCGCCGGCGCACGCGGCTACACCGATCACCTGCGCGGCGTGCGCGAGGCCATCCAGGCCGAAGTGGAACGCTGCATCGCGCTCTGGGGCGGCGCCGGGCAGGCCGAGGCCGTGCTGGCGGCGGCAGAACCCTGGGAGCCGGTCGAGCACGTCATCCTCTACAATATCGAGGGGCTGAGCGACGAGGAAGTGGAGGACATGATGGCCGAAGGCCGCCGGGTGCTCGCGCAGATCCCCGGCGTGCTGCGCGTCGGTACCGGACGGGCGGTGCGGGAAGGGGCGCAATACCGCTTCTGCTGGCTGGTCACCTTCTGCCACCCGGCCGTCATCGAAAGCTACCGCGACCACCCGCTCCACCGGCGCTTCGCCGATGCGCGCTTCCGCCCTTATGCCGATGGCCGCGTGAGCATCGACTACCGGATGCTCACGGACCGATCCACTTGAGGTGTGCGCCGCAGCCCGTGCGGCAATCACTGGCACCGAAACCGGGTACCGGGATCTCCCCCGCCGTGGCCCGGTTGAGTTCGCACTCGGGTAAGGTGGAACGCAGCACGGCCAGGATCTCGACCGCGGGATGGGTGGTGAGCCAGTCGATGTGCCAGCGGCGCGGCTTCTCCCGCCGCCGATGGCGGGCGATGCGCGCCTCCAGGCCCCGTCGGGCGGATCCCGTGTACACGTACAGGCCGGCAGGCAGCCGGCAAGGCCCCAGGGCACCGATCTCCAGCCGCAGTCCTTCACGTACCTGCAACAGGAGCTGGTAACTGACCGCCTGCGCTCCCATCCGCACCTCGTCACCGCCACCCGCGAGCCGGTGGCTGGCAAACCTTTTGCCGTGCTGGCAGTCTAAGATAAAAACAAGCAAACCAAAGGAGGGGGCCATGCGCAAGATCACGCTGGTGGGCGCCGGACGCGTCGGAGAATCCACGGCCCAGATCCTGGCACGGGAGGAACTGGCCCGGGAACTGGTGCTGATCGACATCAACGGGGACGCGGCCCGCGGTATCGCGCTCGACATCCAGGAATCCGCGCCCCTGTTCGGCTTCGACACGCGCCTGCGCGGCGGCGACGAACACGAGCTGCTCGAAGGCTCCGACCTGGTGGTCATCAGCGCCGGCCGGCCGCGCAAGCCCGGCATGAGCCGCGCGGACCTGCGCGAGGCCAACCTCGCCGTGGTGCTTCCCATCGTCGACAGCATCCGTGAACACGCCCCGGACGCCATGATCCTCATGGTGACCAACCCGGTGGACGTCCTCACCTACGCCGCCTGGAAACGCACCGGCTGGCCGCGACAGCGGGTGTTCGGGCTCTCCGGCGTGCTCGACAGCACCCGCATGGCCTCCTTCCTCGCCAAGGAAACCGGCTTCTCGGTCAAGGACATCCGGGCGCTGGTGATCGGCGGGCACGGCGATGCGATGGTCCCCCTGGCGCGGTTCTCCACCATCAACGGCATCCCCGTCACCCATTTCCTCGACGAGGAAACCCTCGGGCGCATCAACGAAAAGACCCGCCAGGGCGGCGCGGAGATCCTGGCACTCAAGCAGACCTCCAGCGCCTACGACGCCCCGGCAGCCTCGATCGCCGCGATGGTCGACGCCATCGCCCGCAGCCGCCGGCGGATCCTCCCCTGCGTGGCCGTGCTCGACGGCGAATACGGCCAGCACGACATCGCCATGGGGGTGCCCGTGGTACTGGGGCCGGGCGGCATGGAACAGGTCGTCGAGCTGCCGCTCACCGAACGGGAGCAAGAGGCACTGGAGCGTTCCGCGGAAGGATTGCGCAAGCTGATCGACGAAGGAGCACTGACATGAACGACAAGGTCCGCCTGACCACGCCCAACGGCAGCGCCGAACTCCCCATCCACGAAGGCACCCTGGGCCCGTCCGCGATCGGCATCGACCGGCTCTACCGGGACCTGCACTACCTCACCTACGATCCCGGGTTCGTCTCCACCGCGGCCTGCAAGAGCGCCATCACCTTCATCGACGGCGAACAGGGGGTGCTCCTCTACCGCGGCTATCCGATCGAGCAGCTGGCCGAACAATCGAACTTCCTGGAAGTGGCCTACCTGTTGCTCTACGGCGAGTTGCCCACGCAGGAACAGCTCGACACCTTCCGCGACATCATCACCCACCACACCATGCTCAACGAGAACCTGCGCGACTTCTTCCGCGGCTTCTATCACGACGCCCACCCCATGGCGATCATGGTGGGCGTGGTGGGTTCGCTGTCGGCCTTCTACCACGACTCGCTCGATATCCACAATCCGCGTCACCGCGAGATCGCGGCCCACCGCCTGATCGCCAAGATGCCGACCATCGCCGCGGCCAGCTACAAGCATTCCATCGGCGAGCCCTACATCTATCCCGACAACAGCCTGTCGTACGTGGGCAACCTGCTCAAGATGATGTTCGCCGTGCCCAGCGAACCCTACGAAGTCGACCCGGTCGCCGAGCGGGCGCTCGACCTGATCTTCATCCTCCACGCCGATCACGAACAGAACGCCAGCACCTCCACCGTGCGCGTGGCCGGCAGCTCCGGCGCCAATCCCTTCGCCTGCGTGGCCTCGGGCATCGCCGCGCTCTGGGGCCCGGCCCACGGCGGGGCCAACGAGGCCGTGCTCAACATGCTCGAGGAGATCGGCACGCCCGAGAACATTCCCAAATACATCGCCCGCGCCAAGGA
>RFHK01000166.1 GCA_003695825.1 Gammaproteobacteria bacterium | reverse complement strand
TCTCGCGCGAGGGGGACTACTACGTGGGCCGCCGGCAGGTGCGCAATCCCCGGCCGCAGACCCTGCGCCGCGCCATCGAGCAGGTGCTCGGCGACAAGCGGGACGTGCCGGTGGTGGTGCGGGCCGATGCGCGGGCACCCTGGCAGGCCGTGGTGACGGTCATGGACGTGCTCGGCGGCCTGGGCCTGGACCGCCTGTCGCTGGCGACCGTCCAGCCCGCCGGGGAACGACGCTGAAACGGATGCCGCAGCCCCCTGCGAAGCCCTCACCGTTGCAGCACTACCGCCGGTTGCTCGGCTACGTGCTCCCGCAGTGGCGCATCTTCCTGACCGCGTCACTCGTCATGGTGGCCTACAGCGCCACCGACGCGGCCTTCGCGGCGCTCATGAAGCCCATGCTCGACGAGAGCTTCGTGGCCCGTGACCGCACGATGATCCGCCTCATACCCGTGGCGCTCATCCTGCTCTTCCTGTTCCGTGGGCTGACCGGCTTCGTGGCGAACTACGGGATGAACTGGGTGGGGCGCCGGGTCATCGAGCGGCTGCGCGGCGAGATGTTCGAGCGGGTGCTGGTGCTCCCCGAGCGCCTCTTCGAACGCCTGGGGAGTTCCGAGATCGTCACCCGGCTCATCTACCACGTCGAGCAGGTCGCCCAGGCCAGCACCAACGTGGTGACCATCCTGATTCGCGACAGTGCCACGGTGGTCTTCCTGCTGGCCTGGATGTTCTGGATCAGCGGCTGGCTGGCCATGCTCTTCCTGCTCGTGGGACCGGCCATGGCCGGCGTGATTCGCTACGTGAGCCGTCGATTCCGGCGTATCAGCGCGCGCATCCAGGATTCCATGAGCGACGTGACCCAGGTCGCGGAGGAGGCCGTCACCGGTCACCGCATCATCCGCCTCTTCGGCGCCCGTGACTACGTGCGCCGCCGTTTCGAACGCATCAACGCCCGCAACCGTTCCCTGCAGATGAAGATGACCGCCACCAGCGCCGCGAGCGTGCCGGTGGTCCAGTTCCTGGGCGCGGTGCTGCTGGCGGTGGTGATCTGGATCGCCACCGAGCGGTCGGTGCAGGAAGGGATCTCGGCCGGTGATTTCGTCTCCTTCATCACGGCCATGATGCTGCTCATGCCCCCGCTCAAGCGCCTGACGGCCGTCAACGCCAGCCTGCAGCGCGGCATCGCGGCCGCGGCGAGCATCTTCGAGCTGCTCGATGCGCCGCAGGAAACGGACACGGGGACCCTCCGGCTTGGACGCGCGCGCGGCGAGGTCGTCTACGAGGGGGTGTGTTTCCGCTACACCGAGGACGGGCCCGAGGTGCTCCGGGACCTGAGCTTTCGGGCCGAGCCGGGCCGCATGATCGCCATCGTCGGGCGCTCGGGCAGCGGCAAGAGCACCCTGGTGAGCCTGCTGCCGCGTTTCCACGACCCCTGCGCCGGCCGCATCCTGCTCGATGGCATCGACCTGCGTGCACTGCGCCTCGACGACCTGCGCGCCCAGATCGCGATGGTGGGCCAGGAAGTGGTACTGTTCGACGACACGGTGGCGGCCAACATCGCCTACGGTCGCCAGGAGCAGGTCAGCCCGCAGGAGATTCGCCGGGCCGCGGCCATGGCCAACGCCCTCGAGTTCATCGAACAGTTGCCGCAGGGGTTCGAGACCCGCATCGGGCAGGGCGGATCCCTGCTCTCCGGCGGGCAGCGCCAGCGCATCGCGATCGCCCGCGCCCTGCTCAAGGATGCCCCCATCCTGATCCTGGACGAGGCCACCTCGGCGCTGGACTCGGAATCCGAGCGCATCATCCAGGACGCCCTGGCCCGGCTCATGGCCGGGCGCACCACCCTGGTCATCGCCCACCGCCTCTCCACCGTGGAGGCCGCCGACACCATCCTGGTGCTCGAGGAAGGCCGCATCGTGGAGGCCGGCACGCACCGGGAATTGCTGGCCCGCAACGGCCAGTACGCCGCCCTGCACCGGCTCCAGTTCCGGGAGAGCGCACCGGCATGAATGGTCTCGACCGGCTCTGGTACGGGCGGCGGCCCCTGGCCGTGCTCGCCCTGCTGCCGCTCACTGCGCTCTACTGTACCCTGGTCACTGTCCGCCGTTTCCTGTACCGGCGCGGTCTTCTGCGGCGCCACCGCCTGCCGGTGCCGGTGGTGGTGGTCGGCAACCTCGCCGTGGGCGGCACGGGCAAGACGCCCCTGGTCGCCGCACTGGCGCGGCAGTTGCGCGAGGCGGGGTGGCAACCGGGCCTGGTCGCCCGGGGGTACGGCGGACGGGCCAGGCAGTGGCCGCAGCAGGTGCGCCCCGACAGCGATCCGGCCGTCGTCGGAGACGAGGCCGTCCTCCTGGCGCGCCTGACGGGATGTCCCATGGCGGTGGGGCCCGACCGGGTCGCCGCCGCGCAGGCATTGGTCGAGCACGCCGGGGTCGACCTGGTGCTCTCCGACGACGGGCTCCAGCACCTCGCCCTGGCGAGGGACGTCGAGATCGTGGTCGTCGATGGCATCCGCCGGCACGGCAACCGCCTGTGCCTTCCGGCCGGGCCGTTGCGTGAACCGCTCCGCCGCCTGCGCGACGTGGACCTGGTGGTGTGCAACGGTCCGCCCGGGCCGGGCGAGGTGCCGATGCATACCCGCATCCGCGAGGCCGTGCCGCTCACCGGCGGGCCGGCCCGGCCCCTTGCCGACTTCCGGGGCCGGCGCGTGCATGCCGTGGCCGGCATCGGCCATCCCGAGCGCTTCTTCGGCCTGTTGCGCCGCATGGGGATCGAGGTGCTGCCCCATCCTTTCCCGGACCACCACCCGTATCGTCCCGGGGACCTGGCATTCGAACCCCCTGACCTGCCCGTGTTCATGACGGCGAAGGACGCGGTAAAATGCCGACGGTTCGCCGAGGAACGGATGTGGGAGATTCCCCTGGAAGTGGAGCTCGATCCCCGCATCCTGGAGACCGTGCGCGCGCGCCTGCCGGCGCCGTCTCACTGAGGAACCCGCCTCATGGACAAGAAACTGCTCGACATCCTGGCCTGCCCGATCTGCAAGGGACCGCTCGTCTACCGCGAGGCACGGCAGGAGCTCGTCTGCCGGGCCGACCGCCTGGCCTTTCCCATTCGCGACGGCATCCCCGTCATGCTCGAGGAGGAGGCCCGCCGGTTGCCCGCCGACGAGGAGATCGAGGAGGCATGAGGTTCCGGGTCGTCATCCCGGCTCGCCTGGCCTCCACCCGGCTGCCCGACAAGCCCTTGCGCCCCCTGTGCGGTGAACCCATGATCCGGCACGTCTGCCGGCGCGCCCTGGAAGGGGGAGCGGAGACGGTGATCGTGGCCACGGATGCCGAGGCCGTGGGGGCCGCCTGCGCCGACTTGCCGGTCACCGTGGTGCAGACCCGGGCCGATCATGCCTCGGGCACCGATCGCATCGCGGAGGTGGCCGAGCG
>RFHK01000165.1 GCA_003695825.1 Gammaproteobacteria bacterium | reverse complement strand
TCGGATCCGGTCGACATGACCGTGGAAGGCACCTATGAAGAGCTGACATCGGGTTTCCTCAAGCTGACGGTCAGCTCGGCCAGCGGCGCGAATGCCCCCCACGTGGGTGATGCCGCCTATGCACTGAACGTGCCGGGCTACGTATTCATCCTCAAACCCATGGATCCGGGCAGTGACCAGATCATTCCCATGGTCAAGAGCGGCAGCTGTCCCACTTCGAACCTCAGCGCCAACTGGGTCACGGTCACTGCTGAAAGAGGTATGAACGCAAGCGACAGCAACCAGGACTTTTATGGCACCTTTACCTTCGACCCCGCCTCCTCGCAGGCGTCACTGCCTTCGAGATACAACTTTGATCAAACCGATCTGGGCAGCCTGTCCCTGCCTCCAGGAAGCTGCAACGAAGGTGTCCTGACCCTCACCGGGGCGGACATGTTCCTGACCGACAACGGAGGCGCCATCGTGCACCTTGGTGTCGACACCCCCAGCGACCCTTCCGACGACCAGATCATTTTCGGTTTTGCGCAGCAGAGCATCGGAGATGTGGCAAACCTGGCCGGCGACTATGCCGGACTGGCCTTCGATGGCAATCGGACTTCCGGCACCGGAATCTTTCCCGTTTCCATCACCTGCGACAATGCCGGCAACTGCACGGGGAAAGGGATCGTCGACATCGACACCAACACGCTCACCAACGAGTCTGTGGACATCACGCTCTCCACGGCCGACAACCCGAGCACCGGGTTCATCACGGGTACCGTTATCGATACCAACCAGCCCGGCTCCACGCCCGGCAAGCTGGGTTGCGTTGTGAACCTCAATGCCCAGGGCAGCGGCAAGAACATCATCAGCTGCGTGGGCCAGTCGCCTGGGGACAATACCAAGATCTTCAACATTCTCTTCATTTCCAAATAGGACAAGCAATGGTTCCGGCCCCGTTCATCGGGGCCGCCCCCTCCCCCCGCACCAACGGGCGTTGGGGCGTTGACTGGCCCGGTATGACTGGCTAGGGTAGGCGGTCCACCCACCGGCCGGATGCCGTCATGAACAGCAAGACCCCGGACTTCGACAAGACCCTCGAGGAACTCGAGGCCCTCGTCGCCCGGCTCGAACAGGGCGACCTCTCCCTGGAGGAGTCGCTCGCGGCCTTCGAGCGGGGCGTGGCCCTGACGCGTGCCTGCCAGCAGGCACTGGAGGCGGCCGAACAGAAGGTCGAGCAGCTGCTGGCCGACCAGGAGACCCCCGTCCCCTTCGATACGCCGGCCCCCGGGGATGCGTGAACTCGACCGAGCCCTGGCGGCCTGCCGTGCGCGGGTCGCCGCCGCGCTGGAACGCCTGCTGCCGCCCGCGACACGCCCCCCGGTGCGCCTGCACGAGGCCATGCGCTATGCCACCCTCGACGGCGGCAAGCGCATCCGCGCCTTCCTCGTCTACGAGACCGGCGCCCTGTTCGGCGTCGCCCCGGAGACGCTCGACGTCCCGGCCGCCGCCCTCGAGCTGATCCACGCCTATTCCCTGGTCCACGACGACCTGCCGGCCATGGACGACGATCACCTGCGCCGCGGGCGCCCCACCTGCCACGTGCGCTTCGGGGAGGCCGAGGCCATCCTCGCCGGTGACGCCCTGCAGACGCTCGCCTTCGAGGCCCTCGCCGGCGCCCCCCTGCCGGGCGTCTCCCCCGCCCACCGCCTGGAGATGATCCACGTCCTGGCCCGGGCCGCCGGCTCGCGGGGCATGGCAGGCGGCCAGTCCCTGGACCTGGCCGCCGAGGGCCGGGAACTGGACGTGGCGGAGCTCGAATACCTGCACATCCTCAAGACCGGTGCCCTCATCCGTGCCGCGGTGCGCCTGGGCCTGCTGTGCGCACCGGCGGCCGGGGCGGCCGAACGCACCGCCCTGGACCGCTACGCCGAACGCATCGGGCTGGCCTTCCAGATCCAGGACGACATCCTCGACGTGCGGGGCGAGACCGCGGCCCTGGGCAAACAGGCCGGCGCGGATGCCGCCCGCGACAAGGCCACCTACCCGGCCCTGCTCGGCCTGGAGGAAGCCGAGCGCCGGGCCCGGGAACTGGTCGCGGAGGCCAACCGGGCCCTGGCGCCCTTCGGCGATCGCGCCGACCTCCTGCGCCGGCTCGCCACCTACATCGTCACCCGCACGGCCTGATCCATACGCGGTGCCGGCTGGCCAGCGGCGGCGGTTTCGCGGATAATTGTTCATTCACGCACGGATCCGCGCATGCCCGAGCCGAACACAAGCTATCCGCTGCTGTCGCGCATCGACACCCCGGAGGATCTGCGCCGGCTGCCCGAGGCGCAACTGCCGGCGCTCGCCCGGGAACTGCGCGCTTTCATGATCGAGACGGTCAGCCGCACCGGCGGGCACCTGGCCGCCGGGTTGGGTGCCGTGGAGCTGGCCATCGCCCTGCACTATGTCTTCGAGACGCCTGCCGATCGCCTGGTCTGGGACGTGGGACACCAGAGCTACCCGCACAAGATCCTCACCGGGCGGCGCGCGGCCATGGCCGGGCTGCGCCGCAAGGGCGGCATCTCGGGTTTCCCGCGCCGCGACGAGAGCCCCTACGATGCCTTCGGCGTCGGCCATTCCAGCACTTCCATCAGCGCCGCGACCGGCATGGCGATCGCGCTGGCCCGGCGCGGGGACCCGCACCAGGCGATCGCCGTGATCGGCGACGGCGCCATGACCGCCGGCCAGGCCTACGAGGCCCTCAACCACGCCGGTGACATCGGGGCCAACCTGCTGGTGGTGCTCAACGACAACGAGATGTCGATCTCGCCCAACGTGGGGGCGATGTCGAGCTACCTGGCACGCCTGCTGTCCGGGCGCATGTACACCAGCATGCGCGAGCACGGCAAGCGCATGCTCAGCGTCCTGCCCCCCGTGGCGGAGCTGGCCCGCCGTGCCGAGGAACACGTCAAAGGCATGGTGGTGCCCGGGACCCTGTTCGAGGAGATGGGTTTCCACTACTTCGGCCCCATCGACGGACACGACCTGGAGGCCCTGGTGTCCATGCTGCGCAACCTGCGCGAGCTGGAGGGGCCGCGCCTGTTGCACGTGGTCACCCGCAAGGGCAAGGGCTACCCGCCCGCCGAGGCCAATCCCTGCGCCTACCACGGCGTGACCCCCTTCGACCCGCACGAAGGCCTGCGCGCCGGAGACCGGCCTGCACCCCCGACCTACACGGAGGTCTTCGGGGCCTGGCTGTGCGACATGGCCGAGCAGGACCCGGACCTGGTCGCCATCACCCCCGCCATGCGCGAGGGTTCCGGCATGACGGCCTTCTCCGAGCGCTTCCCGGAGCGTTTCTTCGACGTCGGCATCGCCGAGCAGCACAGCATCACCCTGGCCGCAGGATTGGCCTGCGAGGGCCTGCGCCCGGTAGTGGCCATCTATTCCACCTTCCTGCAGCGGGGCTACGACCAACTCATCCACGACGTGGCGCTGCAGAACCTGCCAGTCACCTTCGCCATCGACCGCGCCGGCGTGGTCGGGCCCGACGGCCCCACCCACGCGGGCAGCTTCGACCTCAGTTACCTGCGCTGCATCCCCAACCTGGTGGTGATGGCCCCCGCGGACGAAAACGAGTGCCGGCAGATGCTGTATACTGCCCATCGCCACGAAGGCCCCGCCGCCGTCCGTTACCCGCGGGGCCGGGGGCCGGGGGTGCCGGTGGAGGAAGCCTTCCAGGCCCTGCCGATCGGCCGGGCGGTGGTGGTGCGCGAGGGCCGGGAAGTGGCGATCCTCGCCTTCGGGGCGCCGCTGGTCGCCTGTCGCCAGGTCGCCGAGGAGCTGGACGCCACCCTCGTCAACATGCGGTTCGTCAAGCCGCTCGACGTTTCCCTGATCCTCGCGATGGCCGAGCGCCACGCCCTGCTGGTGACCGTGGAAGACAACGTCGTGGCCGGGGGCGCCGGGTCCGGCGTCAACGAGGTCCTGGCCGCCGCCGGCTGCCGGACGCGCATCCTCAACCTCGGCCTGCCCGACCGCTTCCAGGACCAGGCGACCCGCGAACAGCTCCTCGCGGAAGCGGGCCTGGATGCCGCTGGCATCCGCCGGCGGATCGAGACCACGCTTCGTGAGGAAAATTGCGGCCACCCGGGCAATCGCCTAGCATCCCGGTGATTCCATCCGGCACGGGGCGCGATCGTGGCTGGCACCTACAGGCTTCGCATTCTCACCGGTTTCGCTTCCGCGCACCGGTTGCGTGACTACCCGGGGGATTGCGCGCGCCTGCATGGCCACAACTGGAAAGTGGAAGTCGAGGTCGAGGCCCGGACCCTCGACGACTTGGGCATGGCCATCGATTTCCGGGCCGTGCGCCGGGCGGCCCGGGAAGTCACGGACCAGCTCGATCACCGCTACCTGAACGAGGTGCCGCCGTTCGACCAGATCAATCCGACGGCGGAGAACCTCGCCGCCTGGCTGCACGGCGAGCTCGCCCGCCGGCTGAACGACGACAGGGTGCGCGTGCGCGCGGTGACCCTGTGGGAAACCGACCGCGCCTGCGTGCGATACTCAGAGGACTGAACCATGAACACTCCGGACCCGATCGCGGAAGCGAACCAGATCGAGGACGTGCAGGGCAGCCTGGATACGCGCCGCATCGCCATCGACAAGGTCGGCATCAAGGACATCCGCCATCCCGTGCGCGTCCGGGACCGCTCCGACGGCGAACAGCACACGATCGCCACCTTCAACATGTACGTGAACCTGCCGCACAACTTCAAGGGCACGCACATGTCGCGGTTCGTGGAGATCCTCAACCGCCACGAGAAGGAAATCACCGTCGATTCCTTCAAGGAGATGCTCGGCGAGATGACCACGCTGCTGGACGCCGAATCGGGCCACATCGAGATGACCTTCCCTTACTTCATCAAGAAGCGGGCGCCGGTCTCCGGCGTCGAGAGCCTCATGGACTACGAGGTCAGCTTCATCGGCGAGATCCATGCCGGCCACCCCGAAATGCACATCCAGGTGGTGGTTCCGGTCACCAGCCTCTGCCCCTGTTCGAAGAAGATCTCGGACTACGGGGCCCACAACCAGCGCTCGCACGTGACCGTCAAGGTCAAGACGCGCGGCTTCGTCTGGGTGGAAGAACTGATCGAGATGGTCGAACAGGAGGCCTCTTGCGAGCTCTACGGCCTGCTGAAACGGCCGGACGAGAAATACGTCACCGAGCGTGCCTACAACAATCCCAAGTTCGTCGAGGACATGGTGCGCGACGTCGCCGCCCGCCTCAATGCCGACGAACGCATCGCCGCCTACGTGGTGGAGTCGGAGAACTTCGAGTCCATCCACAACCACTCCGCCTATGCCATGATCGTCCACGACAAGGAGAAGGAAGAGGCGGAAGCCTGAAGCCCGAGCCGGAAGTCGCAAATCGACAGCCACCGAAACACACGGAAGGCATGGAAGGTGATTGCGGGAAGATCGAAGTGCAGCAAGATGAGACCGATGCTCAAACTTCCGACGTGCTTCTTCCAGTTTCGAGCTTCTGGTTGTTTGAACCCCCTCACCCGCCAGGGGAAAGTGAACCCAAGGTCCGCCTTCTGCCTTCTGCCTTCTGCCTTCTGCCTTCTGACTTCTGCCTTCTGACTTCTGCCTTCTGACTTCTGACTTCTGAATCTGAATTCTGAATTCTGAATTCCGCCTTCCGA
>RFHK01000164.1 GCA_003695825.1 Gammaproteobacteria bacterium | reverse complement strand
GTCTCCCGGAAATTGCGGATCGACGTGAAGACCACCCCCACGGCCAGTACCAGCACCAGGGTGAACCCCGCCCAGACGCGCACACGGATGGATGCCATGTTCTCCCTCCTGGTGGAAGACACCTGCGGATCACTACCTGCACGGGGTATCGGCCGCCGGCAGCAAAGCTGAACCCGCAGGGTCCACCAGGGTGGAAGCAGGCACCGGGGGACGATCGACCGGCGAGGGGGCACGGCGGGCGACCTCCGCCTGCAGCGCCCGCAGCCAGGCCCGTCGGCCGGGCAGGCCGCAGCGGGCGGCGGCCCGGGCGGCATCGCGACAGGCCAGCAATGCCTCGAAATGGGGCAGGGGCTCCTCGAGCGTCCGGTACCACCGCAGCAGGGCAGGCAGGGCATCGTGCAGGTTGCCCGTGGCGGCGAAACCCGCCACCTCCCTGCGGTCGCGGGCATCGAAGGTACCCGGCCGCGCGAGGTCCAGGCCGAATGGCAAGGGCGAAAGCAGGGCACGAAGCGCCGGCCCGGGTGGATGGGCCAGGAAGGGAAGCTGCAGAGGCAAGGCGCGGTGGAAACGAAGGAAGAGTTCCGCCGTGAGCGCACGCGCCGCCTCCCCCAGGGGGGAGAGCATCAGCAGCGGCAGGGCCCCGCTGGCGGCCTCCCTCCGTGCCCCCAGGCGCAGGGGAACGAACCGGGACCGGTACCAGAAACGCACCAGCCCCGGGGTGGCCCCGAAGGAGACGCCCAGCCAGTCACAGCCCCGTTGCCGGGCCTGTTCCCGGACCCTGGCCACCAGGGCCGTGCCCAGCCCCTGTCCTTGCCGCTCGGGGACCACGGCGATGCGGCTGAAGCGCCAGCCGCGCAACCCGGCCCCCTCCGGCCGCGCGAGATGGAAGGCGAGGGACTGGGGCAGCAGATGCCCCCGGACGCGACGCCGCCCGGCCGCCACGGCCTGGGCCAGCGGTCCCGGCAGTCCCCCCTCTTCCAGCAGGAGGGCCACGGCCAGCAGCGACCGCCCCTCCCAGGTGCCGAACAGCCGCACGTTCGGGGCATCGAGCAGGAGGCGCAGGTCAAGGGGGCGGGTCCGGTAGTGGGCATCCCGCAGGAGCCCAAAGACGCCCCGCAACAGGCGTTCGTCCTCCACGAGCCGCTCGCGGGGGAGTTCCGCGGAATGCAGCCGACCGACCCGGGACACGGCGGGCGGGGCGGGGATCTCCTCCCGTCGGGTGGACGGCTCGCACAACAGCAACCGCTCCTGGAAGCGCTCGAGCGGATCGCCCCGGCACCAGCGGACCGGTGTGTCGAGCCGGATGCGGTCGGCGCGCTCCCCCAGCAATGCCAGCAACCGGTGCAGGAACCCCCTGCCCGTCCCTTCGTAACCCTCCACGGTCCCCGCCAGCACGCAACGGGGATGGCACAGCAGCGCACGCAGGCGCGCGACCGGGATCGCGGCCGCCTCGTCGACGAAGAGCCAGGCCTCCCGTGGCAGGCCCTGCCCGGCCACGCGCTCGGGTGGCCGAAACGGCAGGGGCTGCCCCCGGGAGGCGGCCGTCTCCAGCAGGGTCCGGGCCGCATCCCGGGACCAGGAGGTCACGAGCACCTGTGCCCCCCGGCCCCGCAGGGCGGCCGCCCACAGGCCCAGGACCGTGGACTTGCCGCGGCCCCGGCCGGCAATGAGCACGGGCACCCGCGGAGGCGTCCCTGCCGGCCCGTCGAGGACGCCCGGAGACGCCCCCTCGCACCGCCCGCACGCGCCGTTCGCGGGGTCGACCAGGGCCTCGAGCCGATCGAGCGCGCGCCGCTGGTCCCGGGTGAGGCGCCAAGGCTCGTCCACCGAGCCCACCGGGTCGGGCAGCGCCTCGGGCGCGAGCTGAAGAAAGACGCCGGTCTCCTGCAACAGGCGCACCAGTCGCGGCACGAAGGCCCGCCGGCGCGCCTCTCGGCCCCAGGCATCGATCCGATCGCACACCACATCCGGGCATGCGGGCCAAGAGTCCAACGGTGGGGTCAACAGTACGAACACCCCGCCGCCCCGCACGGCCCCACAGGCCCGGGCGAAGGCATCCGGGTCGAACCCGGCACGGGCATCGAACACGAGCGCATCGAGGGTCCGACCCAGGCATTCGCGTCCCGCCCCCGGCTCCCCGGAACGGATCCAGGCCGGCCTCCAGCCCCGGCGCCGGAGGCGCTCCATCCAGTCCCGCACGGCGCCGGGTTCGCGCCCTTCCCGAATCTCGACCCGGCAGGCCTGGCGTGGCATGTTGCGCGCCGCCTCGCCCCTCCGCATGTCCACCCTCGATGGCCCGGCGTCTTTTGCCCACGAATTCAACTTCTTGCCCCTGCGGCCGCTACACCTCTCGTGCAGGTATGCCATGCCTGGGGAGGAATCGGACATGCGCGCGGATTCGCTGCGCCCGGAAGACAGCGGCCTGGTCCAGTTGCCCATTCACGTGGGGGAACGCCTGCAATTGCAACCCGTGGACGGCAACGCCCGGCATTATGTCACGCTGGTGGGCTTCGTGCCCGGCAAGAGCCTGCTGGTGACGACACCCAGGCGTGACGGCAAGGTCATGCTCGTACGCGAGGGGCAACCCTACACGGTGCGCATGTTCACCGGCAACGCCGTCCATGCCAGCCGTTGTACCGTGCTGAAGTCCTGTGCCCGCCCTTTTCCCTACCTGCACCTGAGCTATCCGACGGACGTCCAGTCGCTCGTGCTGCGCCGCTCCAGCCGGGTGAAGACCTGGATCGAGGTCGCCCTGCTCAACCGCAACCGGGAATGGAAACGGGCCCGCTCCTCGCCGGCCGTCCTGATCGACATCAGCACCACCGGCGCCCGCCTTCTGGCGTCGGAACCGATCGGGGAGAAAGGACAACGCCTGGAACTGGTCATGCAGCCGGAAGTGGGCGACCGCAGGTACTCGCTCGTGGTCCCGGTGATCGTCCGCAGGGAACTGGATCCGCCCCGGAACGGGGTGTCTTCCGAGGTCGAACGGTACGGCTACGGGGTCGAGTTCCAACCCGAGGACGATCGGCAGCACCTGATCCTGCACGCCTTCGTCTACGAACTCTTGCTCGGCAAGCAATGAGGCCCGCCCGCTTCCCCCTCGGACACGATGTGGGCGCGCCCGAGGACTCCGAACGATGACGGAATGCAGCCGGGCTCCGGGTGCCCTGCGGCGCAAGTCGTAGCGGGGACGATCAACGAGGACATCGGGAAAAATCGGACCGCGTTCCCGCCTGCGCAGCAGACAAAGTCCGACAGGCTGCCAGGATGCAGGAGTCTCGAGGACGTGCCGGGGACGACCGAGCAAGCAAGTGGTGGCTACGGGTGGACTCGAACCACCGACCCCATCATTATGAGTGATGTGCTCTAACCAGCTGAGCTACGTAGCCGAGTCGTGGATGGATGGGTCACGGCATGACCACGAGAGGGCGGAATTGTAGGCCCTCCCCCGCTTCCTGTCCACCCCACCCCCTGATTCCACTTGTAGCCACTGAACCACGCGGAAGAACACGGAAATCCGTATATGCACGCGCGGAGCGCACCGCCGCGAATCACGAAGTCATTTTCCGTGTGTTTCCGTGGCCATGATCTCCACCCCTCACACATTGAAGCGGAAGTGCATGACGTCCCCGTCCTGGACCACGTAGTCCTTGCCTTCCAGGCGCAGGCGCCCGGCCTCGCGTGCCCCCTGTTCCCCGCCGTAACGCACGAAATCCTCGTAGGCGATCACCTCGGCACGAATGAACCCCTTCTGGAAATCGCTGTGAATGACACCGGCGGCCTCGGGAGCCGTGGCGCCGGCACGCACGGTCCAGGCCCGGGCCTCCTTCTCCCCGGCGGTGAAGAAGGTCAGCAGGCCCAGCAGGCGATAGGCGGCCCGGATCACGCGGTTCAGGCCCGGCTCTTCCAGGCCCAGCGCTTCCAGGAAGTCCTTGCGTTCCTCCGGTTCCAGGGACACGAGCTCGGCTTCCACGGCGGCGCACACGGGAACCACGTCTGCCCCCTCGGCGGCGGCATGCCGACGCACCGCGTCGAGGTGGGGATTGTCCTCGAACCCGTCCTCGGAGACATTGGCGATGTAGAGCACCGGCTTGATGGTCAGCAGGTGCAGGTCACGCAGGGCCTCGCGTGCTTCCCCGGAAAGCCCCAGGGCACGGACCGGGCGCCCGGCATCGAGGGCCTCGCGCACCTGCTCGAGCAGCGCCAGTCGGGCACGCGCCTCCTTGTCACCGCTCTTGGCGACCTTGGCGATGCGCTGGAGGGCCTTCTCCACGGTCTCGAGATCGGCCAGTGCGAGCTCCGTGTCGATGACTTCGATGTCGGCCACCGGATCCACGCGACCGGCCACGTGCACGATGTTGTCGTCCTGGAAACAGCGCACCACGTGGGCGATCGCGTGCGTCTCGCGAATGTTGGCCAGGAACCGGTTGCCCAGCCCTTCCCCCTGCGAGGCCCCGGCCACCAGCCCCGCGATGTCGACGAACTCGACGGTCGTTGGGACCACCTGGCGGGGCCGGACGATGGCGGCGATGCGTTCCAGGCGGGGATCGGGCACCGGCACCACGCCCACGTTGGGCTCGATGGTGCAGAACGGGTAGTTCTCCGCCTGGATACACGCCTCGGTGAGGGCGTTGAACAGGGTGGACTTGCCGACGTTCGGCAGGCCCACGATGCCGCAGCGTATGCTCAATTCACGGGCCTCGTCTTTATTTCAAAATCGTCGTTTCAAAGGATTCCAGCCACTTCGTGTCGTGGCATCGTCAAAAGCTCGCAGTATGCAAGGAAACGCTACGTTTCCGGCTTCGGGCTGCAACCCTCTGACTTCGGGATTCTGTCTTCTGACTTCCCACTTCTGGCTCCCAGCTCCTAGCTCCCGGCTCCCAGCTCCCGTTTTCCATGCAGGGCATTCATCGCGGCCTCCAGCCGCCCGGCGAGGACGAGGGGCATCACCGCGAGTGCGTCCCGAATGGCGGCCTCGATGGCCTCCCGCTCCTCGAGACGCGGCCGGCTCAGGACATAGTCGACCACGGCGTCACGCTGTCCCGGATGTCCGATCCCGAGACGCAGACGCAGGAAATCCCGCGTCCCGAGATGGGCGATGAGATCCCGCAACCCGTTGTGTCCGCCATGCCCGCCACCGCGCTTGAGCCGCGCGGTGCCAGGGGGCAGGTCGAGGTCATCGTGCACCACCAGCAGGGATGCCGCCGGCAGGTCGAAATAGCGCACCGCGGCCGCCACGGATCGCCCACTGTGATTCATGTAGGTCGTGGGCTTGAGCAGGCGGATGGGATGGCCCTCCAGGTGGCAGGTGCACCATTTTCCCTGGAAGCGGGACTCGGTGCGCCAGCGCCCGCCGCACTCCGCCGCCAGGGCATCCGCGAACCAGAACCCGGCGTTGTGCCGGGTGGCTTCGTACCGGGGACCGGGATTGCCCAGGCCGGCCACCAGGGAGACCGGGACCACGTGCCTGCCTCACTCCGAAGCGGCACCCTCCTCGCCTTCCTCCTCGGCCGCGGCCTGGCGGGCCTGGATGGTGACGACGGCCACGTCGTGCTCCGGCCCCTTGAGCAGCTCGGCGAGCCGGACCCCCTCGGGCACCTTCAGGTCCGAGAGGTGCAGGGACTCGTTCGGGCCCAGGTTCGAGACGTCCACCTCGATGAACTCGGGCAGGTCCTTGGCCTTGCAGACCACCTCCACGTCCGTCATCTCGTGCATGACCAGCCCGCCATACTGCCGCACGCCGGGGGCCTGGTCCTCGCCCACGATGTGCAGCGGGACGCGCTGATGGATCACGTCCTCGTCCTGCACGCGCTGGAAGTCGAGGTGGTAGACGAACGGCTTGAAGGGATGGCGCTGCAGGTCCTTGAGGATCACCTGGTGGACCTCGCCGTCGATGCTGAGCTTGAGCAGGTGGGAATAGAAGGCCTCGTTCTCGAGCTCGTGCAGGACCCGGTGCATGTCCAGCATGATGGGCATGGGATCCTGCCCGCCCCCGTAGAGGATGGCGGGTACCTTGCCGGCCCGACGCAGGCGGCGGCTCGCACCTTTCCCCGTGTCGGTACGCTTCTCGGCAGCAAGTTCGAACGAAAAAACAGCCATGACTTACCTCCGCTTGAGCGGTGTCTTTTCCTCTCCCGCGACCAGGAGAGGGCCTCGAGGCAATCGCCGGTGCGACTGCCGTCAATCCATGAACAGCGAGCTGACGGATTCCTCGTCGTGGATGCGACGCATGGTCTCGGCGAGCATCTCGGCGATGGAGAGCTGCCGGATACGGTCACACTTGACGGCTTCCGGCTTGAGCGGAATGGTGTCGGTCACCACCAGCTCGTCGAGCTCGGAATTCTCGATGTTCTTGATCGCCGGGCCCGAGAGCACCGGGTGGGTACAATAGGCCACGACGCGGGCGGCCCCGTGTTCCTTGAGTGCCGCGGCCGCCTTGCACAGGGTTCCCGCCGTGTCGACCAGGTCGTCGATGAGGATGCAGTCCCGGCCCTCGACGTCGCCGATGATGTGCATCACCTGGGCGACGTTGGCACGGGGACGCCGCTTGTCGATGATGGCGAGATCGGCGTCGTCCAGGCGCTTGGCGAGCGCCCGGGCACGCACCACGCCGCCGACGTCCGGCGAGACGACGATCTGGTTGTGGTACTTCTGGCGCCAGATGTCGCCGAGCAGGATCGGCGAGGCATAGACGTTGTCGACCGGGATGTCGAAGAAGCCCTGGATCTGGTCGGCGTGCAGGTCCACGGTCAACACCCGGTCCGCACCCACCTTGCCGATCATGTCCGCCACCACCTTGGCCGTGATCGGCACGCGTGCCGAGCGTGGCCGGCGATCCTGCCGGGCATAGCCGAAATAGGGCACCACGGTGGTGATGCGCCCGGCCGAGGCGCGCCGGATGGCGTCCACCATGACCAGCAGCTCCATGAGGTTGTCGTTGGTCGGCTCGCAGGTGGGCTGCACGATGAAGACGTCCTTGCCGCGGACGTTCTCCATGATCTCGACCATGATCTCGCCGTCGCTGAAGCGGCCCACGACGGCCTTGCCCAGCGGCAGGCGCAGGTGGTCGACGATGCTGCGTGCGAGCTGGGGATTGGCGTTCCCCGCAAACACCATCATGCGGCCGTCTTGTGCAGGCATGGCGTATCGTCCTGTTGCTCTGCCTGTTGCTTTGCCTGTTGCTCTGTATGGCTGGGGCGGCAGGATTCGAACCTGCGAATGCCGGGACCAAAACCCGGTGCCTTACCACTTGGCGACGCCCCAAACGTCTCCGAACTGCCGCCCCAGCCATACCGGTCGGTGGGGCGGGCAGGATTGCTCGGCGCTGCGCGCCTCGCCCTCAAGGGGCCGCTCGCGCTTCGCGCTCCGCGTCGTCTCGCCCGCATGCGCGGGCTCGGCTCGAACCTGCGAATGCCGGGACCAAAACCCGGTGCCTTACCTCCAGGTTGGCCGGATGCCGGCGGCTCCTACTGCGGCGCCCCCGGTGCGGTCCGGATCCCCGCTGCCGCTCGGCCCATGGCCGCTACCATGAACCTCGCGCCAGCAACGATCCGCCCTCGCCCCGGAAACGCCTCGCTACGGAGCCGGCGACACCCGCCCAACCTTCGGCGACGCCAAAACGTCTCCGAACTGCCGCCCGTTCAAACGGACTCGGCCAGGCCCAGGGCCAGGTGCAGCGGCGAGACGGCGACGCCGCGGGCGACGAACGCCTGCCACTCCGGCGGGAGCGCCGCCTGGGCCGCGCGGGCCGCCGCCGCCTCATCGAAGGCACAAAAGACACTCGCGCCGGTGCCCGTCAACCGGGCCGGCGCGAACTGCGAAAGCCGATCGATGAGTTCCGCGATGCGCGGATAGCGCCTGGCGACCACCGGCTGACAATCGTTGCGCCCCGCTCCCGCGAGAAAGTCGGATATTGTGATCGGCGGGGTATTGCGTGTCAATTCCGGTGCCGCAAAGATTTCTGCCGTCGAGACCGCGACTTCCGGGGTGACGACGAGGTACCAGCGGGGCGGCAGCGGAAGCGGCACGAGCCGTTCGCCCACTCCTTCCCCCCAGGCCGATCGCCCCCGGACGAACACCGGGACATCCGCCCCCAGCTCGAGCCCGATACGGGCCAGCTCCTCGATCGAGAGTCCCAGGCCCCAGAGGCGATCGAGCCCGAGCAGCACGGTGGCCGCATCGGAGCTGCCGCCGCCCAGCCCAGCCCCGGCCGGCAGCCGCTTCTCGACCTCGATCTCGGCCCCCAGCCGACACCCGGTCGCTTCCTGCAGCCGCTGCGCCGCCCGGACCACGAGATCCCGCTCGGGCGGGAGCCCGGGCAAGCCGCCGAGGCGGCGGATCCCGCCGCTCTCGGTTCGACGCAAGCGGATGCGGTCACCGTGATCGAGCAGCTGGAAGCAGGTCTGGAGCTCGTGATAGCCGTCGTCACGGCGCCCGGTGACGTGCAGAAAGAGGTTCAGCTTGGCCGGGGCGGGAAGCTCGAGCATCGATCTGTCCCAGCAGGCCAGCAGCCTGTCGGGCCTTGTCCGGATCTACTGCGCAGGCGGGAGCGCGGTCCGAATGCCCCCGAGGTCTCGTTCCATGGTACCCACGATGCGCCTCGCAATCGTGAACATTCGCCCTCGCGCTCCCACTTTGCTCGCTATGATCCCCAAGGTCCGACAGGCTGCTGGGGGCGACAAAGGAGACGGCGCACCACCAGGCGCACCCGCAACGCCCCCCGGGCGGCACGGATACGGGCAGGGTACCAAGCCCCCTGGCCGTTCTGCGCCCAACGATCGTAATGCAACACCCAGCCCTGCTGCCGCAGGCTGCGGGGGCGTCCCCCGCGATCCCGGGCCAGGTGCGCAGGGCCACCGGGTGCGGGGCGGCCCCGGACCCAGAAACGCAGGCCGGAGACGGGCAGCGACCAGCCCAGCATCCGGGCGACCAGCGCATCGAGGTCGTGGCCGGTCAGCGGGCGCCCCTGTGCCGGGCGGATCCGGACCGCCTTCGGCCCGCCTTCCACCTCCAGCCCTCCCTGGCCGAGCGGACCTTCCAGGCGCAGGTGGTAACGCAGGCCGGCCTGGCGCCAGACGAGGGTACCATGCCAGCCTTCCCCTGCCCGCCGGACCCCGATCCGCCCGACCAGTTCCCAGTCGGGACAGTCCACGAGCCGGACCGGCATCCCGGCCCGGTGCACGGGTGTTGTGCTGCAGCCGGCCAGGAGGAGCGCCGGCAGCACCGCCGCGGGGAAGCGCCTCATCGGCCGGTCTTCAGGTAGCGACGCACGGCACGCCGCAGCACCGGGTTGTTCGGATCCTTCCGGAGGGCCTTGCGCCAGACGGCGCGGGCTTCCTCCCTGTGCCCCCGTTCCCAGAGCACTATGCCCAGGTGGGCGGCGATTTCCCCGTCGTAGAGCTTCTCGAGCGCCTTGCGCAGCCAGCGCTCGGCGGCTTCGAGGTCACCCAGCCGGTAGCGGGCCCAACCCATGCTGTCCATGATGGCCGGGTCGTCCGGCGCCAGGGCCAGGGCCTTGCGGATGTACTCCAGGCCCTCGCGGTAGCGGTCGGTACGATCGACGAGCGTGTAGCCATAGGCATTGAGAAAGGTCGGGTCCTTCGGGGCCCGTTCCACCAGCCGCTTCATCAGTGCGAGCGCCTCGTCCACCCGGTCGAGTCGATCGAGCACCAGGGCCTTCTGGTAGAGCAGGTCCTGCTGGTTCGGATGGTGCTTGAGCGCCTCCTCGAACAGGGCGAGCGCCTCGCGGAACTTCCCGGCCTGGGTGAGCAGGTTGCCTTCCACGAGATAGAGCCGTACGGAGAGCTGGGGCACCCGGTGCCGCAGGTCCCGCAACCGCTGGCGGGCGATCGAGAGCTCGCCGATGCGCGCGTGCAGCGTGGCGCTGCGGATCCGGGCGTCGAGCAGGTACTCGCCGCGCTCCACCCGGTCGTACCAGTCGATGGCCTTGCGGTAGTGCCGGCGGGTCTCCGCGATGCGCCCGAGGTAGTAGGTGGCTTCCGGGACGTGGGCGCCCAGGGCGAGCAAGCGCCGGAACTGGCGCTCGGCCACCGCGAGGTCCTTGTCCTGGAGGGCCAGCAGGGCCAGAGAAAAGCGGGCGTCGGCGTTGCCCGGCGCCAGTTGCACCACCCGGGCAAAGGCCCGGCGGGCCTCCGCGAAGCGTTTCATCTCGAGCAGCAGGCGCGCGCGGGCCATGCGCAGGGGAATGGAACGCGGCTGCCGCTCCAGGGCCTGGTCGAGCGTCTCCAGGGCCGCCTTGCGCTTGCCGGACAGGGCCAGGATCCGGGCCCGTTCCACGAGCGCCTCCGGCCAGTCGGGGCGCAGGGCCAGGGCCTTGTCGATCGCACCCAGGGCCTCGTCCCGTGCCTTGGCGATCAGGGCCAGCCGGGCGTGCGCCAGCCAGGCCTCGGGCCGCTTCGGGTGGCGTGCGGCCAGCCGCCGCATCACGGCGAGCGCGGCACGGTGGTCGGCCTCGCGCGCCAGCAGGGCCGTGATCTCGAGGAAATTCGCCTGGTGATCGAGCAGCCACTCGAGCTGTTCCAGCGCCGCATCGATCCGGCCGGACCTGACCGACAGGGCGGCCAGGGTCTCATGGGCAGGGGCGGCGTCGGGCGCCAGCGCCACCCAGCGCCGTGCCGCGCGCAGCGCGGCGGCGGGCTGACGGGCGAACAGGGCCACGCGCACGGCACGCTGGGCCACTCGGGGATCGCGGCTCAGCCGGGCCGCCTGCAGGTAATGTTCCACGGCGAGATCCAGTCGATGGCTGCGCCCGGCCAGCTCGCCGGCCAGCAGGTGATAGAGCAGTTTCGACTCCCGGCTCCGCCCGCGGGCGACGAGCGGCGGAATCGGGGCCAGGGGCGGCCGTGCCGCTTTGCCTCGAGGAGCGGGCGCGGGGGTGGAGACCGGACGACCGGGCAAGGCGCAGCCTGCGAGCCCGAAGACCGCGAGCGCGACGAGCACGGCCGGAAAAGGGTTTCTCATCAGTACGTTCCTGTTCGCTGCCCGGACTGGTTCGGGTATTATGAGAGCTTGCGGAAGGCGGTGCCACCCCGGCGTGGGGTCCCCCGTGGCAAGTTGTCTTGTCCCGCCGCATCCCGCAGAATTTCCGGTCCATCCGCATCCGCCCGGCCCGACACCCGTTTCGATGACCCTGCTCGCCCTCGGCATCAACCATCGCACGGCCCCGGTCGCCCTCCGCGAGCGCGTGAGCTTCCCGGAGGCGAGCCTGACCGAGGTGCTCCAGGGCTTCGTCGCGGCCACCCCGGCGAGCGAGGCGGTCATCCTCTCGACCTGCAACCGTACCGAGATCTACTGCCACCTGCCCGAAGGCGACGAGCGGCCGGTGGCCGAATGGCTCGCACGGCACCACGGCCTGGCACCCGAGGACCTCGACCGGCACCTCTACGCGCACCTCGACGAGGCCGCCGTCCGCCACGTCTTCCGGGTGGCGTCCGGGCTGGATTCCATGGTGCTCGGCGAACCCCAGATCCTGGGCCAGATGAAGCAGGCCTTCCAGGCGGCGCGCCGGGCCGGGACCGTGGATACCCTGCTCAACCGGCTGTTCCAGCATACCTTTTCGGTGGCCAAGCAGGTGCGTACCGACACCGCCATCGGGGCCAGCGCGGTCTCCGTGGCCTTCGCCGCGGTGACCCTGGCACGCCAGATCTTCGGTGACTTCACGCAACAGACCGCCCTGCTCCTGGGCGCCGGGGAGACCATCGAGCTCGCCGCCCGCCACCTCCGGGAACAGGGGATCGGCCGCATGGTGATCGCCAACCGTACCGTGGAACGGGCCCATGTGCTGGCCGCCGAGTTCGATGCCTATGCCATCGCCCTGGACGAGATCCCCGCGCACCTGGCCGAGGCCGACATCCTCGTCGCCTCGACGGCCAGCCCCGAGCCGCTCATCCACCGCCCCACGGTGGAGGCTGCGTTGCGCCGGCGCCGGCACCGGCCCATGTTCATGGTGGACATCGCCGTGCCGCGGGACATCGCCCCGGACGTCGCGGAACTGGAAGACGTCTACCTCTACACCGTCGACGACCTGCAGAATGTCATCGAGGAGAACCTGCGTTCACGCCGCGAGGCGGCCCGCCAGGCCGAGGAGATCATCGACGTGCAATGCCTGCACTTCCTGGGCTGGATGCGCTCGCTCGACGCCGTGGCCCTCATCCGGGCCTACCGGGGGCGCGCCGAGGCGCTGCGCGAGGAAGTGCTCGCCAAGGCACGCCGGCGGCTGGCAGGGGGCCATCCTCCCGAGAAGGTACTTGAATTCCTCGCCCACACCCTCACGAACAAGTTGTTGCATACGCCCAGCAGCACGCTGCGCGAGGCCGGTTTCGAGGGACGCACGGAACTGCTCGAGGCCGCCCGGGTGCTGCTCGGCATCGACGACCAGGACACCCCGTGATCCCCGCGATCGAAGACAAGCTGCGGCGGCTCGTCGAGCGCCATGAGGTGCTGGCTCGGCAGCTGGCCGACCCCGAGGTTCTCGCCGACGCCGCGCGCTACCGCGAGCTCGCCACGGAATATGCCCAGCTCGAACCCCTGGCGGAGACCTGGCGGGCCTGGCAGGCGGCCTGCCGTGACCGGGAAGCGGCCCGCGAGATGCTCGACGACCCCGAACTGGCCGAGATGGCGCGCGAGGAGCTCGCCGCCGCCGAGGCCCGCATCGCCGACCTGGAAGCGGCACTGCAGCAGCACCTGGTCCAGAAGGATCCCCTGGACGAGCGCAACATTTTCCTGGAGATCCGTGCCGGCACGGGTGGTGACGAGGCGGCCCTGTTCGCCGGCGACCTCTTCCGCATGTACACGCGCTACGCCGAACGGCGCGGGTGGCGCGTGGAGGTGCTGAGCGCCAGCGAAGGCGAACACGGCGGCTACCGCGAGATCATTGCCCGGGTGATCGGGCGCGGGGCCTGGTCACGCCTGAAGTTCGAGTCCGGGGTCCATCGTGTCCAGCGGGTGCCGGAGACCGAATCCCAGGGGCGCATCCACACCTCGGCGGCGACCGTGGCCATCCTGCCGGAGGCCGAGGAAGTGGAATCGGTGGACATCGCGCCCGAGGACCTGCGCATCGACACCTTCCGCGCCTCCGGCGCCGGCGGGCAGCACGTCAACAAGACCGACTCGGCCGTGCGCATCACGCACCTGCCCACCGGGATCGTGGTCGAATGCCAGGACGAACGCTCGCAGCACCAGAACCGTGCCCGGGCGCTGGCGCTGCTGGCCTCGCGCCTGCTCGACCGCGAGCGGCGCGCGCGGGAAGCCGAACAGGCCGCCACGCGCCGGCGCCTGGTGGGCAGCGGGGACCGTTCGGAGCGGATCCGCACCTACAATTTCCCGCAGGGCCGCGTCACGGACCATCGGATCAACCTTACCCTCTACCGGCTGGAGGAGATCCTCGCCGGCGACCTGGACCCCGTGATCGAACCGCTGCTCGCCGAGGACCACGCCGAACGACTCGCCGAGCTGCAACGATGAGGCTCGACTACCGGCAGGCGCTCGAACGCGCCCGCACCCGCCTGGGAGGGCCACAGGGCCGCCTCGAGGCCGAGCTCCTGCTCGCCCATGTCCTCCAACGTCCCCGCAGCCACGTGTTGGCCTGGCCGGAGGCCGTCCTCGACGGCGAGGCGGCCGCACGCTTCGAACGGCTGGTGGAGCGGCGGGCCGCCGGCGTGCCCATGGCCTATCTCCTGGGTGAGCGGGAGTTCTGGTCCCTGAGACTGGAGGTCACGCCCGACACGCTCATCCCGCGCCCGGAGACCGAGTTGCTGGTGGAGCGGGCCCTGGTGCACCTCCCGGCCGACCACGACCTTCGCGTGGTCGACGCCGGCACCGGCTCGGGAGCGATCGCCCTGGCCCTCGCCCACGAACGCCCCCGCGCCTTCGTGCTCGGGGTGGACCGCTGCCCCCGCGCCCTCGCCGTCGCCGCGCGCAACCGCGACCGCCTGGGGCTGGTCAACGCGCGCTTCTTGCAGGGCGACTGGCTCACCGCCCTGCGGCCGGAATGCCTGGACCTGGTCGCGGCCAACCCGCCCTACGTCGCGGCCCGGGACCCCCACCTCACGCAGGGAGACCCGGCCTGGGAACCCCGCTCGGCCCTGGTGGCCGGCGACGACGGACTGGCCGCCCTGCGCCGCCTCCTGCCCCAGGCCGCGGCCTGCCTGCGGCCCGGCGGCTGGCTGCTGGTGGAACACGGGTGGGACCAGGCCGCGGCCGTGGCCGAGCTGCTGCACCGGGCCGGGCTCGGCTGCGTGCGCCTGCACCACGACCTGGCCGGCCGACCGCGGGTGACCGAGGCCCGCCGCCCCTGATTCCCGGCCTTGCATCTTCGCCTGCGGGCGTTAGGATGGAGGCATGGACGAAGACTTCCGGGAATTCGTCAAGCACCGCGAGATCTGGTTCCGGGGACCTCATGCCCTCGAGGACCAGGCGCAGGCCGCCGCCCTGCTGTTGAGCGACGTCCTGGGCGTGGAACGGGTCGAGCCCCTGACGCGCGAGCGGCTCGCGGTGAGTTACGACATCCGGCAGGTGAACCTGGAGGCGCTCGAGAACCTCCTCAGGGCCGAAGGCTTTCACCTCGACAACAGCCTGATGGCCAAGATGAAACGTGCCCTCTGGTATTACTGCGACAGCTGCCAGCAGGCCCAGCTCGGCTGTCACCGCGGCAGCCGGAACTGCACCCAGGCCGTGTTCGTGAACACCTACCGGCAACGCCCCCACGGCTGCCGCGATCCCCGCCCCGAGCACTGGCGCAAGTACCTCTGATCGCCCGGGCTCCGGGCATGCTCCCGACTGCCATGACCGAGCACGAACTCCCCGACCTCGACGATACGCAGCTCTTGCGCTACAGCCGCCAGATCATGCTGCCGGAGTTCGGGTTCGAGGCCCAGCAACGCCTGCTGGGCTCCCGGGTGCTCATCGTGGGCATGGGCGGGCTGGGCTCACCGGCCGCGCTCTACCTGGCCGCGGCCGGTGTCGGCCGCCTGGTGCTCGCCGATCCGGACCAGGTCGAGCTCTCCAACCTCCAACGCCAGATCCTCCACGGCACGTCCGACGCCGGCCGCGCCAAGGTGGCGTCCGCGCGTGACCGCCTCACGGCCCTGAACCCGGACGTCCGGGTCGACCTCCTGCCCTGCGCCCTGGAAGGCGAGGCCCTGCAACAGGCCGTGCAGTCCGCGGACGTGGTGCTCGACTGCAGCGACAATTTCCCCACCCGCTTCGCCGTCAACGCCGCCTGCATGGCCAGTGCAACACCCCTGGTCTCCGGGGCGGCCGTCCGTTTCGAGGGGCAGTTGGCGGTCTTCGATCCCCGCCTTCCGGAGAGCCCCTGTTACCGGTGCCTGTACCGCGACGAGGGCGAGACGCCCCAGACGTGCGCGGAGAACGGCATCCTCTCCCCCGTCGTGGGGGTGATCGGGAGCCTGCAGGCGCTCGAGGCCATCCGCCTTCTCGCCGGGCTCGGCACCGCCACCGCCGGGCGCCTCCTCGTCTTCGACGGCCTGCACCAGGAATTCCGGACCCTGCGCCTGCCCCGGGATCCCGACTGCCCGGCATGCGGGCACCGCCCGGCCGCGTAACGGCACGGCGCAAGTCCACGAGCCGGTACCACGCACCGGGCGAGGATTCCGACCGCGGCCGGGGCACGGCGTGTCTCAAGCCTTCCGCCGTGCGGTCGAAATACCCGGACGAAGAGGCGCATGCCAATGCCGGCGCAGGGATTCGCCGGAACTCGAACGGGTTGCCACACAGGGGTTGCCGTGACCGCAGGCGAACTGCAGGCCTGTCTCGACGGCAAGGTCGAGACCATCTCGCCCGAGACACCGCTCGCCGAGATCGTCCGGCGGATGGATCGTACCGGCCAGTCCGCCCTGGTCGTCACCGATGCCGACCGACACCCGGTCGGCATTCTCACCGAGCGGGACATCCTGCGTGCCTATGCCCGTGAATTGCGGGGGGAAGCGGTGCGCGGATGCACCGCCCGGGACCTCATGACCCCCGATCCCGTGACCCTCTCGCTCGAGGACCGCCTCTACGATGCCCTCGTCATCAGCCAGAGCCATCGCATCCGGCACCTGCCGGTGGTGGATGACCGGGGAAGGCTGGTAGGCATGGTCACTCATCCCTGCCTGATCAACGCCCACCTGCGGCTGATCGACGAACAGTCCGAGCGGCTCGAACGGGCCGTGGCGCGCGAGACCGAGCACCTCGCCCGCACCAACCGCGAGCTGCTCACCCTCTCTCTCACGGACGCCCTGCTGGGTATCGGCAATCGCCGCGCCATGGAGGTCGACCTGCGGCACAGCCTCATGCTGGCCCAGGCCCATGGGCACCCGCTCACGGCGATGCTCATCGACATCGACCATTTCAAGCTCTACAACGACCATCACGGCCACCTCGCCGGGGACGAGGCACTCAAGCAGGCCGTGGCCCGCATCCGCTCGGCGATCCGCAGTGCCGACCGCCTCTACCGCTACGGCGGCGAGGAATTCCTGCTCCTGTTGCCGGGTTGCGATGCACGCCAGGCCCGGCAGGTGGGCGTGCGGATCCTGGAGGCCTTCGCCAGGGACCCCGTTCCCCATGCCGCCGTACCCCTCCAGCGCCTGAGCGTGAGCATCGGCATCGCCGCCCTCCCCGCGAACGGGGAGGTGTCCCTGACCCCGGAGGCCTTCCTCGAGGCGGCCGACCGCCGGCTGTACGCGGCCAAGGCGGCCGGGCGCAACCGCTTGTGCGGCCCGGGCGACGAGATGCAGGCCGCCTGAAGGCCGGTATAATGCGCGCGGTTGCGCACGAGAACCCTGCATGGAACGCATCGCCCTGCCACGACCGGTCGTCAACCGGCTGCTCGCCGAGGCCCAGGCCCACCCGGAGACCGAGGTGTGCGGCCTGATCGGTGCGCGCGACGGGCACGCCGTTTCGGTCTACCCGGTCGCCAACGTGGCGTCCGATCCCGGGCGCCTGTTCGACATGGACCCCCGGGGGCTGGTCGATGCCATGCGCACCCTGCGTGAACGGGGCGAGACCCTGTTCGCGATCTACCATTCCCACCCCCACGCCCCGGCCGAGCCCTCGGCGACCGACCTGCGCGAGCTGGCCTACCCCGAGGCGGTCTACCTGATCATCTCGCTCGATACCCGGGGCGTGCTGCAGATGCGCGCCTGGCGGCTCCGCGACGGCCGGCCCGAGGAAGCCGAACTCGACCTGGAAGAGATGCTCGACTGAGTCCGCGATGCGCTTCCACCAGCTCGCCGTCGGTGCCGTGTTCACCTACCAGGGGCGGACCTACGTCAAGACCGGACCACTGACCGCCGCCGAACGGGAGGGCGGCCGCCAGCGCTGCATCCCGCGCTCGGCACCGGTCGTGCCGGCCGACGTCCCCTCGGGGCCGCCGGATTCCCCGTCCGCCGCCGCGGCACGCGCCGAGGCCGTGGACGCCTTCTGCGCGACCGTCACCGAGATGATCGAGACCTTGTGCGGCGAGGACGCGGAACGACGCGGCTACTACAAGGGGCGACTGGAAGAGGCGCGGCGCCGGCTGCTCGCGGCCCTGGAGAAACACCGCTGACACACGGGGCCGGGCGACCGGTTCAGAATCGCGCGGGCATGGAGTATCTTCGCTTCCCATGAACCTTCCCACGGACAAGGACGGCGAACAGCGCTTCCTCGAGGCCTTCCGGCATTCTGCGCCCTACATCCACGCGCACCGCGGGCACACCTTCGTGCTGCTCTTCGCCGGCGAGGCGCTGCAGGGTGCGGTATTCGAAGGCCTGATGCACGACATCGCGCTGCTGCACAGCCTGGGCATCCGCCTCGTGCTGGTGCCGGGCATCCGGCCGCAGATCGACGCCCTGCTGGCCGCACGGGGCATCGCCCCCCGCTTCGAACAGGGCCTGCGCGTCACGGACGAGGCCGCGCTCGATGCGGCCCTGCAGGCCGCCGGGACGGTGTGTGCCCGGGTCACGGCGACGCTCTCGCGCGGTTGGAGCCACCTGCCGGGCAGCCGGCAGCGCATCCGCGTCCTGAGCGGCAACCTGGTCGTGGCCCGTCCCCTGGGCGTGCGCGAGGGCGTCGACTTCCAGCACACGGGGGAAGTACGGCGCATCGACACCGAGGCCCTGCGCGAGGCCCTCGACGGCGACCGCATCGTCCTGCTCCCGCCGCTCGGGTACTCGCCCACGGGCGAGATCTTCAACCTGCACGCCGAAGAACTCGCCCGGGAGGCGGCCGTCGCCCTGCAGGCGGACAAGCTGGTGTTCCTGGTCGCGGGCCCCGGCCTGCGGGACGGACGCCGCCGGCGCATCTCGCAGCTCACCGCCGCCGAGGTGCTCGCCCTGCTGAGCGGCCGCCGTCGGCTGGATCCCCATCTCGAGCGTCACCTGCGCAGCGCCCTGCTCGCGGTCCGCCAGGGCATCGAGCGTTGTCACATCATCGGGCTGGACCGCGACGGCGCCCTGCTCCTCGAGTTCTTCACCCGGGAAGGCACGGGCACCCTCGTCACGGCGGAACCCTGGGAGACGATCCGGCGCGCGGTCATCGACGACGTGGGGGGCATCCTCGAACTCATCCGCCCGCTCGAGGAGTCCGGCGTCCTGGTACGCCGCTCCCGGGAAAAGCTGGAGACGGAGATCGACCGGTTCCACGTGCTCGAGCGCGACGGGATGATCCTGGGGTGCGCCGCGCTCTACCCCGAAGGGGAAGTCGGCGAGCTCGCCTGCCTCGCCGTGCATCCCGACTACCGCAACGGCGGACGTGGACAGCGGCTGCTCGAGCACATCGAAGCGGTGGCCCGCCGGCAGGGCATCCGGCGCCTGTTCGTCCTCACCACCCACACCGCCGACTGGTTCCGGGAACGCGGTTTCCACAAGGGCTCGCTCGACCACCTGCCGGTACGGCGCCGGCGGCTGTACAACTACCGGCGCAATTCCCGGGTCTACGTCAAGCCACTGGATGCCGCATGACCCGCTACCCGATCCGGTTGCTGCAACTGACCGACCTCCACCTGCTCGACGATCCCGCCGGCGAAGTGCAGGGCGTGGTCACCCAGCAGGCCCTGGAGGCGGTCATCGACCACGGGCTGCGCCACCACCCGGACACCGACCTGGTCCTGGTCACCGGCGACCTGGTCCACGACGCCGGTGCACAGGCCTACCGCCGTCTACGCGCCACCCTGGAACGCTTCCAGCGCCCCGTCTATTGCCTGCCCGGCAACCACGACCGGGCTTCCCTGCTGAGGCGCCACCTGAACTCGGAGCGGGTGCGGGCACCGGGCGCGGCCCGTCACGGCAACTGGCTCATCCTGTTCCTCGACTCGCACGTGGAAGGCCGGGTGCACGGCCACCTGGACGGGCGGCAGTTCGACCACCTGGGCCGCATGCTGCGGGCCTCCGGGGCGCCCTACGTGCTGCTGTGCCTGCACCATCCTCCCGTGGACCTGGGCAGCAGCTGGCTGGACGCCTCCAGGGTCGACAACGGGGAGACCCTGCTCTCGCTGGTCCACATGGAACCCCGGATCCGGGCCCTGGCGTTCGGCCACGTGCACCAGGCAGTGCACCGGCTCTTCGACGGCCGACCCCTGCTGGGGACGCCCGCCACCTGCTTCCAGTTCCTGCCGGGAACGGAGCACTGCGCGCTCGACGCGCGCCCGCCCGGCTACCGCTGGATCCATCTCCACGAGGACGGCACGCTCGCCACCGGGATCGAGCGGCTACCGGCCCGGCCGGCGTGACCGGCCCCGATCACCTTCACCTGGATGCACCCTCCAGGAACCACAGCCGCAACCGCCAGGGCATGCCGACGACGAGCAGCACCAGGCCCAGCCCGGCCAGGACCGGCAAGACTCCCAGCCGGTCCGCGAGGCCGCCGGCCACCAGGCTGCCCAGCGGGGAGAAGCCGAGAAAGACCACGGAGAACAGGGACATGATCCGTCCCCGCAACCTGTCCGGGGCCGAGACCTGGAGATAGGTGTTGGTCCCGGCCACCTGGGTGGTCAGTGCCAGGCCGGTGAGACAGAGAAACCCCGCCGCCGGGATCGGTGTGCGGCAAAGGGCGAGCCCGACCAGGCCCAGGGAGGCGCCCAGGCTGGCCAGGGCCACCAGGCGCTCGAGGCCGGTCGGCCGCGCGCGCAGGGCCAGGTGCAGGGCCCCGAGCAGGGAGCCGAAGCCCGCCGCCCCCACCAGCACGCCGTATTCCTCGGCCCCGCCGGTGAGGACCCGGCGGGCGAAGTCGGGGAGCAGCACCAGGTAGGGATTGACCAGGAGGCTGGAGAGCCCCACGAGCAGCACCGCGGCACGCAGCCCGGGATGGCGCCAGACGTGGCGCAACCCACCGAGCAGGCCGTCCCCGGCCGCATGCCGGGGCGCCGGGTCGGCACCGGACATGCGGGACAGCGCCAGGATCACGGCCAGGTAACTGGCGGCGTTGACGAGAAAGATCCCCCCTTCCCCGGTGTGCGGGATGAGCAAGCCGGCGGTGACCGGTCCCAGGGCGCGGGCCAGGTTGAAGGTGCTGGAATTGAGCGCCACGGCATTGTGCATCAGCTCCCGGGGCACCAGGGTACCGACCAGGGCGTGGCGGGCCGGAATCTCGAAGGCGTGCACCACGCCCACGAGGAAGGCGAGCACCACGACCTGCCAGGGCCGGACCCACCCGCCCAGGGTGAGCACGGCGAGCGCCACGGCTTGTGCCAGCGCCAGCCACTGGCACAGCAGGAAGAGCCGCCGCCGGGGCACCCGGTCGGCCACCATGCCGCCCCAGAGCCCGAACAGCAGGCTCGGTGCCAGCCCGGCGGCGCTGACCACGCCCAGCATCCAGTTCGAACCGGTGAGCCGGTAGACAAGCCAGGACTGGGCGACCTGCTGCATCCAGCTCCCGTGCAGGGAGGCCAGCTGCCCGAAGAAATAGAGCCGGTAGTCGCGGCAGCCCAGCGACCGGAACAACTGCCGCAGCGGTTTCATTTCACCAGCTGGTTGAGATCGAAGATGGGCAACAGGATGGCCAGCACGATGACCAGGACCAGCCCTCCCATGGTCACGATCATGAGCGGCTCGAACAGCCCCAGGAAGGTACCGATGAGGGTCTCGAGTTCGCGCTCCTGGCTGATGGCCGCCCGCTCCAGCATCTGTTCGAGCCGGCCGCTGGCCTCCCCGCTGGCGATGAGGTGCAGCATCATGGGTGGAAACTGGCCGCTTTCCTCGAGCGCCTTGTGGATGCTGCTGCCCTCGCGCACGCGGCGCGCCGCATTCTCCACCGCCTCGCGCATGGGCAGGTTGCCGATGACGCCGGCGCCGATCCGCAGGGCCTCGAGCACCGGCACCCCGCTCGCCGCCAGGATGCTGAAGGTACGGGCGAACCGCGCGGTATTGATGCCGCGGACCAGGCGGGCGACCAGCGGCAGGCGCAACAGCAGGTGATGCCAGGCCCGGCGCGGCCCCGGCCGCCGCAACAGCATCGCGAGCCCGGTCCCGGCCAGTGCCAGGCCCAGCACCAGCCACAGGCCCCAAGCCTGCAGGAAATCGCTGGTGGCGATCAGCAGGCGCGTGAGCCAGGGCAGGGTCTGGCCCAGGCTGTCGAACACCTGCACCACCTGGGGCACGACATAGGCCAGGAGCAGCACCACCACGGCGATGGCGACGACCGTCAGGATGGCGGGGTAGAAAAGGGCGAGCTGGATCTTCTGGCGCACCGCCTGGCGCGCCTCGGTGTAGTCGGCGAGGCGCTCGAGCACGGCATCCAGGTGCCCGGTTTGCTCCCCCGCGGCGACCGTCGCCCGGTAGATCTCGGGGAATACGTGCGGGAACTCCGCCAGCCCCTGGGCCAGGCTCATGCCCTCGAGCACACGCGCCCGGACGGCCAGCAGCAGGCGGGTCAGGCGCGCATTCTCGCTCTGGCGGGATACGGCCAGCAGGGCCTCCTCGAGCGGGGTGCCCGACTGCACCAGGGTGGCCAGCTGGCGGGTCATGAGCGCCAGCTCCGCGGCACGGACCCCGCCACGCAACCGCCACCGCCGGCGTGCCCCCCGCGAACGCCCGGCCTCCCCGGCGGCGACCTCCTGGACCTCGAGCGGGGTGAGGCCCTGCTCCCGCAGCTGCTGGCGCACATGGCGCGGCGTGTCCCCCTCGAGCACCCCGCGCCGGGGACGCCCGTCGCCGTCGAGAGCCGTGAACTGGTAGGCACCCATGCGCCGCTCAGTCCTCGCGGGTCACGCGCAGCACTTCCTCGAGCGAGGTGTCCCCGGCCAGCACCCGGCGCATGCCGTCCTCGCGCAGGCTGGGCGCGCGGGTACGGGCGTAGGCCTCCATCTCGTGTTCGCCGATCCCGTCGTGGATCATGCGGGCCAGGGTCTCGTCGATCTCGAGCAGCTCGTAGATGCCGGTCCGCCCCTGGTAACCGGTCTGGTTGCAGGCCTGGCAACCGGTCGCGCGGTACAGGGTGGGCGGCGCCTCCGCCGACACGCCCAGCAGCGCGCAGTCGCGCGCGTTCGCCACGTAGGCCTGCTTGCACCGGGGACAGAGCAGGCGCACCAGGCGCTGGGCGAGCACGGCGATGAGGCTGGAGGAGACGAGAAAGGGCTCCACGCCCATGTCACGCAACCGGGTGACGGCGCCCACGGCACTGTTGGTGTGCAGGGTGGAGAACACCAGGTGTCCGGTCAGCGAGGCCTGCACGGCGATCTCGGCGGTCTCCAGGTCGCGGATCTCCCCCACCATCACGACGTCCGGGTCCTGGCGCAGGATGGCACGCAGCCCCCGGGCAAAGCTCATGTCCACCTTGGTGTTGACCTGCGTCTGGCCGATCCCGTCGATGTAATACTCGATCGGATCCTCGACCGTGAGGATGTTGCGGCTACGGTCGTTGAGCTTCTGGAGGATGGCATAGAGCGTGGTGCTCTTGCCCGAGCCGGTGGGCCCGGTGACCAGCAGGATGCCGTGCGGCCGGTGGATGAGGCGGTCCACCGCGGCGTGGGTCTCGGCGGACATGCCGAGGTGCTCGAGGTCCAGGCGGCCCACCTGCTTGTCGAGCAGCCGCATGACCACGCGCTCGCCGTGCCCCGAAGGCAGGGTCGAGACGCGCACGTCCACGGCACGTCCGGCCAGGCGCAGGGAGATGCGGCCGTCCTGGGGGAGGCGCTTCTCGGCGATGTCGAGGCGCGCCATCACCTTGATGCGCGAGACCAGCAGGGGCGCCAACGCCCGCGGCGGCTCGAGTACCTCGCGCAGCACGCCGTCGACGCGGAAGCGGACCACCATGCGCGACTCGTAGGTCTCGATGTGCACGTCGGAGGCCTGCTCCTTGATCGCCTCGGTGAGGATCGCGTTGATGAGGCGGATGATGGGCGCATCGTCCTCGGAATCGAGCAGGTCCTCGGGTTCCGGCAAGGCCTGCGCGACCTGGAACAGGTCCTCGCTCCCTTCGCCGAGGTCTTCCATGGCCAGCGCCGCCTGGTAGGACCCCTGCTGGTAGGCGCTGGCCAGTTCGGCCTCGAAGCGGTCCTCGTCCAGGCGCTGCACGCGCAGCGGGCGTCCGAGCGTGCGCCGCAGCTCGGCGAGCACGGCCAGGGAGGCCCGGGGGGCGGCCTTGACGACCACCTCGCCGTCCTCGGACCGGACCACCAGCACGCCATGGCGCTTCGCGTAGGCGAAGGAAGGCAAGCGCAGGGCCTCCGCCTCCTCCGGGGCCGGGGAGGCCGGATCCCGCGTGGGATCGACCGCAGACGGTGTCTCCATGGCAGGTCCTATCGCTTGCGTGCGCCTTCCTGCGCCTTCCGGGAACCTTCCCCGCCGCGCTCGCTCAGCGAATGGCCCTTGCCGAACTCGGGCAGCAGAGGGGCCGACTCGTCGGGCAGCAGGTTGATGCCCCGTGCACGTTCGCGCAGCTGGAGCGCACGCATGAAGTTGTACTTGTCCCCGGAGATCCGGGTCTCGGTCGCGGCGTCGCGCAGGATCACCGGGCGCAGGAAGACCATCAGGTCACGCTTGGTCTTCGTGGTGCGCCGCGACTTGAAGAGGTTGCCCAGCAGGGGCAGGTCTCCCAGGAGCGGTACCTTCTGCACCGACTCGGAGAGCTGGTCGCTGATCAACCCGCCCAGCACCACGACGTGGCCGTCGTGCACCATCACGCTGGTGTGGATGGAACGCTTGTTGGTGACGATGTCGGAAGCGCCGGCCACGCCGGTCTCGCTGATGCTGGAATTCTCCTGGCGGATCTCGAGCTTGATCGAATCCCCCTCGTTGATCTGCGGGGTCACCTTGAGCTTGAGCCCCACGTCCTGGCGCTGGATGGTCTGGAAGGGGTTGGTGGCCCCCTGGTTCGCCCCGGTGTTGGTGAACTGCCCGGTGATGAAGGGCACGTTCTTCGCGACCACGATCTCCGCTTCCTCGTTGTCGAGCGTCACCAGGCTCGGCGTGGAGAGGATGTTGGTGTTGCTGTCGTTGGCCAGCATCTTCACCAGGGCGCCGAGGTTGAGGATCTCGTTGCCGAGCAGCGTGGAGGTCCCCTCGAAGTAGCCGATGCTGAACCCGTTGCCCACGGCGAGCGGGTTGGCCGCCGCGGCATTGATGGAGGTGGTGTTGTCGAAGTTGGTCCCGCCGATGACGCCGCTGCGGCTGGTATCCGTGGTCGCACGCCACTGGATGCCGAGCTCCATGGCGCGGTCGAAGCTGATCTCGGCGATCACGGCCTCGATCAGCACCTGGGCACGGCGGATGTCGAGCTGGCGGATCACGTTCTGCAGCGAGCGGAAGACGTCCGGCGGCGCATTGATCACCAGGGCGTTGGCCGCCGCATCGGCCTGGATGCTCACCTTGCCGCCGCGCGGGCCGGCCTTCTTCTTCTGTGCCTCGGCGATCGAGGAGCTCACCCCGGTGAGCACCTTCACGAGGTCCTCGGCCTTGGCGTACTTCAGGTAGACCACATGGGTATTGCCACCCTCCTCGAGCGGCGTGTCGAGGTGCGAGATGAGCGCCCGCAACTGCAGCCGCCGCGCCCGGTCACCCCCCAGGAGCACGCTGTTGGTCCGCTCGTCGGCGACGATCACCGGTCCTCCCGCCTGCGCGGGCTGGCCCGGGCGGGGCCGGCGCAGGCTGTTGAGAATGCGCACCACCTCGGCCGCCGAGGCATGCTGCAGGGGAATGACCTCGATCTCGCTGTTGTCCTCGACGTCGATGCGGCGAATGATCTCGACGAGCCGCTTCACGTTGGCGGCACGGTCGGAGATGATCAGGACGTTGGTGGCCGGGTAGGCGGCGAGATGGCCCTGCTGGGGCACCAGCGGGCGCAGGATGGGCACGAGCTGGGCCGCCGTGACGTGATGCACGGGCACCACCCGGGTCACCATCTGGTCCCCGGCCGCCGGTGTCCCGCCGGGGACCGTGGGGATGCTGTCCTGCTTGGCGTTGACGTCCGGTACGATCTTGATCACGTGCCCGCTGGGCACGGCGGCGAACCCGTGCACGCGCAGGATCGACAGGAAGACCTGGTAGACCTCGTCGGTGTCCATGGGGCGGGAAGAGATCACCGTCACCTTGCCCCGCACCCGCGGATCGACGACGAAATTCTTGCCGGTGACGTCGGCCACCGTGCTGATCAGCGTGGCGATGTCGGCCTCCTTGAGGTTGAGCGTGATCTCCGCCGCCCGGGCCGCCACCGCCGCCAGCAGGCACAGCACCGCGCCGACCCCTCGCCACCCCTTCGCCATCCCGATGCCTGTCGCGACTCTCATCTGCTCTGCCCTTGTCTCGTTCTCAGGATAAGCGGAACGACAGCTCCATCTCGCGTTGTCCCCGGCGGATGTGCAGCCGGATGCGGTCGGCGTTCCCGAGCTTGCGCAGCACCTCGATGCCCCGCGCCGGGCTGTCGAGCCGAATGCCGTTGACCTCGGTCACCAGGTCCCCCGGCCGCAGGCCGAGCTTGCGGAAGAGTTCCGGGCGGCTGCCCGGGAAGACCCGGAACCCGTCGAAGCGGTGATCCCGCGTGGCGGGGATGGGCCGCACCAGCTCGATCAGCGAGCGCGGGTTGGTCCGGATCGCGTCCCGGTAACGGCGCAGGATGGCGCCGGCCTCGGGCGCCGCATTCCCGCCCGCCGCATTCGAATGCCGGCGCCAGCCGACGGCCAGAGGACGTGCCGGCGCGGTTTCCCGCGGCAGGTGGAGGGTCTCGTGCCGCCCACCCCGCCGCAGGATCACCCGGTCGGGCAGGATGCGGACCAGTTCCGCATTGCCCGGCAGGCGATCGCCCACCTTGTACATCTTCTCCTCGCCCCGCGCCGAGGCGATGATGGCGCGGGCCAGGGTGGGACTGTCGCTGGCGAGCACGCCGCGCAGGGTGAGCGCCAGGCGGGTCTCGGGAGCATCCACCGGGGCCTTCGGCAAGGGCGATGACGCTTTCTCGTCCGCCTTGCCCAGCAGGTGCCAGTCGGCGATGCGAGCATAATCGTGTGCACGCTCTCCCGCGTTCGCGGCGGCTGGCGCCTCCGCAGGCGGTGCGGGCGCCGTGACGGCGGCCTCCTCGGCCGGAGGGGGCACCAGCAGCCAGGTCAACCGGGAGAGCTGCCAGGCCAGTGCCGCCAGCAGGCCCAGCGTCGTTACCGTGGCCAGACGGCGGCTCCGGTCCCCCTTCAACCACGCCTGGATCGGTGGTATGCGCATCCCGAACGATCAGTGTTCCGGCGCCTTGTGCCGACCTGCATGCCGCCTGCCGCCGTGGCGCCGCGGTTTACCCTTCCCCCCCGCGTGCCTCCGGCCGCCCCGGCCGTGCCCATGCTTCCGCCGCACCCGCTCACGCCGCACGGGAGGCGCCGGTTCGACCAGCCACGCGTCCTGCACCAGCTCCACCGGGATCTTGTGACCGATGTACGCCTCGATCTCCGGCAGCGAGTAGACGTAGGTCTCGCAGGCGAAGCTGATCGCCTCCCCGGAGGCCCCGGCACGGGCCGTGCGACCGATGCGATGCACGTAGTCTTCCGGGTCCTGCGGCAGATCGAAGTTGAAGACGTGCGTGATGTCGGGGATATGCAAACCCCGTGCCGCCACGTCGGTCGCCACCAGCACCGGAAGCTCCCCGCGCTGGAAGCGTTCGAGCAGCCGCAGGCGCTTCTTCTGGGGAACGTCGCCCGAGAGGATGCCGGCCTTGAACCCGTTGCCCTCCAGGTAGGCCCAGACCCGCTCCGCCGCCTGCTTGGTGTTGACGAAGATCAGCGACCGCGGCGGCTGGATCCGGCGCAACAGCCCGATCAGCAGCGGGATCTTCTCCTCGTTGGCCGTGTGGTAGAGGCGCTCGACGACCTTCTCGGCCGTGACCCGTTCCGGCTCGACGCGGACCAGTTCCGGGTCGTTCATGTGCTCGTAGGCGAGCTCGGTGACCCGGTAGGAGAGCGTGGCCGAGAAGAGAAGCCCCAGCCGCTTCTCGGGGCGCGGGCAGCGTCGCAGCAGGTAGCGCACGTCCCGGATGAACCCCAGGTCGAACATCCGGTCCGCCTCGTCGATCACCACCACCTGCACCGCCTTGAGCGTGTAGAGCCGTTGCCGGTAGTAGTCGATCAGTCGCCCCGGGGTGCCGATCAGCACGTCCAGCCCTTCCTGGATGCGACGGCGCTGGGTCTCGTATCCCGTGCCGCCGAAGACCACGCCCATGCGCAGGCCGGTATGGGCACCCAGGCGCTGGGCATCCTCGTGAATCTGCACGGCCAGCTCGCGGGTGGGTGCAAGGATCAGCGCGCGGATCGGATTGCCGCGCACGCCTTCGATCGGGGGATGGGTCAACAGGTGTTGGAAGGTAGCGATCAGGAAGGCGGCCGTCTTGCCGGTGCCGGTCTGGGCCTGGCCGGCGACGTCATGCCCGGACAGGGCCTTGGGCAAGGCCGCGGCCTGGATCGGCGTGCAATGGGTAAAACCTGCATCTTCAATGCCTTGCAGAATGGCGGGATGAAGATCCAGGCTCCGGAACGTGCAATCGGTCTTCAGTGGTTCGGTCATGATCGTGCAAGCATACCCCATTTCGCCGGCCGGTTGGACTTGAAAACTCCCGCGCGATCCGATTGAATGTCCGCACATTTCGCCTGCCGGCCTTGTCCGTGACCCGTCCATCCCCCGCCGGAACCGCCACCGGCCCGACCGTGTGTCCGCAGGCGAGCCATCACCAAAGACGACCGATCCATCGATCCAGGAGGTTCCAGCAAGTGAGCACAATCGTCCATGTCACCGACGAGACCTTCCAGCACGAGGTCCTGGAGTCCCCCCTTCCCGTGCTGGTCGACTACTGGGCGGAGTGGTGTGCGCCCTGCAAGGCGATCGCCCCGCTGCTCGACGAGATCGCCGCGGAATACGACGGCCGGCTGAAAGTGGCCAAGCTCAACATCGACGAGAACCAGACGACCACGCACCGTTACGGTATCCGCGGCATCCCCACGCTCATGCTGTTCAAGAACGGCAACGTGGAGGCCACCAAGGTCGGCGGCGTCTCCAAGTCGCAACTGACCGCCTTCATCGACAGCAACCTCTAGGTGACGGCCCGGGACCCCGAAGAGGAACCGCCACGATGGTTTTGACCCTCGTGCACCGGCGTGCTAGCCTAGGGACGCCTGCCTCACAACACCATACCCTGCAGGCGAGGGCCGAAGGCGCAACGAAGTCGCCACGGCCGCTCCTGAAGCGATCGCCCGACTGACACGTACCCGTCCAACTCCCTGTCGGACCACCGCGTTCCGTCCCATGCCGATACCGGTACCCGAATCCAACAACATCGATATTCCAGCCAGACCCACCATGAACCTGACCGAACTCAAGAGGAAGCCTGCATCCGAGATCATCCAGCTCGCCGAGGAGATGGGCATCGAGGGAATGTCCCGCGCGCGCAAGCAGGACATCATCTTCGCCATCCTCAAGGCCCACGCAAAGAACGGCGAGGACATCTACGGCGACGGCGTACTGGAAATCCTGCAGGACGGATTCGGCTTTCTGCGTTCCGCCGACAGCTCCTATCTCGCCGGCCCCGACGACATCTACGTCTCGCCCAGCCAGATCCGGCGCTTCAACCTGCGCACGGGCGACACCGTCTCCGGGAAGATCCGCCCCCCCAAGGAGGGCGAACGCTACTTCGCCCTGCTCAAGGTCAGCGAGATCAACTTCGAACCCCCCGAGAACGCCAAGAACAAGGTCCTGTTCGAGAACCTCACGCCCCTGCATCCGAACGAGCGCCTGAAGCTGGAGCTGGGCAACGGCAGCACGGAAGACATCACGCCGCGCGTGATCGACCTCATCGCCCCCATCGGCAAGGGCCAGCGCGGCCTCATCGTCTCGCCGCCCAAGGCGGGCAAGACCATGCTGCTGCAAAACATCGCCCACAGCATCACCCACAACTATCCCGAGGTCTATCTCATCGTGCTGCTCATCGACGAGCGGCCCGAGGAAGTGACCGAGATGAGCCGATCGGTACGCGGCGAGGTGGTCTCTTCCACGTTCGACGAACCCGCCAGCCGTCACGTGCAGGTGGCTGAGATGGTCATCGAGAAGGCCAAGCGCCTGGTCGAACACAAGCGCGACGTGGTCATCCTGCTCGACTCCATCACCCGCCTGGCGCGCGCCTACAACACCGTCGTGCCTTCCTCGGGTAAGGTCTTGACCGGCGGCGTGGACGCCAACGCCCTGCACCGCCCCAAGCGCTTCTTCGGCGCAGCCCGCAACATCGAGGAAGGCGGCTCGCTGACCATCATCGCCACGGCACTGGTGGACACCGGTTCCCGCATGGACGACGTCATCTACGAGGAGTTCAAGGGCACCGGCAACATGGAGATCCACCTCGAACGCAAGATCGCAGAGAAGCGCGTCTACCCGGCCATCAACATCAACCGCTCCGGCACCCGCCGCGAAGAATTGCTCACCAAGCCCGACGAGCTGCAGAAGATGTGGATCCTGCGCAAGCTGTTGCACTCCATGGATGAACTCGCCGCCATGGAATTCCTGCTCGACAAGCTCCGGGTTACCAAGACCAATGCCGAGTTCTTCGATTCCATGAAGCGGTAGCTCCCCACACCAGGAGTCACAAAATGTTGTGTTATAGCAACGTTTTTGCGAAAAACAACGGAATTTCCATTTTGGTTGTTTTTAGGCAACATTTGAATGAACGTCAAGTATTTGACGATCGGATTTTCTGTCAACCCCCCTTGCAACCCATTGAAAAATCGGCTTTACTAGCAACGAGGAGTCTGAAGACATGACCCGAAATAAAGGGGATTAAGACGAATGCCCGAGCAGGTTTTCGTACCGGCCACGTCTGAAGACATGAC
>RFHK01000163.1 GCA_003695825.1 Gammaproteobacteria bacterium | reverse complement strand
GCATCCCGGCAAGCGGATCGCCGCGCTACCCGGGCTCCCCCCCGCGGCCGCCCCGAACCCGAATCCCCCGCAGGATCCCCCCGACGCGCCGGCTCCTCAGTGATCGGCGCTGCGCCCGCGCAACGGGCTGTGGCGGGGAAAGTGGGCCGCGAGAAAGGCCATCTGGTCGGCGAGGATACGCCGCCCCTTGAGATAGAGGTATTCCGCGTGCGTGGGCGTGAAGGGCACGGCGATCAACTCCATGCCCGCCTCCTCGGGGCGCCGACCGGCCTTGCGGTGATTGCACCGCTTGCAGGCCGTCACCACATTGTTCCAGGTATCCTGCCCGCCCTGGCTGAGCGGCGTGACATGGTCGCGCGAGAGCTCGTGTTCCGGGAAACGGCGCGCGCAGTAGAGGCAGATCCAGGCATCCCGCTTGAACAGCGCCCGGTTGTCGAGCGGGGGTGGCCGGTGGCGCTTGTGCAGCGACCGGTGTTCCCCCCGCGTGGCGATGATGGAGTGCACCCGGAGCAGGCTGCGCCGCCCGGTACGCGCATTGATCCCGCCGCGGAGGGTGAACAGCGTGCTCCCGCAGGTGAAGGCCACCTGTCCGCCGTGGTAGAGACGCACGGCGTCCCGGTAGTCGATCCACCCCAGCGGCATGCCGGAGGCGTCGGTACGCAAGATCTGTAGTCCGAGATCGGGTTCCACGGTCACCTCCCGCGTTCACGGTAGCCCGGATCGGCGCGAAGGCGCAAGCCGCCATGCAGGGTGCACCGCAATTCCCGGCCGATCAGCGACTTGTGAACTGTGTCTATTCATTCCACAGGCCGGTTCCGGTATCATGGCCCCCCTTTGTGAGGTCGGGGCGTCCACCGCCGGTGCCCCGCGTGCCATCCAGCGGAGAGTCACGATGTCCCTGAAACTGGCCGTTGTGAAGGAAACCCAGCCCCACGAGCGCCGGGTTGCGCTCGATCCCGCCACGGCCAAGCGCTTTCGCCAGCTCGGCTGCGCCGTGGCCCTGGAACACGATGCCGGCCGGGGGGCCCACTACGTCGACGAAGACTACGTCGACGTGGAATTTCTCGCCGACCGCGATCGGCTGCTCGCCGAGGCCGACGTCTTGCTCAAGGTCCAGCCCCCGACCGTGGAAGAAATCGAAAAGCTGCGCGAAGGCGCGGTGGTGATCGGGTTCCTGCAACCGCACCGGGATCCGGAGCGTATCGCGGCCCTGCGTGACCGGAAGATCACCAGCTTCGCCATGGAACTCATCCCCCGCATCTCGCGGGCCCAGAGCATGGATGCGCTCTCCTCCCAGGCCGCCGTGGCCGGCTACAAGGCCGGCCTGCTGGCCGCCAACCTCTCCTCGCGCTTCTTCCCCATGCTCACCACGGCCGCCGGCACCATACGTCCCGCCCAGGTCCTGGTCATCGGCGCCGGTGTCGCCGGGCTGCAGGCCATCGCCACCGCCAAGCGCCTGGGCGCCATCGTCGAAGGCTACGACGTGCGGGCCGCCACCCGGGAACAGGTCGAATCGCTCGGTGCCCGCTTCGTCGACGTGGGCGTCTCCGCCGAGGGCGAGGGCGGGTACGCCCGCGAGCTCACCGAGGAGGAGAAGCGCCACCAGCAGGAGGTGCTCGCCAAACACGTGGTCGCGGCCGACGCCGTCATCACCACGGCCGCGATCCCCGGGCGTCCCGCGCCGAAGATCATCACCCGCGAGATGGTCGAAAACATGAAAGTGGGCTCGGTGATCGTCGACCTGGCGGCCGAGGGCGGTGGCAACTGCGAGGTCTCGCAACCGGGCCAACAGGTCGAGTACGGCCCCGCCATCGTCTATGCCCCCCTGAACGTCCCCAGCATGCTCCCGGTCCACGCCAGCGAGATGTATGCCCGCAACCTGTACAACTTCCTCAGCCCCATGATCCAGGAGGGTCGGCTGGCGCTGGACTGGGAGGACGAGGTCATCCACCGCAGCGTGCTCACCCACGAGGGTGAGATCCGCTTCGCCCCCGCCCGGGCCCTGGTCGAAGGAGAGTCGTCATGATCGAAGGCTTCACCGCGCTCTACATCTTCATGCTCGCCGCCTTCACCGGCTACGAGGTCATCTCGCGCGTGCCCGTCATCCTGCACACCCCCCTCATGTCCGGCTCCAACTTCGTGCACGGCATCGTCCTGGTCGGGGCCATGGTCGCCATGGGCCATGCCGCCACCGACATGGAACGCTTCATCGGCTTTCTGGGGGTGATGCTGGCGGCCGGCAACGCCGTCGGCGGCTACGTGGTCACCGAGCGCATGCTCGAGATGTTCAAGCCCAGCCGGGAGCGCAAGCAGGAGGGCGGGCGATGATCGAGCTGAGCTACTTCGCCGCCGCCGTCCTGTTCATCTTCGGGCTCAAGCGCATGAGCTCGCCCGTCACCGCGCGCGGTGGGATCCTCTGGGCCGGTGCCGGCATGCTGGTGGCCACCTTCGCCACCTTCTTCGTGCCCGGCATGCACAACTACGGGCTGATGATCCTGGCCATCCTGATCGGCGGCAGCCTGGCCTGGTACACGGGCAAGAAGGTCGAGATGACCGACATGCCGCAGATGATCGCCATCTACAACGGCATGGGCGGCGGCGCCGCCGCGGCGATCGCCGCGGTCGAACTCCTCAAGGGCGAGATCCCCTCCACCAGCTTCCAGGTACTGGCCGTGCTCGGCGCCCTCATCGGCGGCGTGGCCTTCTCGGGATCCGCCATCGCCTTCGCCAAGCTGCAGGGGCTGATGAAGAAGTCCCTCGTCTTTCCCAACCAGAAATACGTCAATCTCGGCCTCCTCGGGCTGGCCCTGCTGCTCGGGCTCGTCCTCATGTTCAGTGCACACACGGGCGGGTTCCTGCTGCTGCTCTTCTTCGCCCTGGCCCTGGCCTTCGGCGTCATGATGACCCTGCCCATCGGCGGCGCCGACATGCCGGTCGTCATCTCGCTGTACAACGCCTTCACGGGGTTGGCGGTCGGTTTCGAGGGCTTCGTGCTCGGCAACGCAGCCATGATCATCGCCGGTACCGTCGTGGGTTCGTCCGGTACCCTGCTCACCCAGCTCATGGCCAAGGCCATGAACCG
>RFHK01000162.1 GCA_003695825.1 Gammaproteobacteria bacterium | reverse complement strand
GGATGGGCAATAACATGGATCCTCCTTGCGAACGCGGCTCGCACAACACGGGAGATGGCGCGATGATACTCAATGTCCATATCGGCGAACAGCATTATCCGGTCGAGGTGCCGGACGAGCTCATCCGGGAATCCGAGGAATTCTTCGCCCGCATGGACAAGGACATGGATCGCGGCTACCAGATGAGCCGCACCTGGGTGGACAACCCCGACCGTCTCCAGCGCTGCCAGATCGCCGCCGATCGCATGGTCACGGGCATGGAGAACGGCAACGAGAGCCTGACCATCATGATGGCGGCCTACATCCTCAACCGGATGCCCGAGGCACGCGCCGTGTACATCGACCTGGAAGGGGACATGCTCCAGCATCGCTTCGAAACGGCCCCGGCCTGAGATGGCCGACCTCTTCTCCGTCACCGCCCCCCTGCAGGTGCGCCTTCCGGACGGCACCCGGCACATCCTGGCCGAACGCTTTCCCTTGAAGGGGCAGGCGGGACTGGTCTATTTCGAGGTGTTCTGGCACTTCCGCGTCCCCGCGGCGTCCGCCATCCACCGGATCGAGGGGGAAATCCGCGGCGAAGGTCCCTGGAAGGTGGGTGAGGCCGTGTTCACCCTCGTGGGGTGCCAGGGCACCGATCCCGAGATGGCAACCCTGCTCGCCGAGTGGCGGGACTACCTCGCCCAGGGCGCACCCGGCTATCCGGACAGGGATCGCCTGTTGCGCCTCGCCGAGGCTGCCGGCGCGGAAGTCTCGAGGTGAAGCGCTGGGAGATAGGAGCTGGAAGCTGGGAGCTAGAAGCTGGGAGCGAGGAGCTGGAAGACAGAAGTCAGAAGACAGAAGATTCACCATCGGTTTCGAGGCACTCCCTTCTGGCTTCTGACTTCTGACTTCTGACTTCTGCCTTCTGTCTTCTGTCTTATGTCTTCCATCTCCTATCTGCCAGCTTCTATCTTCTAGCTCCCAGCTCCTCACGCCTCACGCCTCACTTCCTCACCCGAGACCACCTTCTCCATCTTCCGGTGCGCGATGACGCCAAAGAGCAGGGGACCCGCGCCGAGATCCCGGTAGCCGTGCCGCAGGTAGAAACCCACGGCGGAGGTGCGTGCCTGGAGCCGGATCCGGCGCAGCCGGGCAGCGCGGGCCGCCGACTCGAGCGCGGCCAACAGGGCCGTGCCGACCCCTTGTCCCTGCCATTCCGGGCGCACGGCCATGTACCTGATGCGGCCCGTGTCTTCCGACTCGCGGTGCAGGCGGCCGTAGCCGATCACGCAGCCTTCGGGGGTGATGGCCATGCGGTGCCAGGCGCGGCTCTCGAAGGCATCCTGTTCGCTGCCGGGGGGTTGCCCCCATGGGGCCCGCAGGAGTTCCCAGCGCAGCCGATAGCAGGCGCGGTATTCGTCGGGGGTCTCGGGAGCACGGATCCGGAAGGCGGGCGCCATCCGTTCAGGCGAACACGACCCAGGTGGTGGCGATGTATTTCACGCCGTGCTGGACGGTGACGGCACGGTGTTCATGGGTCCAGAACGGCGGAAAGAGCACCAGCTTGCCGGCCTCGGGTCTGACCTTGACGTTCTGGTAGAGAAACTCGGTTTCGCCGCCCGGGCCCTCGACGTCGTTGAGATACCACAACGCCACGAGCTGGCGTTCCGCGAACTGGTGACTGCCGCCGTCGATGTGCCAGTGGTAGTACTCACCCGCCTGGTAACGCTGGAGGTTGTAACCGACGTCCTTGAAGGGGCCCTTGAAATACGGAAAAGCCTCGCGGAACTCGACGATGGCGCGTCCCAGGGACTGGAAGAGGGCCTGGTCGATGTCCTTCCAGTGGGGCTTGCCGCTGACGACGAGGTCCGTGGTGTGCTTGACGCTGCGGTCCTGGGTAGCGAGCTGGCCGATGCGTCCCTCGTATTGCTCCTCGGGGTGGGCCTCGAAGCGCCGGATGGCCTCCTCGCACAGCGTGCGCGGCAACGCCCGGGGCTGTTCGAAGATGAAGGTGTACGGGGCGACCTCGCGCAAGGTGCGCAGTCGTGCCTGGTAGGGTGGCATTGTGGGTGCATTCATGACGCCTTCGCCTTTGCCCGGGCGCCGGGGAGGAGAATGGGCAACCCTGCGCGGTCCTGCGGGACCGGGCCAGCGGCATCGCCGGGTGTGAACGGTGAATCAGACGCTGACATTATCGATCAGCGCCTGGATGCGCGGCAAGCCGTCCAGGCCTTCCTGGCGGAAGAGGGCCAGGATCTCCCGACCCAGCGCCAGCCACTCCTCGCGTCCCGCCTCCACGGCACGCTGCAGCGGTCCGAGATCGCCCTTGCGGTACCAGTGCTCGTAGGCGGACATCAAGGGGGCGGCCATGCAGCGGCGCAGGTTGCTCACCGTGGCGAAGTAGAAATGCAGGCTGCCCGGATCGTTCTTCTCGATCAGCCCGGGCAAGGTCACCAGGCAATCGGCGAGGTTGTCGCGCACGGCACGCAGCTGGAAGGCGAGGCGGGAATGGGGCACGGCGGCGACCAGCTTTTCCCAGTCCGGTCCGAGCAGACGCCCGGCCTCGAGTTCGCCCTGCTCGTGCAGGAGCAGGGTGTCGAGCTCGTTCTCCGTCATGGCCTCGAGCGAGGCCTCGGGATGATGCTCGAAATCCTGCAGGGCGATGGCGCGTCCCATCGGCGTGTCGGGGCGGTTCCAGCGCCATTCCTCGACCTTCTCCCAGATCATGCGGCGCAGGGACTGGCGCCGGATGAAGATGCGCCCCTCGAGCGACATGGCGGGCGGCGCCGTGAGGTCGCGCGCGAATTCCTCGTCCGAGATGTAGAGCAGGGTGTCCCCGCGGCGTTCGTGGTGATGCAGACGCCCCAGGAAGAAATGGGCCTTGTTGCGGTTGCCGAGACCGGCGGAATAGACCAGCCCCAGGGGTGCGAGGCGCTCGTTGATGGCATCGGCATCGAAGGGGGTGAAGTACTCTCCGTCGATCACGATGGGGCGGTATTCCTCGTCTTCCAGGCGCTCCCAGAGGCTTTCGCGTTCCCTGAGCCAGGCTCCGATGTCCTCGCTGTCGAGGGGGTCGGTGAAGGCGAAACCCTTCTCCCACCGGTAGAACTCGCGCATCTTCATCAGGTAGACGCACAGGCTGTAGTCGCCGGCGTGACGCGCATCGGAGATGTTGCAGTTGTGCTGGACGGTGGCCCGGAGTTCGTCGATCCGGATGCGGGGTTCGGCGATGCCCATGGGGTAGCCCTCCACGGCCGCGTGAAAAACCGACCAAAATGCTATACTGTTGCGATCCTAGCATGCCCGGACGGGGCTTTCGACCTTGCATCCTGTACGGGTATCCAACCAAGAATCTCAGGAGATCGCCGTGCGAATCAAGACGCGCTGGAACATGAAGGACAAGTCCCGGACCATCCAGGAGACGGCCGGGGTTCTGGGTTTCAACCTCTGGAAGCTGTGCATGCAGTCGCTGCTCGACCTCGAGAACGAGGGCTTTCAGACCGACACCCAAATGCAGCGGCTGGAAGTGATCCAGGAGATGATGGCCTTCCTCATCCATGCCGCCGATCGCATCGCCTATACCCGCATGGACGACGAGGAACGCGCCGAATTCATCACCGCCCTGGCGAAGAAGGCGGCCGACTACGTGCAGGACAATGCCCGCGACATCGCCGGCCCGGGTGACTATCGCAAGCCCTTCATCGACCTGCTCAACCAGCGCATGGACGAGTATTCGGAGTTCGGATTCTTCGATTTCGAGCCGAGCTTCCAGATGGCGCGCTACTTCGGGGACCGGCTGGCCGAGCGGCTGGGTCCGCGTCAGCGGCAGTGGGTGACCACCCAGGTCATCGACATCGAGGTGCCGGAGTACATGCGCACCATGAAGCGGATCGTCAACAGCCTGCTGCCCGAACAGACAGCGGCATGAGGGAAGGGGGGCGCAACGGCGCGCCCCCGGTCGTGGATCACTCGTAGATCAGCTCCGGCCAGAAGACCTTGTCCGGCTCCTTGGCCTGCAGCTCTTCGGCCTTCTTCTTGGCCTCCCCGTAGGTCATCTCGCCTTCCAGTGCACCGCGCTCGAACTTGTACTTGTACTTCCAGGCCACCCGATAGCCGGGATCGGAAGCGCGGCGCAGCAGAGGATCGCCTTTCGCGGTGAAGGTGCCTGCCATGTCGTTCCTCCTTGTCGTGGCGTGTCGAAAATACCAGGGTGGAAAGTTCGACAGGCAGAACATGGGGCAGGCGGGCAGGGATTTCAACCTTGCTCCCGGAATGGGATTCCGGCCGATTTCACGGCGCCTGGTGCGGTCATGAAAAGGCCCCGGCCGCTCGTGGCGGTCGGGGCCTGCCGATTCCCGCTGTGGACGGGAAATTACTTCTTCTCGGCCTTCGGCGCGCCGAAGCGCTGCTGCCACATGGCCTCACGCTGCTTGCGGATCTGCTCGAAGCGGGCCTCCATGGCCTTGCGCTGCTGCTCCATGAACTGCTCGATCTGGGCCGGGGTCATGTAGCCCGGAGGCATGTAGGCAGCATTCTGCACGGGCGCAGGCTGCTGGGTGTTGGCTGCCTGGTCCTTGCTCTTGTCGCTCTTGGCCTTGGGTGCGGCCGGGGCAGACGGCGGGACCGGTGCGCCGAAGGGCGCATAGGCATACGGATAGTAGTAGGGGGCATAGGGAGCATAGCCGTAGTAGGGAGGAACGGCCCACCAGGGACCATAGTAGTCGTAGAGGTCATCGTAGCCGTACCCATAGCCACGGCCCCAGCCATGGCCACGGCCACGGAAGTTCATGTTGAAGGCGAAGTCGCCGTCACCGAGCATGTCGCCCAGGACGTCCCCCAGGCCGTGCCCCCAACCATGATGCCAGCCATCGTCCCACGGGCCCCAGGGACCCCACCAGGCGTTGGCGTTCGCCGACAGGGCGACGAGTGCAGCTGCAACCAGAGTCTTGCGCATGGTCGTACCTCCTCTCCGATGCTGAAACGAATCCATTGACTTGCGATCGACCGGTGGCCGGAGACACGGCATTCCGACCATCCAGTTGCTAGTAAGAATATAACCAAATACTGAAATGTCAAGTCGAAAGGGGATCCAAGCCGCTGATCCGCAAGGAAATATCTATAGATGCTTGTGAGAAAAGTGTGCCAAGATTCTGATTGGTATGGAAATCATTTTGCACCGGGGGCCTCGCTGTCTGCTGCTTTGCAGCCGGCGCCCGGGCGTGCGCCAGCGAACGTCGTAGTCCAGACTGCGACGCGAGCGAACCGCCTGCGCGGCCGTGCGAAAATCCAGCAGCGCCGGAGCCGGAAGCGGGCAGCACACAGCGTGCACACGCCAAAGTCACCCGAAGCCGAGTCCCGGCCGGGCGCCGCATACCCGCGCGACATGTCGGCGGCCGGCTCAGTCGAAGTGACACAGGGGACGCGTGTCCCGGGTCTCCACCGCGCGAGCCACGGCACCCAGCAGCGACTGGATCTCCTCCAGGCTGAGGGCCGCGGTCAGTTTCTGCATGAGCTCCGTGGGGATGGGCACAGTCACGCGCGTGCCGTCCGACAAGGCGACCTCGAAGCCGGCGAGGTCCTTCTCCAGGGCGTCCGTCCCACCGAGGAAGTCCGCCTCGCCCAGGAGGCGGTCGTAGAGGGTATCGAGCCGCTCGGCGAGGTCGTCCGAGAGCCCTTCCTCGGCAACCCGGATGCAGCACTGGCCGTCTTCGTCCAGGGCGTCGATCTCATGCTGCAGGCCGTGCGCCTCGAGCTCGGCACGGAAGCGATCGGCGGCGGCATGATTGAAAAAGACATATTCCATTCGAGGAGGATCCGCTGTGGTGATCGAGCACTCGGCTCCCATCATCCACGAGGCGCTGCTTCCCGGCAAGGCTTGCAATCGCCGGACAAGCCATCATCATGCAGGGATCGCCACGTCGACATAGGCCGGAATGCCCCACGGAATGCTCGAGACCATCCTGGTGCTGATCGCCACGGCCACCGCCGTGGTGGCCCTCTTTCGTGCCTTCGGGCTCTCCGCCGTGCTGGGCTATCTGGTCGCCGGCATGCTCGCAGGGCCCCATGCCCTCGGCTGGCTGCCGGAGAGTCCACAGACCACGACCCTGGCCGAACTGGGCGTGATCTTCCTGCTCTTCAGCATCGGCCTGGAATTCTCCTTGCCCCGCCTGCTGGCCGCCCGCCGACTCGTCCTGGGGGTCGGCGGCCTCCAGGTCCTGGCCTGCACAGTCGTGCTGGGCGGTCTCGCAGGGGCACTCTGGTCGCTGCCGTTGGCGCCGGCTCTGGTCGTCGGTGGTGCCCTGGCCATGTCCTCCACGGCCATCGTGCTCAAGCAGCTTGAAGAGCAGCTCGAAATCAACACCCGGCAGGGGCAGGCCGCGGTGTCCGTGCTCCTGTTCCAGGACCTCGCCACCGTACCCTTCCTGGTCTTGTTGCCGTCACTCGCTGGACACGGCGGGGATCCGGCAGGAGAACTGGTCCTCGCCATGGGCAAGGCGGCCGGGCTCTTCGCCCTGTTCGTGCTCACCGGGAGACGCCTGCTCGACCGGACTCTGCGCCGGGTCGCCGCGACCCGTTCCCTCGAGCTCTTCATGCTCACGGCCCTCCTGCTGGCCCTGACCGCAGCCTGGATTTCGCAGTGGGCCGGGCTCTCCGCCGCGCTGGGCGCCTTCATGGCGGGCATGCTGCTCGGCGAGACCCTCTTCCGGCACCAGCTCGAGACCGACATCCGTCCCTTCCGCGACCTGCTGCTGGGGCTCTTCTTCCTCACGATCGGCATGCAGCTCGATATCGGCGCGCTCTGGGCGCAACGCGCCCAGGTGGCACTCCTCCTGGCGGCCTATGTGCCGCTCAAGGTCCTGCTGGTGGCAGGGATCGTGCGCCTGGTGGGCCGGGAACCTGGACCGGCCGCCCTGCAATCGGGCCTCATCCTCGCCCAGGCGGGCGAATTCGGCCTGCTGTTGGTCACCATGGCCGCCCAGGGTCGGCTCATCGAGGAGGCGGTCTATCAGCGCCTGCTCGACACCATGGTGCTCAGCATGGCCCTGGCGCCACTGCTGGTCCGCTACAGCGACCGCATCGGTTCCCTGCTGATGGGCCGGCGCGGGCTGGCCGGCGAGGAAGAGATCGCACAGCGGATCGCCGCCGCCTCGGAAGGCCTGGAGGGACACGTGCTCATCTGCGGCTTCGGGCGGGTGGGGCAGAATCTCGCGAGAATCCTGGACATGCAGAAGATTCCTTACCTTGCGCTCGATCTCGATCCCCAGCGCCTGGAGCAGGCCGCCAGTGCCGGGACGCGGGTCGTCTTCGGGGACGCCACCCGGCCGGCCCTGCTGGCGGCCGCCGGCCTCCGCCAGGCGCGGGCCGTGGCGGTCACCTTCGACGACCCGGAAACCGAGGAGCGCGTGGTTACGGCGGTGCGTATGCAATGCGATCTGCCGGTGCTGGTCCGGTTGGTGGAGGACCGCTTCGAGCGCCGTTTCCTGGAGGCCGGTGCCGAGGTGTTCCCGGAAGGGTTGGAGTCGAGCCTGCTCTACGGTGCCCAGATGTTGTTGCTGCTCGGTGTCTCCCACTCGGTGGTCGAGCAGTTGCTGGCCCGGATTCGGGCGGGGGACTACCAGGAACTTCGCACCTTCTTTCACGATACCGACGAATCCGAGGCCGAGTCCGAGAATTACCACGTGCAGAAGCGGGCCGTCACCCTCGGGGCGGAGGATCACGCCGTGGGGCGCACGCCCGACGAACTCGGGATCGAACGGTTGGGGGTGCGGCTCCTGGACGTGTTGCGCGGCGGGGTGCGGGTGCCGGGGGCGCTGCTCGACACCCGCCTGCGCGAGGGGGACGTGCTGGTGCTGGCCGGTACCCCGGCGCAGCTCGATCAGGCCGAGCGGCGCCTGCTCGAGGGCACCAGGAGAGAACTGGCCGCAGCGGGTTGACAAACAAACGGCCAGGGGCAGAAGGCTGCCCCTGGCCGGCGAAGGGTGGAGTGCGCGGCTTACTTCTTGATCCAGTCCTGGTAGCCGCTCAGGTCCTTTTTCTTGCCCTTCTCGTAGCCGGCGAGATAGGCCTCGGTCACGCGCTGTTCCTCGCGCGGCGGATTCAGCCAGTAACCGGACTGCCAGCCGATGATGTATTCCTCGTCGACGCCGGCCTTCTCCATCTCCACCGTAGCGTCGTAGTAATCCTGGTAGGGGTTCTTCATCTCGCTTCTCCTCTGTGCCAATGCATTTGACCGTGCATTTTCCAACATGTCGGGCCGCGCTGCAACGCGTGGCCCGGAAAATGCCTTCCTGATCAGGCGCGTGCAGCCTCCAGCCGGGCCAGCGCCCGCCCGCTGTCGAGGGCCTCGCGCACCTGGTCGGCGGCCGCGGCCAGGGTGTCGGCACGGCCGAGATGGTGGAGTACCAGGGCACCGGCATAGACCAGGCTGTCGTAGGTGCCCCCCTTCGTGCCCCGCAGGGCGGCCAGGCCCCGCTCGGCGGCGAGCTGCGCGGCGCCGTCGGGATCGATGGTGGTGGCAATCTCGTCGCCCGGGGTGGTGGCGCGCGGTGCATCCTCGGGGATGGGCACCGCGCGCGTGGTGGATTCGATCCCGATCTGGTGCGGCGCGATCTCGACGAAGTCTTCCTCCTGTTCCCGGTCCCGGTAGAACCAGATGCGGGCCGGCTGCTGCAGCGAGGGAATGATGCCGCCTTCCACGCCCCGCGCGAGGAGCAGGGTATCGAAGCCCGCGTGTCGGGCGAGCGAGGCATAGATCGGGGGATAGGCCTTGTGCACGAAACCGGTATAGAGGTGTGTCGCCCGGCGGCCGCGCACCGGTCCGACGAGGACCTCGACCGTGGTGAGCACGGTACGCTTGACCATGCGCTGGCGCAGTGGTACCAGCGCGTACAGGGGCGGGCAGTACTGCGCCTGGTCGACGTACCCCCAGCCCACCTCCGGGTCTGCCAGCAGCTCGGCCACCTCGGCGGGCGAGCGGTCGACGGGCACATCCAGGGCCTTGAGCACCTTGCGGTGCGTGATGCCGTACTTGGGGCCGACGCTCTCGAGCCCGTGGGAAACGGCCGGCACGCCGCAGGCCGCGAGCACGGCCGGCACGAAGGGCGAGGCGGGCAGGCCGCGCGTGTAGCCATCGTAGGGGTCGGCCACGTCCACCACCGCATCCACGGCGGCCGTGGCCCGTGCCGTGTGGTCGAGGATGGCCTGCAGGATCCCGCGATTCTCCTCGTCGGTCTCGCGCTTCATGCGCAGGGCGATGAGCAGGATGGCCGCCTGCACGGGATCGGCCTCGCCGGCGAGGATGATGTCCATGGCCCGGCGGGCTTCGTCGTAGGACAGATCCTTGCTGTATTCCGGGCCCGTCGCCACTTTCTGGATGCAGGTCCGGATGTGGATCTGCTTGTCGATCTCGGCCTTCTCGTTCATCCCGGCCTCTGCCTGCTTCTGCCAGGCGCTGCAGTATACTCCAGCCCCGGGAAGACCCCGTATATCCCGCATGGAAGGGGCCGGACCCTCCCTCCGGGGGGTTCGAACGGCACGCGCGGGGTTTTTTGCCCGCGGGTATCGGCCCGGGTACCATGGTCCGCACCAAGACAGGACATGATCGATCCTTCGACACTGGAGCACCCATGACGATCGAACAGGACGTGGATTTCGCGAGCGCCATGGCGGCGTTCGAGGCCAAGCATTTCGCCCAGGCCGCCCAGATGCTTGCGCCCTTCGCCGAGGCCGGCAACCCCGAGGCCCAGCACCGCCTCGCCATCATCTTCCAGAATGGGCTGGGCATGGCCCGCAACGAGGCCCTGGCCTACAAGTGGATGCGGGCGGCTGCCGAGCAGGGCTACGCCCTGGCCCAGCACGGGCTCGGATTCATGTACCTCGAGGGCGAGTGCGTGGAGAAGAATCCCGAGGAGGCCGTCCGCTGGTTCGAGAAGGCCGCGGAACAGGGGCTGACCGGGTCCTTGACCACCCTGGCCATGATGTACGAACAGGGCAACGGGGTGCCCCAGGACCTGGAGAAGGCCCGGGAATACTACCGCCGTGCCGGCTTCGAGGACTACGAACCCGGTGCCGTGGGCTGAGAAGTGGCTGCATGGATGTACACCGGCATGGAGCTCTCCCCCGAGGACGCCCTGCGTCTGAACGTACTGCTTGCCAACCCGCTGCTGGCCGTGCGCATCGACGAGGGGCGGCTCGCCGTGCACGCGCTCACGCCGGAAGGGGAGACCGCCATTCCCCTGCATCCCAACTGCCGCGAGGAGCAGTACCTCAAGCGTGTACGCGAGCTCCTCTCCACCCACGTCCTGGGGTCTCCGGGCGGATACCCTGTCTTTCTCAAGCGCTGGACCCGCATGGGCCAGGCCCGCGACGAGAGCCTGGAGAAGCTGCTGCTGCTCGGTGAGCCGGAGGCAGTGGTGGCCGTGGTGCATGCCAAGGGGCTGACCGACGAGCTCGCCCGCCGGGCCTGGTGGGCCATGCCCACCGCGGACAACGCCCGGCGCATGCTCGAGCGCCCGGCCGTGGCCCAGGGCCGCATGGGCAAGGTACTGGCCGAGTTCCTCCTCGAGTTCCTCCCCTTCGAGGAATCCCCCCAGGCGATGATCGAGAGCGTGCGCCTGGTATTGCAGCCCGGGCTCATCTCCGAGGAAGCGCGCGCGAAACTCTGGGCGCGCGGGCGCTCGCGCAATGCCTACTACGTGGGTTTTCTGCAGGCCGTGCCCGACGCGCTCCCGCTGGAGAAGCCCGCCCATCCGGCACTGGAGGTGCTCCAGCCGCAGATCGCACCGCTGGCGGGGGAGAACCCGTTCGCGGCGCAGCTGCTGCGCGTGTTGCAGCCGGCCGGCCAGGCCTGGTTGGCCACGGCGGAGACGGTGATGAAGAAGCCCAGCAACCAGGACGTGGTCGTGGAGCTGATGGAGGCCCTGCGCGCCTATTTCGCACCCGTGGCCGCGGAAGGCGCGCGCCTGAGCAGCATCGAGGCCGTGCTCGAGCAGGCCGATGCCCGACTGGCGCAAGGCAGGGAACCCGCCCTGGCGGCGCTGCTCGACCGCCTGCCCGCGGCACACCACGACCTGGTGCGCGCGATGCTGATCCTGAGCGCCGCCGGGGAGCGGCTGGTGGCACCCATCTTCGCCCGCACCGACGCCATCGGCAGCGTCATGCGCCGGAAGATCGCGCCGGTCACCGAGCCGCTTTTCGAACAGCTGGCCCGGTTGCAGGGCCGGTGACACCATGTCGTTGCATCACAACCAGGTGGCCCTGAGCCTCCGGGTCCGTATCCCGGGTTACGTCTTCGAACGGCATCTGCCCGCCTCGCCGTACGTGGTGGGCGAGGCCCTGGCGGATGCCGTCACCGCGGAGGTCCGCCGCCAGGGTTTGGGGTACTATCCGCCGCTGGAATTCTTCATTCGCCAGGGCGTACTGGACGAGGCCCTGGTCGAGAGTGTCTCCGGGATCTCCTGGTTCATCACCAACCTGGTGCGGCAGGAACTGCAGAAAAAGCTGCGGGGACTCTTTGCGACCGTGCGCATCGAGTCCATTCAGACGCTCGCCTACACCATGCCGCCGGTGCGCCCGGGCAGCCTCAACGCCTTCACCGCGCTGGTGGAACACTACACCCCGGACGTCGTGAAGGTGGGGTTGCGGGTCTCCGCCATCGAGCGGCGCGAGAACTCCCAGGCCCTGGCCGGTTGGGCGGGGGAGGTCTGCCGCCGGCGCCTGGAAGACGCCTTCGGGGAGGTGGAAGTCACCAGCGCCCGCTGTGTCGAGTGAGTAACGGGTCAGGAGAACGCGGTCTATCCACGCTTGACCATCAGGATCAGCAGGCCCACGAAGGCGATCACGCCACCGAGGGCCAGCAGGGCGGCCCGCCAGTCTTCCCGGCTGCCCCGTGGGCCGTGCTTGAGCCAGTGGTTTGCCGCGGGCCACAACAACACGATCATCACGCCCAGCATCAGCGCCGAGCCAATCTTCAGGAACAGGCTCATGCCATTGCCGTCCATCGCCTCACCTCGTGATCTGCCGCAAACGAAGAGGCCACGCGGTTGCGTGGCCTCCACTGCTCGGGGTCGGAAAGTCGCCACTCAATCGTCGCTGCTGAAGGCACCCAGCAGGTTCAGCAGGTGAATGAACAGGTTGTAGAGGTCCAGGTACAGCGCGATGGTGGCCATGACGTAGTTCGTTTCACCACCGTGGATGATGCGGCTGGTGTCGAACAGGATCAGCCCGCTCATGATCAGCACGACGATCGCCGAGGTGGCCAGCGACAGGGCCGGGATCCCCAGGAAGAGGTTGGCGACCATGGCGATCATTGCCACGATCAGGCCCACGAACAGGAACCCGCCCAGGAAACTGAAATCGCGGCGGGTCGTGAGCGCATAGGCGGAAAGCCCCAGGAACACCACGCCGGTCCCGCCGAGCGCCGTCATCACCAGCCGGGTGCCGCCCGGTATGGCCAGGTAGTATTCCAGCATCGGCCCCAGGCCGAGGCCCAGCAGGCCGGTGATGGCGAAGACCACGCCGATACCCGCCCCGGAATTCGCCGTGCGGGGCAGCACCAGCCACAGCAGGCCCAGCGCCACCAGGTCGGCTACCATCGCCAGGCCTGGCCCCACCCCGATGGCCAGGGCCACCCCGGACATCAGGGCGCTGAAGAGCAGCGTCATCGACAGCAGCATGTAGGTCTGGCGCAGTACCTTGTTGATGGACACGGCGCCAGCACGTGCACGTGGCTGTACAACGACCTGATCGTATCGATTCATGGATCCTCCTGTGTTCGAGCCGTTCGATACTATGTAAGTATATGTGGATGCGGTGGCCCGCATGCAACCGCGCGCGGCGCCACCTTCTAATATTCGACCGCAGCCCGGGCCGAGGGTTCCAGCATACCCAGAGCG
>RFHK01000161.1 GCA_003695825.1 Gammaproteobacteria bacterium | reverse complement strand
GTGAAGAAGGTCGAGCAGGAATACGCCGAGGTCCGCGCGCGGCACGCCGGCAAGCAGGCGCGTACCCCCTGGCTGTCGCTGGCCGAGGCCCGTGCCAACCGCACCCCCATCGACTGGGAAGGCTACGAACCCCCGGCACCGAGGAAGCCGGGCCTGCACGTCTTCGACGACTATCCCCTCGATGAGATCGCCGAGTACATCGACTGGACGCCCTTCTTCAAGGCCTGGGAGCTGACCGGCAGCTACCCGCAGATCCTGCACGACCCGGTGGTGGGCGAGCAGGCGAGCTGCCTGCTCGAAGACGCGAGAAAGATGCTGGCGCGCATCCTCCGGGAGGGCTGGCTCCGGGCCCGGGCCGTGATCGGCCTGTTCCCGGCCAACCAGGTCGGGTTCGACGACATCCAGCTCTTCACCGACGACACGCGCAAGATCCCGCTGCTGCGCCTGCACCACCTGCGCCAGCAGACCCGGCGGCCGCCCGGCAAGCCCAACCAGTGCCTGGCCGACTTCGTCGCCCCGCTGGAGACCGGGCTGCACGACTGGCTGGGTGCCTTCGCGGTCACCGCCGGCATCGGCATCGAGCGACACCTCGCCCGCTTCGAGGCCGAGCACGACGACTACCGCGCCATCCTGCTCAAGGCCCTCGCCGACCGCCTGGCCGAGGCCTTCGCCGAGCTCATGCATGCCCGGGTGCGGCGCGAGTTCTGGGGCTATGCCCCCGACGAGCGGCTCGACAACGCGGCACTGATCCGCGAGGAATACCAGGGCATCCGCCCGGCACCCGGCTATCCGGCCTGCCCGGACCACACCGAGAAGGCCCTGCTGTGGAAACTGCTCGACCCGGTCACGAACGCCGGCATCAGCCTCACCGAGAGCTTCGCCATGGTGCCCACGGCCGCGGTCTCGGGCTGGTACTTCAGCCACCCGCAATCCCGCTACTTCGCGGTCGGCAAGATCAACCGCGACCAGGTCGAGGACTATGCCCGTCGCAAGGGCATGCCGGTGGAGACGGTTGAGCACTGGCTGGCGCCCAATCTCGGCTACACTCCCGGCGGGGAAGGGCGGCGGGCCACCGGCGGCTCCTGAGACACCCGGCGATGGCTGCGCTATACTCGCCCCCGTTGCCAAAGGTACCCGAGCGCAGCCTCCCGATGCCCACGCCGGTACTGATCTGTGACGACTCCAGCTTCGCGCGCAAGCAGATGGCGCGCGCCATCCCGTCCTCCTGGGACGTGGAGATCCATTTCGCCAGCTCCGGCGAAGAGGCGCTCGAGGCCATCCGCGAAGGCCGGGGCGACATCCTCTTTCTCGACCTCAACATGCCCGGGCTCGACGGCTACGGCGTGCTGGAGACCATCCGCCGCGAAGACCTGCCCTCGCTCGTGGTCGTGGTCTCCGGGGACGTGCAACCCGAGGCCCGGGAACGGGTCCGCCGTCTCGGTGCGCTCGAGTTCATCCGCAAGCCCATCGACCCGGAGCGGGTGACAGCCCTGCTCGACCGTTTCGGGATCCGCCTGGACCGCCAAGCGGCGCCCGAGGCGGAGCGGCGGCGCATCGAGGAACCCCGGGTCACGGAATTCGACATCTTCCAGGAGATCGCCAACGTCGCCATGGGCCGGGCGGCGGACCTGCTCGCCCGCTACCTGGGCGTGTTCGTCCAGCTTCCGGTCCCCGAGGTGCGACTCGTCGACCGCGATGGCCTGGCCGCCATGCTTCCGCCGCCCGCCACCCAGCGGGGCATGACCGCCGTCAGCCAGGGCTTCATGGCCGGGGAGATCGCCGGGGAGGCCCTGCTGCTGGTCGAGGAAGGGCGTTTCCGCGGCCTGGGAAGCGCGCTGACGGGCGAGCCCTGCGACGAGGACGAGCTGCGCATGGACGCGGCCAACCTCCTCATCGGGGCCTGCCTGCGCGGGATCGCCGAGCCCCTGGATCTCGATTTCGGGCTCAGCCATCCGGTCCTCCTGCCCATGGATCCACCCCTGGCCGAGCAGTTGCGGCCCTTCGAGGAGGCCCTGGCCTTCCGTTTCAACTACCGCATCGAAGACCACCAGGCCGAGTGCGACCTGCTGCTGCTCTTCACGCCGCAGGCCCTGCCGGCGCTCAGCGAACGCGTGGGGCACCTCGATGACTGAACTCACCGGTACCGCCACCGCCGCCACGCTGCGCGAGCTGCACTGGTTGATGGACATGGTGCACAGCCTGGACGCGGGGCTGGTGATCCTCGACCGCGACCAGCGGGTCCACCTCTGGAACCGCTTCATGGAAAACCACAGCGGCATCCCGGCCGAGCGCATCCTGGGCCGCTCCCTGCGCACCTTCTTCCCGGACGACCCCCCGCCGGCCTGGCTCGACCACAAGATGCGCACCGTGCTCGACATGAATCTGCCCAGCTTCACCATCTGGCGCCAGCGCCCCTATCTCTTCCGCTTCCCACCCCCGCGCCCTTTCAGCAGCCGGGCCGAGCACATGTACCAGAACGTCACCATGCTCCCCCTGCGTTCGGCCGACACCGCCGTTCGCCACGTGGGCATCATCCTCTACGACGTGACCGAGAGCGCGCTGGCACGCCACCAGCTCGAAGAGATGAACCAGGCGCTGGAGAAACTCAGCCGCACCGACCGGCTCACCGGCCTCTACAACCGGGGATTCTGGGAAGAGTGCCTGGAGGCGGAATTCCGGCGTTTCCGGCGCACGCGCCAGCCGGCCACCCTGGTGCTGTTCGACATCGACCATTTCAAGCAGATCAACGACACCTGGGGTCACCAGGCCGGTGACGCGGTATTGCGGCGACTGGCGCAGACCACGCGCGAGTCCATCCGCACCACCGACATCGCCGGCCGTTACGGGGGCGAGGAATTCGCCATCCTGCTCGTGGACACCGAGGAGACCCGGGCCGTGCATCTCGCCGAGCGCCTGCGCCAGGCGGTGGAGCGGCTCGAGGTCCCGGTCGAGGACGGCTGCATCCGCTTCACCATCAGCCTCGGCATCAGCCAGGTCCGGGAACAGGTCGCCTCGCCCCAGGAGTGGATCCGTTGCGCGGACCTGGCCCTCTACCAGGCCAAGCACGAGGGCCGCAACCGCTACGTCGTGCGCCCCTGCACCGATTGCGGGTAAACTCTCGCCTCGTCCCGCCACGGCACCAGGGAGGAGGGGAGCATGGCCGACCGCACCGCGCTCCGGCGAAACGCACGCCCACGTTCAGGCCGCGAGACGCTCGACAGCCTGGAACTGCTGCTGCGCCAGGCCACCCGGGCCGAAGACGCCCCGCTGGCCTCGCTCGAGGAACTGCTGCGCCGTACCCGGGCCGCTGAGCGCCTGCTCCGGCAGGCGGAGCCACGGAGGAATCGAACTGGGTAAGCGGGGACGGGGTGAAGATCCGCCCGCTACGGCCCCTCCTCCCCGGGGAAGACGGGGCCCTGCTGTGACCGGGTGCCCCCGCCAGCGGGGTGGCGCCGGTTCAGCTGCCCGGGCGCTCGCGGGACTTCCTGGCGAACATGACCACCAGGAAGATGGCCATGCCGATCACGAACAGGACCACGAACAGGGACATCAGGCCATAGTCGCTGCCGAGAAGCTCTTTCCAGATCTGCATCTGCCTACCCCCAGTCGTTGCGGGCTGTCCTGTCGGCTATCCTACTTCCTGGCGAGCCGAGCAGCATGACCTGCGTCAATAAAGCGGTCAATCTTCCCCGCCCGTGCCCGCCAGGAACAGGAACAGGGCACCGATCCCCCCGAACAGCCAGGTGAGCAACGGTGCCCCGGCAACCAGGTACGGGGCATGGCCGTCCAGCCCGTAGATCACCGCGGCCGAAATCACCATGGCCGCCCCGGCGATGGCCGTGACCGTGCGCCGGTTGCTCTCGATCATCGTCCTGCGCAGTCGTTTCAATTCCGTGGCATGCCACTCGACACGCAGGCGTCCGCTCTCGGCCCGGCTGAGCACCTTGTGCAGGAGGGCGGGCAGTTCCGGGAGGCGCTCGGTCCAGCCCGGCACGTTCTCGCGCACGTGCCGCACGAAGGCGCGCGCGCCCACCTGCTCGCTCATCCAGCGCTCGAGGAAGGGCTTGGCCGTGGCCCACAGGTCCAGGTCGGGATACAGCTGTCGCCCCAGCCCCTCGATGTTGAGCAGGGTCTTCTGCAACAACACCAGCTGCGGCTGGATCTCCATCTGGAAGCGCCGGGCGGTCTGGAACAGGCGCAACAGGAGCTGCCCGAAGGAGATGTCCTTGAGCGGCCGCTCGAAGATGGGTTCGCAGACAGTGCGGATGGCGGCCTCGAACTCGTCGACCCGGGTCCCGGGAGGCACCCAGCCGGACTCCACGTGCAGCTCGGCCACGCGGTGATAGTCGCGCCGGAAGAAGGCCAGGAAGTTCTCGGCGAGATACCGCTGGTCCTCCGGGCTCAGGCTGCCCATGATGCCGAAGTCCACGGCGATGTAGCGACCCTCGCGGCTGACGAAGATGTTGCCGGGGTGCATGTCGGCATGGAAGAAGTTGTGCCGGAAGACCTGGGTGAAGAAGATCTCCACCCCCTGCTCGGCGAGGCGCTTGAGGTCGATCCCGGCGGTCCGCAGGGCCTCGATGTCGCTGATCGGGATGCCATGGATGCGTTCCATGACCATGACCTGGTGCCGGCAATAGGGCCAGTACACCTCCGGCACGTAGAGCAGATCGGAGCCGGCGAAGTTGCGGCGCAGCTGGCTGGCATTGCCCGCCTCACGCAGCAGGTCGAGCTCGTCGAGGAGGGTCTTCTCGAACTCGTGCACCACCTCCACCGGCCGCAGGCGGCGCCCCTCGCGCCAGTAGCGCTGGGCCAGGTGGGCGACGTAGTACAGGAGGGAGAGGTCGCGCCGGATGACGCGCAGGATGCCCGGGCGCACCACCTTGACCACCACGCGGCGCCCGTCGGCCAGGGTCGCGGCATGGACCTGGGCGATGGAGGCCGAGGCCAGGGGCTGCTCGTCGAATTCCGCGAACAGTTCCCCCACCGGCCGCCCGAGGGCCTGCTCGACGATGGCGCGGGCCTGGTCGCCCGGAAAGGGCGCGACCCGGTCCTGCAGGCAGGCCAGGGCATCGGCGATGTCGTCGGGCAGCAGGTCGCGCCGGGTGGAGAGGATCTGCCCGAACTTCACGTAGATCGGCCCCAGCTCCTCGAGCGCGTTGCGGATACGCTCGCCGCGCGGCAGCCGCCGGCGGCGGAACCAGTTCCAGGGCAACAGGTAGAGCAGGAAACGCACCGGGCGGAACAGGTGGGTGGCCAGCACCACCTCGTCGAGCCCGTTGCGCACCAGCACCAGGTTGATGTGCAGGATGCGCAGGATCTGGCCCGGCGTCAGCATCCTGCCGCTCCCGCCTCCGGTCCCTGCCCGGCCAGGCGCCGGACCCGGGCCTCGAGCCGGTCCAGGTCCTCGCGCAGCCGTTCCACCTGCTCGGCGAAGTCCTCGACCTCGGCACGGGTGGGCACCAGCCGCGCCTCCTCGGTGAGGTACTCGCCGAGATCCTGTTGCAAGAGCGCGGCGGCCCTGGCGACCCGGTCGACACCCGTGCGCACCAGGCGCCCCAGGGCATGGGCCGCGGGATCGCCCATGACCCGGGCGAGCAGCTCTTCCCAGTCGATCTCGAGGCGTCCCAGGGTCCGCAGGAATCCCTGGGCCAGGGCGGTATCCCCCTCGAAGGTCACCTCCCCGCGGAACAGGCCCTCCGCCGGGTGGCGCGCCCAGGGCAGGCGCAGCAGGGCCTGGGGCGTGACGCGTACCAGGGCATCGGGGGGACGCTCTCCCTCGGCGATCAGGTGGAGGCGCCCCCGCCCCGGCAGGAACAGCAGGCGGCCGTCCCCACCGTGCAGCGCCAGGCCGATCACCCGGCCCTCGAAGGCCCCCAGGGCCTCGGCCGTCTCGGGATCGAGCGCGAGCGCGCGGTTGAGGAGGATCTCGAGGGCGGCACGGAAGGGTGCAGGCAGGGCCATGGGCCGGGCCTCAGAACTTGAAACCCCGGTGCAGGGCGACGATGCCGCCGCTGAGGTCGTGATATTCCACCGCCTCGAAACCGGCCGCGCGCATCATCTCGCGCAAGCTCTCCTGGTCGGGATGCACCCGGATGGACTCGGCGAGATAGCGGTAGCTGTCGGCATCATCGACCACCAGCTTGCCCAGGGCCGGGAGCACGGTGAAGGAATAGAAATCGTAGAGGGGCTGCAGGGGACGGATGCGCAGGCGGGAAAACTCCAGGACCAGGAGCCGGCCTCCCGGGCGCAGCACCCGGTACATGGAACGCAGGGCCGCCTCCTTGTTCGTGACGTTGCGCAGCCCGAAGGCGATACTCACGCAATCGAAGGCGTTGTCGCGGAAGGGCAGGGCCTCGGCATCGGCCTGCACGAAGCGCACGTTGCCGCCCACGCCCCGGTCGAGCAGGCGGTCCCGTCCCCGCCGGAGCATGCTGGCGTTGATGTCGGAGAGCACCACCCGTCCCTTCGGGCCCACCCGGCGGGCGAAGCGGGCGGTCAGGTCCCCGGTGCCCCCGGCCACGTCCAGCACCTGCTCGCCCGGCCGCACCCCGCTCATCTCGATGGCGAAGGCCTTCCAGGCACGGTGGATACCGAAGGACATGAGGTCGTTCATGAGGTCGTACCGGTCGGCCACCGAGTCGAACACGGCGCCGACCCGGCGCGCCTTCTCGTGTACCGGGACCTTTCGGTAGCCGAAGTCCGTCAGTTCCTCGTCCCTGCCCTCCGCCATCGCGCGCCTCGTGCTCAGATGATCTCGGAGGGATCGCGCCGCTCGTAGCCCGCTTCCTTGAGGCGCTCGAGGTACTGGTTCCAGTACTTCTCGTAATTGCGCCCCAGGTCGTAGAGGGTGTCCCAGGCATAGATGCCGGTGTTGTGGTTGTCATCGAAGAACAGCTGAATGCCGTAGTTGCCGACCGGCTGGATGTTCTCGATCGCCACGTCTTCCTTGCCTACCTGGAGCACGCCCTGGCCGGGCCCGTGCCCCTGGACCTCGGCCGAGGGGGAATAGACCCGCAGGTACTCGGCGGGCAGTTGGAAGGTGGCGCCGTCCTCGAAGGTGATCTCGAGGGTCCGCGACTGCTTGTGCAGCTTGATCTCGGTGGGTCGAATGCTCATGTCCGGTCTCTCCTGTCAGAGGATGTAGCGGGTGAGGTCCTCGTCGGCGGCCAGGTCGGCCAGGCGCTCCTGCACGTACCCGGCATCGACGACCACCCGGCTGCCGGAGCGGTCGGAGGCCTCGAAGGAGATCTCCTCCAGGAGCCGCTCCATGACCGTGTGCAGGCGCCGGGCCCCGATGTTCTCGGTGCGCTCGTTGACTTCCCAGGCCACCCGGGCGATCTCGCGCACGCCGTCGTCGGTGAATTCCAGGGTCACGCCCTCGGTGGCCATCAGCGCCGCGTACTGCTCGGTGAGCGAGGCGTCCGGCTCGGTGAGGATACGCACGAAATCCTCCACCGTGAGGGCGTCCAGCTCGACCCGGATGGGCAGGCGACCCTGCAGTTCCGGGATGAGGTCCGACGGCCGGGCGAGGTGGAAGGCCCCCGAGGCGATGAACAGGATGTGGTCGGTCTTGACCATCCCGTGCTTGGTGGTGACGGTGGAGCCCTCGATGAGCGGCAGCAGGTCGCGCTGCACGCCCTCGCGCGAGACGTCGGGGCCGCCCCGCTCGCTGCGCCCGGTGATCTTGTCGATCTCGTCGATGAACACGATGCCGTTCTGCTCCACCGCCTCCAGCGCGCGTGCCTTGATGTCCTCCTGGTCGACCATCCGGGCGGCCTCCTCGTCGACCAGCAACTGCCGGGCATCGCGCACCTTCATCTTGCGACGCCGGGTGCGGCCGCCGCCCAGGTTCTGGAACAGGCTCTGCAGCTGGCTGGTCATCTCTTCCATGCCGGGCGGCGCCATGATCTCCACCCCGATGGGGGCGGCGGAGACCTCGACCTCGATCTCGCGGTCGTCGAGGCGCCCCTCGCGCAGCAGCTTGCGCAGCTTCTGCCGGGTCTCCTTCTGGCTCTCGTCGATGGGAGCCGGCTCGGCGGCGAACAGGCCCGTGGGCTTGGGCGGTGCCGGCAACAGGGCGTCGAGGATGCGTTCCTCGGCGGCCTCCTCGGCCCGGTGCCGCACCTTCTCCATGGCCTGTTCGCGCAGCATCTTGATGGCCACGTCGACCAGGTCGCGGATGATGGATTCCACGTCGCGCCCGACATAGCCCACCTCGGTGAACTTGGTCGCCTCGACCTTGATGAAGGGGGCATTGGCGAGCCGTGCCAGGCGGCGGGCGATCTCGGTCTTGCCCACGCCGGTGGGGCCGATCATGAGGATGTTCTTGGGGGTGATCTCGTTGCGCAACGCCGGATCCACCTGCTGCCGGCGCCAGCGGTTGCGCAGGGCGATGGCCACGGCACGCTTGGCCGCCGCCTGCCCGACGATGTGCTTGTCGAGTTCCTGGACGATCTCGCGGGGCGTCATGACGGACATCAGGAGGCCTCTCCCGTCGCCAGTTCCTCGATGGTGAGCTGGTGGTTGGTATAGATGCAGATGTCGGCCGCGATCCCAAGGGCGCGCTCGACGATCTCGCGCGCGCCGAGATCGGTGGCCTCGAGCAGCGCCCGGGCGGCGGCCCGGGCATAGGGCCCGCCGGAGCCGATGGCGATCAGGCCGCCCTCCGGCTCGATCACGTCCCCGTTGCCGGTGATGATGAGCGAGGCGTCCCGGTCCGCCACGGCCAGCAGGGCCTCGAGGCGGCGCAGCATCCGGTCCGTGCGCCAGTCCTTGGCCAGTTCCACGGCCGCCCGCACCAGGTGGCCCTGGTGCTTTTCCAGGCGTGCCTCGAAGCGCTCGAAGAGCGTGAAGGCGTCTGCGGTACCGCCGGCGAACCCGGCGAGCACCTGGTCCCGGTAGAGGCGGCGCACCTTGCGGGCGTTGGCCTTCATGACGGTATCCCCCAGCGTCACCTGGCCGTCGCCGCCGAGGACGACCCGGCCGCCGCGCCGCACGGAGAGAATGGTGGTTCCGCGGTATTGCTCCACGAGGGCTCCTGCCACGAGGGCGTGTCGGGAGCCGCCAATTGTACACGAAAGGGGGCCGCGGCTCGGCAATTACCGCACCTGTCTCAGTCGATTCCCTGCATGGCCAGGTAGGCGGCGGTCACGTGGTCCATGGTGGCGACGTGCGATTCGAGCCAGCGGGTGTAGTCCTCGAAGAACCACCGGGCCAGCATCGCGGCGTCACGGGTCTCGCGCCAGCGCGCGCGGACCTGGGCGAGTTCTTCCCGGATACGTTCGTGCTCGGCCCGGTGCACCGGGTAGGGCGGGAAGGCGGCCCTTTCCATGCGCCCCTCTTCCCCGGCAAAATGGGCCTCCAGGTGGGTGGCGAATTCCTCCAGCAGGGCATCGATGGCCGCCTCCTCGCCCTCTTCGAAGGCCTGGGCCAGGCGATCGAGCAACGCGAGTTCTTCTTCGTGCACGCGGTTCATGGCCGGCAAGGCCACCTCGGGCAGGCGGGGTCGACGATAGCTCATGGCCGCTCCTGTGGGCGTTGGACAGGTACTCGAGGCAGTGTGCCACGACGGAAACTCGTCACCTTGATGCAGATCAGCCGATCCCGTACGGAGCACGAGGTTTTGATCCTCCGCATGCGACGCCTTCTGCCGCTCGCCTTCCTCGCCGGGATGCTCGCGGTGTGCGCGGGACTCACCGGCTGCGCCACGAACCCGGTCACGCACCAGCGCGAGTTCGTCCTGATGAGCGAGGACCAGGAGGTGGCGCTCGGCCGCCGCCTGCATCCGCAGATCCTCGAGGAGATGGGACGCTACCCGGACGAGGCCCTGCAGGCCTACGTGCGCCGGGTCGGCGAGCGGCTCGCCCGGGTCTGTGACCGCCCCGGGCTCATCTACCGCTTCACCGTGGTCGACACCGACGACGTCAATGCCTTCGCCCTGCCCGGGGGGTACATCTACATCACCCGCGGCCTGCTGGCCTACCTCGACAGCGAGGCCGAGCTGGCCGCCGTGCTCGGCCACGAGATCGGTCACGTGGCGGCGCGCCACGCGGTGCGCCAGTACACCACGGCCACCACCGTGGGGCTCCTCGGCGCCGTCATCGCTGGCCGCACGGGGGTGCGCGGAGCCGGGGACCTGGCCCGGGTGATCACCACGGCCATCGTGCGCGGCTACGGCCGGGAACACGAACTGGAGGCCGACCGGCTGGGCGCGCGCTACCTGGCCCGCGCCGGCTACCCGCCCGAGGCCATGCTGGAGGTGCTGCG
>RFHK01000160.1 GCA_003695825.1 Gammaproteobacteria bacterium | reverse complement strand
TAGCTCCTATCTCCCAGCTCCCAGCTCCTCACCCAACACCCGTATCCCGAACGCTTCCAGCAGCCGCGCCGTCTCGTACAGCGGCAGGCCGACCACGCCGCTGTGGCTACCCTCGAGGCGCCGCACGAACACGGCGCCCCGCCCCTGGATCGCGTAGGCGCCGGCCTTGTCGGCCGGCTCTCCGGTCGCCCAGTAGGCAGTGATCTCGGCCTCGGTCAGGTCGCGGAAGTAGACGCGGCTCACCGAGACGGCCTCGGCCCGACGGCGGCCGTCGCTGACCGCCACGGCCGTGAGGACTTCGTGGGCACGACCGGAGAGGCGCCGCAGCATCGCCCGTGCCTGGTCGGCGTCGCTCGGCTTGCCGAGGATTTCGCCGTCGATGACCACCACCGTGTCCGCACCGAGCACGGGCAACCCGCCGGCGCGGCCGGCGGCCACCACGGCCTCGGCCTTGGCACGTGCGAGCCGGAGGACGTGGGCACGGGGGGCCTCACCCGGACGCGGGGACTCGTCGATCGCCACCACGTCCTGACGGAAGGGAACCCCGATCTGGTGCAGAAGTTCCCTGCGGCGTGGCGATGCAGAGGCGAGGACCACCACCGGCGCGTCCGCCATGGCTCAGACCCGGTGGTAAGGATGGCCGGCGAGCAGGCTCCAGGCCCGGTAGAGCTGCTCGGCGAGGATGACCCGCACCAGGGGATGGGGAAAGGTGAGCGGCGAGAGCGACCAGCGCACCTCGGCCCGTTCCAGGCAGGCCGGTGCCAAGCCGTCGGGGCCGCCCACCAGCAGGCAGGGAGGACGCCCCTGCGCCATCCAGGCCTGCAGGCGCTCGGCGAGCGCGGGCGTGTCCCAGGTCTCGCCCCCCACGTCCAGGGCCACCACCCGGGCACGGGGCGGGACGGCCGCCAGCATGCGGGCCCCTTCCTCCGCCACCGCCCGGGTGGCATCGGTCCCCTTCTGCCGGCGCCCCGGGGGGATCTCCACCAGTTCGAGGGCGCACTCGGGCGGCAGGCGCCGGGCATATTCGCGGTATCCCTCCTCCACCCAGCGCGGCATCCTGCGCCCCACGCTGATCAGCCGGATACGCATCCTTAAGGATTCACTCCAGCCCGGCGGCCGTCCCCCCCTCCGCCGCCTCGCCTTCCACCGTCCAGAGCTTCTCGAGGTTGTAGAAGGCCCGGGTCTGGGGCAACATCACGTGGACGATCACGTCCCCCAGGTCCACCAGCACCCAGTCGCCCGTCTCCAGCCCCTCCACGCCCAGGGGCGGCTCGCCGGCGCGCTTGTTGGCCTCGATCACCCGCTCGGAGAGGGATTTCACGTGCCGGTCGGACGACCCGCTGGCGATGACCATGTAATCGGCGATGGACGTCTGCCCGCGCACGTCCAGGACCCGGATGTCGCGGGCCTTGAGGTCCTCGAGGGCGGCGACCACCCGCTCGAGGACGGCTTCGATCATTTCCCGTTCGTGCATTCACGCTCCCTGCCTCCCTGCGCGGGAGGCCATCCATACAAGCCTTTCTCCTGTATATAGCGCCACACGGCCTCGGGCAACAGGTACCGCGGTTCCCGTCCCCGGCCGATCAGTTCCCGGATGCGGGTCCCGGAGATGTCGAGCAGGGTCACCGGGCAGCGCAGGATGCGCCCGCCCGGGCTCCGGCGCAGTTCGTCCACCGACTCCGCCCGCCGCGCCTGGTACCAGTCGGCCACCTGACCCCGGGACGGGGGTGCCGAACCGGGACGGGTCATCACGGCCAGGTGGGCCAGATCCAGGATGCGCCGGGGGGCACGCCAGCGCGGCAGACCCGCGAAGGCGTCCTCGCCCAGTACCAGGACGAGGGGGACATCCCCCACCCGGGCACGCAGGCACTCGAGCGTGTCCACCATCCAGGACGGCCCGGGCCGTTCCAGCTCGGTCTCGTCGAGCCGCAGGCGCTCCTGCCCGACCAGTGCCAGGGCCAGCATGTCCCTGCGCTGCCCCGGACCGGCCACGGGCGGGGGACGGTGGGGCGGATGGCGTGCCGGCACCATGCGCACCTCGTCCAGCGCCAGCCGGTCGGCCACCTCCCAGGCGGTGCGCAGGTGCCCGAAGTGAACCGGATCGAAGGTGCCGCCGTAGACGCCGATCATGCCCCGGCGGGTTCAGGTGCGGACGTGCCCGTCTCCGAGCACGATGAACTTCTGGGTGGTGAGCCCTTCCAGCCCCACCGGACCCCGGGCATGCAGCTTGTCGGTGCTGATGCCGATCTCGGCACCCAGGCCGTACTCGAACCCGTCGGCGAAGCGGGTGGAGGCATTGACCATCACCGAGCTGGAATCGACCTCGCGCAGGAAACGGCGTGCCCGGGTGTAATCCTCGGTGACGATGGCATCGGTATGGTGAGACCCGTAATGCTCGATGTGGGCGATGGCGGCATCGAGGTCCGGCACCACGCGGATGGAGAGGATGGGTGCCAGGTACTCGGTGTACCAGTCCTCCTCCGTGGCCGGCACCGCCTGGGGCAGGATCTCCCGGGTACGGGGACAGCCGCGCAGTTCGACCCCGAACTCGGCATAGCGTTCCGCAAGCCGCGGCAGGATGGCCTCGGCGACGGCTTCGTGGACCAGCAGGGTCTCCATGGTATTGCAGGTGCCGAACCGCTGGGTCTTGGCGTTGACCGCGATGCGCTCGGCCTTGTCGAGGTCGGCCCGCTCGTCGATGTAGACGTGGCAGATACCGTCGAGGTGCTTGATCACCGGTACCCGCGACTCGCGGGCCACCCGCTCGATCAAGCCCTTGCCCCCCCGGGGCACGATGACGTCCACGTAGGTGTCCATGCGCAGCAGTTCCCCCACCGCCGCCCGGTCGGTGGTCTCCACGACCTGGACCGCGGTCTCCGGCAACCCGGCCGCGACCAGGCCTTCCCGAATGCAGGCAGCGATGGCCCGGTTGGAGCGGATGGCCTCGGATCCCCCGCGCAGGATGGCGGCGTTGCCGGCCTTCAGGCACAGGCCCGCGGCATCGGCGGTCACGTTGGGACGCGACTCGTAGATGATGCCGATCACGCCCAGGGGGACGCGCATGCGGCCCACCTGGATGCCGCTGGGCCGGTAATCGAGACCGGTGATCGCCCCCACCGGGTCCGGGAGCGCGGCGATCTGCCGCAGGCCCTCGGCCATGGCCGCGATGCGCTCGGGGGTGAGTGCCAGCCGGTCGAGCAAGGCGGCATCCAGCCCGCGGGCGCGCCCGGCCTCCAGGTCCTGGGCGTTCTCGGCCGCGAGCTGCTCGCGGCGCTGCTCGATGGCCGCGGCCATGGCCTCCAGGGCGCGGTTCTTGGCCCCGGTGGGTGCCGCGGCCATGGCCCGCGCCGCTTCCCGGGCGCGCCGCCCCAGGGTCTGCATGTACCCGGGCACGTCCTCGATCACGGATTCCGCGTTCGCGTTCACGCTCTTCACCTCCAGGACTCGGGGGCCGGGACCACTTCCCGGCCTGCGAGCGAAAATGCCAATTGTATCAGCTCGTCCCAGGGCTCGCCCGGCCGCTGGCCCTTGACCACCAGCTCGGTATCCACCGTGCGATGCAGCAGCCGTCGCCAGCCGGCAGGCGCGTGACGCCGCAAGGCGCCGTGCAGCAGGCGCCTGCGGGAAGGCCAGACCCGGTGCCGAGCGAAGACCGTCTCGGGTGCCTCATCCCCGCAGGCGGCTTCGGCCAGCAGGCGGATGTCACGCCCCAGGGCCCAGAGGACGAGCGCTGGGGCCACGCCTTCCTCGCGCAGCATGCCCAGCATGCGCACACAGGCCTCGGGGCGACCGGAGAGGGCCGCATCGGCCAGCTCGAAGGGATCGAAGCGGGCACTGTCGGCCACGCTCCGGGCCACCTCAGTAACCGTCACCCGGCCGCCGTGGCGCAAGGCCAGCTTTTCGATCTCCTGGGCGGCGGCCAGCAGGTTGCCCTCCACGCGGGCGGCGAGCAACGTCACCGCGTCCGGCTCGGGCTCCAGCCCGGCGCGCCGCATGCGCGCGCGGAGCCAGGCCACCAGGCGGCCATGCTCGAGGGGCCGGCAGGCGATCGCGGCACCGGCCCGCTCGAGCGCGGTGAACCACTTTGCCTTGCGCGCGGCCGCCTCCAGCTTGCCGGTGACCACCAGCAGCAGCTTGTCGGGATGTGGCCGTTCGGCGAGCGCCCGCAGCACCCGTCCGCCGGCCTCGCCCGGCTTGCCGCTGGGCAGGCGGACTTCCAGGATCTCGCGGGCGGAAAACAACGACAGGGCGGCCCCCGCCTCGGTCAGGCGCTCCCAGTCGAACCCCCGTTCCACGTCGAAGACCTGGCGCGAGGCGAACCCCCGCTCGCGGGCGGCCGCGCGGATGGCGTCGCAGACCTCCTGGACCTGCAGCGGCTCGTCGCCATGGACCAGGTACACGGGCCGCAGGTCCCGGGCGAGGTGCTCGGCAAGCTGTTCGGGACGCAACTGCACGGGGCTTCAGTGCGCCTCCAGGCGACGCAGGATGAGGGTCACGAGGTCCTGGGCCATGGCCTCCTCGATGGCCTGCTCCTCGGTGCTCTTGCCCAGGGGATCGGTACGGTCGTAGAGGTAGACGCGACGAACCTGCACGCTCTGCTCCGGCACCACGACCTGTCCCAGGGCATCGACGACCCGGAAACGCACGCTACGCACCAGGGCGTATTCCGTGACCTGGCCGCGCTGGCTGACGGTCAGCGGTCGTCGCACGCGGTCCCGGGCGAGGACCTGCAACCGCGCCGCGGGGGTACCCGTGGACCCGACCAGGACCACGCCGGCCCCCTGGAGACGGCGCGCCAGGCGCAACCTGAGCGGGTCGTAGGCCGGGAGTCCCTCGATCCGCACCCGGTGCAGGGCCGGCGGCAGGGCGGGCGCCCCGCGCCACCGGAAGCCACAGGCAGCGAGCGCCAGGCACAGCACGCAGAGCCCGACGGCACCCAGACGCCCCCGGGCGTACCCGGTCATGCCGCCACCACGTTGACCAGCCGCCCGGGCACGACGATGATCTTGCGGACCGCGCCGTCCCCGATGAACTTCTGCACCCGCGGATCTGCGAGTGCCGCCTGCTCGATGGCCTCGCGGTCGGCGTCCGCCGGCACCTGGATGCGGCTGCGCACCTTGCCGTTGACCTGCACCACCAGCTCCACCGAATCGCGCTGCCGGGCGCGTGCATCGGGACGGGGCCAGGGCACGTCGACGATGGCCTCTGCATGCCCGAGGCGGCGCCAGAGATGATGGGTGATGTGCGGGACGATGGGCGAGAGCAGCAACAAGGCCGTCTCCAACGCTTCCCGCACCACGGCCCGGTCCTGGGGCGTGGTCGCGGAGAAACGGCCCACGGCGTTGAGCAGTTCCATGACCGCCGCGATCGCGGTGTTGAAGGTCAGGCGCCGGCCCATGTCGTCGGTGACCTTGGCGATGGTGTCGTGCGTTCGGCGCCTGAGCGCGCGCGCGGCCTCGCCGAGCGACCCGGGATCGAGGGGCGGCGGGGTGCCCTCGGCGACGTGGTCGAGCACCTGCTTCCACAGGCGCCGGAGAAAGCGGTGCGCCCCTTCCACCCCGGCATCGGACCACTCCAATGACTGGTCGGGCGGGGCGGCGAACATGATGAACAGGCGCACGGTGTCGGCACCGTAGCGCTGGATCAGGGCCTCGGGGTCGACACCGTTGTTCTTGGACTTGGACATCTTCTCGACGGGACCGATCTCGACCGGCTGCCCGTCCGCCTTGAGCCGGGCCGCCACGACCCGCCCCTTCGCGTCCCGCTCGACTTCCACCTCGGCGGGGTTGTACCAGGTGCGGCGACCTTCCGCGTCCTCCCGGTAGAAGGTCTCGGCGACCACCATGCCCTGGGTAAGCAGGCGCGTGAAGGGTTCGTCGCTCTGCACCAGCCCCTCGTCGCGCAGCAGCTTGTGATAGAAGCGGGCATAGAGCAGGTGCAGGATGGCATGCTCGATCCCGCCCACGTACTGGTCCACCGGCAGCCAGTAGTCGGCACGGGCATCGAGCATGGCCTGGTCGTCGTCCGGGCAGCAGTAGCGGGCGTAGTACCAGGAGGACTCCATGAAGGTGTCGAAGGTGTCGGTCTCGCGCTCGGCCGGCCCACCGCACTGGGGGCAGGTGGTCCGGTACCACTCCGGCATCTTCTTGAGCGGGGACCCGACCCCGTCGAACGCCACGTCTTCGGGCAGGACCACGGGCAACTGGTCGTCCGGCACGGGCACGGCCCCGCAGCGCGGGCAGTTGATCACCGGGATCGGGCAGCCCCAGTAACGCTGGCGCGAGACGCCCCAGTCGCGCAGGCGGTAGTTGACCGTGCGGCGCCCCTTGCCCCGTGCCTCGACCCACGCGGCGATGGCCTGAAATGCCCCTTCGAAATCCAGCCCGTCGAACTCGCCCGAGTGGCACAGGATGCCCTTTTCCGTGTAGGCACCTCGCTCCAGATCCACCTCCGAGCCGTCGGGCGGACAGATCACCTGGCGGATGGGGAGGCCGTACTTGCGCGCGAACTCCCAGTCGCGCTGGTCGTGGGCCGGAACGGCCATGACGGCCCCCGTGCCGTACCCCATGAGCACGAAGTTGGCCACCCACACCGGAACGCGCTCGCCGGTGACCGGGTGGCGGGCGTGAAAGCCGGTCGGCATGCCCTTCTTTTCCATCGTCTCCAGCTCGGCCTCGGAGGTCCCGCCCGTGCGGCATGCTTCCAGGAAGGCCGCCAGCTCGGGACGCGTCTCCGCGGCCGCCCGGGCCAGGGGATGCTCGGCGGCCACCGCCACGTAGGTCACGCCCATGAGGGTATCGGGCCGGGTGGTGAAGACGGTCAGTGCCTCGTCGCGTTCCTCGATCTCGAAGACGAGCTCGAGGCCCTCGGAGCGGCCGATCCAGTTGCGTTGCATGGTGCGCACCGCCTCCGGCCAGCCCTCCAGCGCATCGAGCTTCTCCAGCAGCTCGTCGGCATAGGCGGTGATCTTCAGGAACCACTGCGGGATCTCGCGTCGTTCGACCGGCGCACCGGAGCGCCAGCCGCGCCCGTCGATCACCTGCTCGTTGGCCAGTACCGTCTGGTCCACCGGGTCCCAGTTGACGACCGCCATCTTCTTGTAGGCCAGTCCCTTCTTCATCAGGCGGGTGAAGAGCCACTGTTCCCACCGGTAATACTCGGGGCGGCAGGTGGCGAGCTCGCGCGACCAGTCGTAACCGAACCCCAGGCGCTTGAGCTGGGCCTTCATGGTTTCGATGTTGCGGTAGGTCCATTCGGCCGGCGGCACCCGGTGGGCGATGGCGGCGTTCTCCGCCGGCAGGCCGAAGGCGTCCCAGCCCATCGGCTGCAGGACGTTCTTGCCCTGCATGCGCTGGAAGCGGGCGATGACGTCCCCGATGGTGTAGTTGCGCACGTGCCCCATGTGCAGGCGTCCGCTGGGATAGGGGAACATGGACAGGCAATAGAATTTCTCCCGGGACGGGTCTTCGACCACCCGGAAGGTGCCGTTGCGTTCCCACTCCTCCTGGGCTTCCAGCTCGATGCGCTCGGGGAAGTACTTCTCGCTCATGACGGGGCCGGGGATCCTGTTCTCGAGGGAGCGCAAAGGATACCCGAGCGCCGCCGAGGCGGGCAAACCGCACCGGCGGCGCACCCGGGGTCTCAGGAAGCCGGCTGCCAGCTCGCCGCCAGCACGGGGGCGAGGGCCTCATGCAGGTCGGGGGAAAGGTGCAGGCTGCCGGCCGGCGGCGGTGCAAACCCCGCCATCGCCTGTACGAGCCGTTCCACCTGGTCTTCGAAGAGCACTCGGCCGTCCCCGGCCTGGATCGCTCCGACTCGGAAGTCCTCGCCGAGATACCAGTTGCGAATCCGAATCCGATCGGACGTACCGAGCAGGGAGATGCACAGGTCCAGCCCGTCCCGGGCGAACCAGAGCTGATCCGAGGCCACCGTGCGGTCGAACCGAATCCGGTCCCGGGCACCCTCGCCGAGACGTGCTTCGACCCGGTCCCTACCCCAGCCCCGCGGGAAGTAGTAGGTGTCGTCTCCCGGGCCGCCGATGAGCACATCGTCCCCGCGACCGCCCGCGAGCCAGTCGTCCCCGGGGCCTCCGGCGAGCACGTCGTCTCCGGCCTGCCCCAGCAGCCAGTCGCCTCCTTCACCCCCCAGCAGCCGGTCCGCACCCGGGCCACCGGCCAGGAAGTCCCGGCCCCCTTCGCCGCGGATCTCGTCGTCCCCGCCGGCACCGTAGATGAAATCGTCCGTGGCATACCCGACCAGCCACTGCGCGGCCTCCGTGCCCTGCAGCACCCGCCGCTTCACCTCCGCCACGTCCCACACCGTGCCGTCGGCGAACCGAACCTCCTCCACCCGGTGGTAGGGCTCCTCGGCGTCGTGGTAGAAGAACCAGTTCACGCGTACCTCGTCCCCCGTACCACGCCGCGACAGCACCAGGTCCATCCCGTCCCGCCGGACCTCCACCGACTCCGGCGCAATCCCCGCACCGAACCGGATCCGGTCCCGCTTGCCCGGCGCCGTCTCCAGCTCGTCGATCCGGTCCCTACCCCAGCCCCGCGGGAAGTAGTAGGTGTCGTCTCCCGGGCCGCCGGTGAGCACATCGTCCCCGCGACCGCCCGCGAGCCAGTCGTCCCCGGGGCCCCCGGCGAGCAGGTCGTCCCCGGCCTGCCCCAGCAGCCAGTCGCCGCCTTCACCCCCCAGCAGCCGGTCCGCACCCGGGCCACCGACGAGGGTGTCCTCGCCCTCGCCCCCGAGAAGCACGTCCTCACCGCCCCCGCCGGCCAGGAGATCGGCACCGCCCCGACCTCGAAGCTGGTCGTCCTCTCCCAGGCCCAGGAGAAGGTCGGATTCCTCGCTGCCCTCCCGCGAGCCGCTGCCCTGCCAGGCGCGCAGTTCGGCGAGCAGTCCCGGCAACTCCGGATCGGAGGCCATCTCATGGATCCAGTCGCGAAGCAGGTCAAGGCCGTCCCAGCCGGCATCGATCAGGCGCCGCCCCGCATAGCGGTGCAGCTCGATGAGATCGACGAGTGCCCTACGGCCATCTTCCGTGTGGGCCTCGGCCAGCCGGGCGTCGAGGCCGGAGAAATCGAGGTGGACGCCCTCCGCGTCCACCGTGAGCTGCACGCCCTCCAGGTAGGGGCGGAGCCGCGTCTGCACGACCAGGGCAGCGTAGACGGATTCCTTCAACGTCGTGTAGGCATCCTGGAGCGCCTGAACCTGCCGGGGTGAGAGTGGGACATAGACCCGCGGAGGGCCGGGAAGGCGCGCGGGCCCATCGCTTCGCCCGACGGGGGGCGCGTGGGGGACGCTGGCGTGCTGGACCAGGTAGGGTGTACCGTCTCCCGTGGTGACCTGGTCGTCACCGATCTCCACGAAGGGGAGACCATTGAAACGCTCCAGGATCCCGATGAGGCGCGTGATCCTTTGTTGTTCCGCCTTGCGCTCGTGCAATCGTTCCAGGAGCTGCCGGCGTTCCTCCAAGGTCAGTGTGGGATCGTCCACGAGGCCGCCCTGCCAGTACGGAAGCAAGGGGTCGTAGTCGGCGGCACTTTGCCCGGGAAGGAGGTAGATGAGCCGATATGCCCGAGGTGAGGACGCTGCGCGCTCGACGCTGGTCGGCATCGCCGCCGTCTCGGACCAGGAAAGGAGCAGAGGTTCGAGCAGCGCACGCTGCTGTGTTCGGGTCGGCGCCGCGGCGAAGGCGCGAAGCAGGTCCGCGAGCATGGGCGAGTGCTGGGCGGCCTCGCGCAGGTCGCGCACGGCACCGGATCCGCGCATGTCCGGCAGCGCGGCGATCCCGGGATCGAGGGGTTCTGCGGGAAAAGTACGATAGAACGGGTTGTCCACCAGCTCGAGGGTGCCCAGGGTGCCGGTCGTGCCGTCCTCGCGGCGGTACGTGGACTCGGCCGTCTGCTGGTTGCCGTTCGCGTAACGGTGCACGTGGATCCGCTCGTGAAGATCGATGGCCAGGATGCCGCGTTCCGTGAGCGTGCTGAGCTCACCCGGATCGGTGACACCGTCCTGGTCGCGGTCCTGCCAGATGCGAACCTCGGCGAAGCGTGGATCCCGGGCATCGAGGACACCGTCGTGATTCGCATCGAGATCCCGTAGGGCATCGAAGCCGTCCGTGGCCCGCTGGCCGTTCGACTTGACGGTATCGATACCGAAGAGCTCGGCACCGGAATCGATACGCCCGTTGCCGTTGCGGTCGAGGACGAGCAGGCCGTCGTCCCTGGCGACCCAGCCGGTCCCGCTGCGACGGCCATCCCCGTCGTGGTCGAAAAGCACCGTGGAATAGCCGTCGGTACCGACGGTCTCGATTCCGTCGCGATCGAGGTCGATGGCGAGGGGGTCACGCCGGTTCCAGGAGCGCGCCGTATTGTAGAATCTGTTCGTCCTGGGCTCGATGTCGACCGGGCTGATC
>RFHK01000031.1 GCA_003695825.1 Gammaproteobacteria bacterium | reverse complement strand
TCAAGGACCTGCGCACCGGGGTGGAAGTGGGCAACACCCAGGCCGTGCTCGACGGCGACCTCGATCCCTTCATCGAGGCCAGCCTCAAGTCGGGGTTGTGAAGGAGCCACGAAACCCGCTAAACCCACGAAATGAATTTTTATTTTCCAGGCAGGGTCCCGCGAGATTCATCAAGTGTTCATTGCAGCTTTTAGGACTCCTTGCTTCCCGTTCAATGAAACGTAAAGAATTTTTCGTGGGTTTCGTGGATTTCGTGGCGAATCTCTAGGTTACAAGGAAACCGAAGCTGGACGAGCGACCGCATGAGTGAAGAGCAGCGCACCGAACGGGAAGAGCACCGCCTGATCGCCGAGCGGCGCCGCAAGCTGGCGAGAATCCGGGAAGAGGAGGCGGTCGCCTTTCCCAACGATTTCCGGCGCAACGTGGTGGCGGCGGAACTGCATGCCCGCTACGGGGACAAGGACAACGCCTGGTTCGAGGCCCATCCCGTCCGGGTCGCGGTGGCCGGGCGCATGATGGCCAAGCGGGTCATGGGCAAGGCCAGCTTCGCACACCTGCAGGACATGTCCGGCCGCATCCAGCTCTTCCTGCAACGGGACGCCCTGCCCGAGGGGGTGTACCAGAAGTTCAAGACCTGGGACGTGGGCGACATCCTCGGTGCCGAGGGCGTGCTCTTCCGCACCCGGACCGGGGAACTCACCGTCAAGGTCGATCAGGTGCGCCTGCTGACCAAGTCGTTGCGTCCCTTGCCCGAGAAGTTCCACGGCCTCTCCGACCTGGAGGCGCGTTACCGCCAGCGTTACCTGGACCTCATCATGAACGAGGTCTCGCGCGAGGTCTTCCGCAAGCGCACGAGGATCATCCAGTACCTGCGCCGTTTCCTGGACGAGCGCGACTTCCTCGAGGTCGAGACCCCCATGATGCAGGTGATCCCGGGTGGGGCCGCGGCCCGTCCCTTCGTCACCTACCACAATGCGCTCGACATGGAGCTCTACCTGCGCATCGCTCCCGAGCTCTACCTCAAGCGGCTGGTGGTGGGCGGTTTCGAGAAGGTCTACGAGATCAACCGCAACTTCCGCAACGAGGGACTCTCCACGCGCCACAATCCCGAGTTCACCATGCTCGAGTTCTACCAGGCCTATGCCGACTACCGGGACCTGATGGACCTCACCGAGGAGATGCTGCGCGGCCTGGCGCTGGAGGTCCTGGGTACCACCGAGGTGACCTGGCAGGGCGAGACCTACGATTTCGGCCGTCCCTTCACCCGCATGACCTTGCGCGAGTCCATCCTGAGGTACAACCCGGACCTCCGGCCGGAGGACCTGGACGACCTGGCGCGGCTGCGGGCGATCGCCGAGCGCCTGGAGATCCCGGTCCGGCCCACCTGGGGAGTGGGCAAGCTGCAGACCGAGCTCTTCGAGAAGACGGTGGAAGAACGGCTGCGTGAACCCACGTTCATTACCGCCTATCCCACCGAGGTCTCTCCCCTGGCCCGGCGCAACGACGCCAATCCCTCGGTCACCGACCGCTTCGAGTTCTTCGTCGGCGGCCGCGAGATCGCCAACGGCTTCTCCGAGCTCAACGATCCCGAAGACCAGGCGGAACGTTTCCGGCGCCAAGTGGAGGAGAAGCATGCCGGGGACGAGGAGGCCATGCACTACGACGCGGACTACATCGTGGCCCTCGAGCACGGCATGCCGCCCACGGCCGGGGAGGGCATCGGGATCGATCGCCTGGTGATGTTGCTGACGGACTCGGCGTCCATCCGGGACGTGTTGCTCTTTCCCCACCTGCGCCCGTCCGCCCGCTGAATGCCAACCACACACATGAAAAGGAAATTGGGTATTCCTCCATTATCTTGACCTGGCCCCTTGACGCCGTCGCCTGCAGGTTCGATCCTTGCTGGAACCGTGCCGCCGGGATCGGGGGCGCCGGGCGCCCCGCCACGCCGGGTCGCGCAAGGCGCACCGCGCCCCCGTATCCGGATTCAAGGAACGCGCACGGTCGACCGATACAGGTTCGAGGCTGGGAGGCTTGCGGGAGGCATGAAGGGAGATGGGTGTGGCAGGCGGCAAGCTGATGCAGCCTGATCGGCTGCTCGAGGAGCTGGCCCGCAGGGAACACGAGATCGAAATCCTCAAGGAGACCGCCGGGCTCCTCGCCGGCGAACGCAACCTGCAGCACCTGTTGGGGTTGATCGCCCGCAAGGCCCGCGAGCTGGTGGATGCCTCCACCGTGCTCATCCCGGTGCTCGACCGGGAATGTACCCAGTACACCTACATGGCCGGCGACGGCGAGCACGCCGAGGAGATCGTCGGCGAGAGCCTGCCCATCGAGTTCGGTATCTGCGGCTGGGTCTGGAAGCACAAGCGGCCCTGGTGGCGAGGGGTGCTCGATGAGCTCGACGAGCACGAGCGCACCCGCTGGGAAGCGGAAGCCGGGACCGTGCTGCTGGTCCCCCTGATCGGCAAGGAACACTTCCTCGGCGGCGTCTCGGCCCTGCACAAGCGAACGGGCGGGGATTTCACCCGCCGTGACCTCGACTTGCTCACCCTCTTCGCTTCCCAGGCCGCGCTGGCCATCGAGAACGCCATGGCGTTCGAGCGCCTGGACGAGGCCCTGCGCAAGTCGGAAGACCTCCGCGTGGAGCTCCTGCGCCTCAATGCCGACCTGCTCGAGAGCAACCGCCAGCTCGAGTACATGAGCCTCTACGACCCCGTCACCCGCCTGCCCAACCGCGCGCTCTTCCACGACCGCCTCCGTTCCCTGTGCAAGTTCGGAGAGGACGGGGGCGGAGATCGGGCGGTGGCGCTCGTCATGCTCGACGTGCTCCATTTCCACGAGGTCAACGAGCGCTGGGGGAACGAGGCCGGGGATGCCCTGCTGCGCGAGATCGCCGAGCGCCTGCGTGCCCGGGCCCGCAAGGGAGACACGGTCGCCCGCTACGGGGCCGACGAGTTCGTCTTCCTGCGTCCCGGGATCGATGCCGCGGCGGCGGTGGCCCTGGCGGAGGAGCTGCTCCAGGTCCTGGCCGAACCCTTCTCCTGGGG
>RFHK01000159.1 GCA_003695825.1 Gammaproteobacteria bacterium | reverse complement strand
GCTCGGCCCGCATCACCCGCGGTTCCAGTCCCAGCATGCGTCCGATCTCGCGGGCGATGGCGGCGTGGTCGCCGGTGACCATCTTGACCCGCACGCCGTGATTCCGCATGTGTTCGATGACTTCCTTGGAATCCTCGCGCGGCGGGTCGAACAGGGGGATCAGGCCGACCAGTTCGAGATTCTCGCCGTCGCCCTCGATGTAACCGACCGCCAGCGTCCGGTACCCCTTGCTGGCCAGCACTTCCACCGTGCGCTCGATGGCGATGCGCTCGTTGTCGGTCATCTCCGTCATCTGGAGCAGCACCTGGGCGGCGCCCTTGACGGCACGCAACCGGCGGCCGTTCTGTTCCACCACGGCTTCGGTCCGCTTGCGGACCGGATCGAAAGGCACGAATTCCTCCTGTTTCCAGTCGCGCCAGTCGAGATCCGGGAAATGGTTCTCGGCGTAGTCGAACAGGGGCATCTCGATCGGGTCTCGGTTCTCCGGCCGTGAGGCCAGCAGCGCGTAGAGGAACAGCTCGCGTTCGTCGTGGCCGTCGAACACGACCGGATCGGCGACCTGCATTCGGTTTTGGGTCAGCGTGCCGGTCTTGTCGGAGCAGAAGACGTCCACACCGGCCAGCTCCTCGATGGCCGTGAGTTTCGAGACGATGGCCTGCTTGCGTGCCAGATTCATGGCGCCTACGGCCATGGTTACCGAGAGCACGGCCGGCAGCGCCACCGGGATGGCCGAGACCGTGAGCACCAGGGCGAAGCGCAGGATCTCCAGCGGCGCATCACCCCGGAACAGGGCCACCAGCACGATCAGGGCGACCAGGATGATGGTGACGAAGATCAGGAAGTTGCCGATCTGGATCACCATCTTCTGGAAATGGCTGCGCTCTTCCAGGGTGGCGCGGGAGACCAGCGCCACCACCGAATGGAAGCGGGTGTGGGCGCCCGTGTTGACGACCACGGCCAGCATCTCGCCCTGCTTGACGATGGTGTTGGCATAGGCTACGTCGCCGGAACGGCGGGTCACGGGCAGGGACTCCCCGGTCAGGGCCGACTGGTCGATGGCCAGGTAGTCGCCGCGCAGAAGTTGCACATCGGCCGGGACGATGTCGCCGATCCTCAGTTTGACGATGTCGCCGGGAACCAGCTCGCGGGCGGGCAGGACATGGAATTCCCCGTCGCGCAGCACCGTCACCTGCTGGGCCATGCGTTGCTTGAGTGCCGCCAGGGCATTGAGAGCGCGGTGCTCCTGGAAGAAGTCCAGCAGCCCGTTGACCAGCAGCATGATCAGGATGATGGTGAAGTCCTCCCACTTCTGCACCAGGGCAGAGAGGAGGGCAGCGATCTCGATCATCCAGGGGATGGGGCCCCAGAACCGGCGGAAGATCCGATGCCAGAGCGGCTCTTCCTGCTCCTCGATCTCGTTGGGGCCGAATTCCCGCAGACGGCGGGCCGCCTCGTCGCCGGTGAGGCCGCGTTGCGGGTCGGTGTGCAGCTCGTCGAGGGTGGCCTCGACGGATTGCCGTGCCCAGTCGTCGGTCTCTTTGGCGTGGCGATACGTCATGGAAGCGGGGGACTCCTGGCCGACTGTCGAGAGAAAATGGTGACGTCCTGATGGATTTCCAAGCATGCCGCATGAAAAAAGCACGGGCCGTGATCTGAATCAGGCCCGTGCCGATCGATTGGTACCCGGCGTTCGGGAGGCGATCAGTGCAGTGCACCGCGCGGCGGCCGCCGTCTCGGCACCAGCCGCTCGCGCGCGAGGTGGGCATGGATCTGCCGAGGCTCGAGCCGGCTCAGGTCCTTGGCCAGCTGGCGGATGCGCACCTGGCCGTCGAGCACGGCTCCGAGCGCCTCGCGCAGAAGACCGAGGGTGCGCTGTTGGGCGACCACCACGAATTCTCGGGCACCGCCTTCCCGCACCAGGCGCGCGGCCTCCTGCGCAATGTTCCGGGCGAATCGTTTCTCGCTCATGGCGAGGTGGCTGCGGCGGTGATCGTCGTAGGCATGGACTCCGCCGTTGCCGCCGCGATTGGCCCCCGCCCGTGCCTCGCTCCAGCGTTCTGCCCCGTGGCTCTCGGCCTCGGGGTTGACCAGGTCCCGCCATTCCATGAGGTCGGGCCCGGACTCGAGCTCCGGGTACTCGGGTCGGCGGAGGAGAAAGAAACGGGCACGCGCGCTGTCGGCCACGATGATGCAATCGGCAGGCATGGATTCCCTCCTTCTCGGTCGTGTGGGGGTTGCAGGGCCCCCGCCGCAACGAACCACCGGGACGGGGGCGGGATGGCGTGGATCGCGGAACCAAGGGTACCGGCCGGGCCCCGGGGGGAGCCGGGAGGATGGCGCACCGGCAGCCTTGCGGCACGTGGGACGTGCTTGCATGCTTCTTGTACTAGTCGTTGGGGCGCGGGTTTTCAAGTAAACAAGATTGATGCCAGGCAGGGGGCGCCCCGGAACCCGGGCGCGAGTTGGGATATACTCGGTCCCTGCCCTGGGTACCTGGTCGGCCTGCCGGGAGGGAACATGCCTGCCTTCAAGATCGTGCGTCGTCTCCTGCTGGTGGGGGTCCTGTTGCTCGTGGCGGCGGCCCTGGCCCTGCCGCTGCTCTTCGACCCCAATGCCTTCAAGGGCGAGCTGACGAAGCTGGTACGGGAGAAGACCGGACGCGAATTGACCATCACGGGCCCGATCGACCTCTCGGTCTTTCCCTGGCTGGCCGTGGAGGTCCAGGGCGTGCGCCTGGGCAACGCGCCGGGTTTCGGTATCCAGCCCTTCGCGGAAGCGAAAGAAGTGAAGGTGGGGGTTCGGTTGTTGCCCCTGCTGCGCAGGGAGGTGGAGGTCTCCTCGGTCACCCTCGAGGGGCTGTCCCTGCATCTCGCGCGCAACCGGGCCGGGGTTGCCAACTGGGAGGATCTCAACGGGGGCGGCGGGCCGCCGGAAAAACCGGCCACGAAACCAGCCGCCCCACCCGCAGCCGCCCCGCTCGCGGCCCTGCGCCTGGGCGGTGTGCAGGTCGAGGATGCCTCCATCGAGTGGCGGGATGCCCTGCGGGGTGTCCGTTACGCCGTGCAGGACCTGGACCTGGAGGTCGGCAGGGTGGAGCCCGGGGAACCTTTCGACCTGCGGCTGCAAGGCAAGGTCACCGCCAGCCGGCCGACCCTCCAGGGCCGGTTCTCCCTGACCGGCCGGATGCGCATCGATGCGACGCTGGCCCGCATCGAGGTGGCGAGTCTGGCGCTCGAGACCGATTTGTCCGGCAAGGGGCTGCCCGGCGGGAAACTCGATGCCGAGCTCGGGCTCGAGGCCACGCTGGATCGTGCCGCGGGGACGCTGACCATGCCCCGCTTCTCGCTCGCTGCCCTCGATCTGCGGGTTGCAGGGAACCTCGAGGGCAAGGGTCTGAACGCGAACCGGCCGGAATTTTCCGGCCACCTGAAGGCAGATGAATTCGTGCCGCGCGAGGTGCTGGCGAAACTGGGCGTGACACTGCCGCCGTTGCGCGATCCGGCCGTGCTGTCCAAGGCGGACCTGGAGGCCGGTTTCACGGCCACGCCCGCGAGCCTGGC
>RFHK01000030.1 GCA_003695825.1 Gammaproteobacteria bacterium | reverse complement strand
GGGAGGAAGCCATGACCACAACGAACCCGTCACCGGAGGAACTCGAACGCATCGATCGCTGGTGGCGCGCCGCCAACTACCTCTCCGCCGGGCAGATCTTCCTCATGGACAATCCGCTGCTCGAAGAGCCGTTGAAACCCGAGCACATCAAGCCGCGCCGGCTTGGCCACTGGGGCACCTGTCCGGGGCTGAACCTGCTCTACGCCCACATGAACCGGGTGATCCGGGCGCGTGACCTCAACGCCATCTACATCACCGGCCCCGGCCACGGCGGTCCGGCGCTGGTCGCCAATACCTGGCTGGAGGGCACCTACAGCGAACGCTATCCGGCCGTCTCGCTCGATCGTGCCGGCATGAAGCGCCTGTTCCGGCAGTTCTCCTTCCCCGGCGGTGTGCCCAGTCACTGCGCACCCGAGACCCCGGGTTCCATCCACGAAGGGGGCGAGCTGGGGTACTCGCTCGGCCACGCCTTCGGCGCCGTATTCGACAATCCGGACCTGATCGCCCTGTGCGTGGTCGGCGATGGCGAGGCCGAAACCGGCCCCCTGGCCACGGCCTGGCACTCCAACAAGTTCCTCAATCCGGCGCGTGACGGTGCCGTGCTGCCGGTATTGCATCTGAACGGCTACAAGATCGCCAACCCCACGGTACTGGCGCGCATCGACGAGGAGGACCTGGTGCGCCTCTTCGAGGGCTACGGCTATCGGCCCTGGATCGTCGCCGGTGACGAGCCCATGGACGTGCACCGCCGGCTCGCCACGGCACTGGACCAGGTGCTCGACGAGATCCACGCCATCCAGAAGCGCGCCCGGGAGGACGGGGACACCGGCCTGCCACGCTGGCCCCTGATCATTCTGCGCACGCCCAAGGGCTGGACCGGACCGAAGGAAGTGGACGGAGAACGCGTCGAGGACTTCTGGCGCAGCCATCAGGTGCCCATCCCCGACGTCTGCAAGCCCGAACACCTGAAGCTCCTCGAGGCGTGGATGAAGAGTTATCGACCGGAAGAGCTGTTCGACGAGAACGGCGCGCCGCGGCCGGAGATCACCGCGCTGTTGCCCGAGGGCGATCGGCGCATGGGCGCCAATCCGCATGCCAACGGCGGCCTGCTCCTCAAGCCCCTGCGCCTGCCGGACTATCGGAACTATGCCGTGGAGGTGAAGCGGCCGGGCGCCGATCTCGGCGAGGCTACGCGCCGGCTGGGCACCTACCTGCGCGACGTCCTGCGCGGGAACCCCGACAACTTCCGGGTCGTGGGGCCGGACGAGACGGCTTCCAATCGCCTCTCCGCCCTGTTCGAGGTCACCGACCGCGCCTGGATGGCGAAGCGCTACGAGTACGACGACCACCTGGCGCCCGATGGCCGGGTCATGGAGATCCTCTCCGAGCACACCTGCCAGGGCTGGCTGGAGGGCTACCTGCTCACCGGCCGCCACGGCTTCTTCTCCTGCTACGAGGCCTTCATCCACATCGTCGACTCCATGTTCAACCAGCACGCCAAGTGGCTGAAGGTGAGCCGCGAGATCCCCTGGCGGGCGCCCATCGCCTCGCTCAACATCCTGCTCACCTCGCACGTCTGGCGCCAGGACCACAACGGCTTCTCGCACCAGGATCCGGGGTTCCTCGACCACGTGGTGAACAAGAAGGCCGACATCGTGCGCGTCTATCTGCCGCCGGACGCCAATTGCCTGCTCGCGGTGGCGGACCGCTGCCTGAGGTCGCGCAACCGGGTCAACGTCATCGTGGCGGGCAAGCAGCCCGAGCCCCAGTGGCTGGACATGGAGGCCGCCATCGCCCATTGCGAGGCCGGGATCGGCATCTGGGAATGGGCCAGCAACGACCAGGAAGGCGCGCCGGACGTGGTCATGGCCTGTTGCGGGGACGTGCCCACCCTCGAGACCCTGGCCGCGGTCGACCTGCTCCACGGGCTCGCGCCCGAACTGCGCATCCGCGTCATCAACGTGGTGGACCTCATGACCCTGCAGCCGCACGAGGAACATCCCCACGGCCTGACCGACCGCGCCTTCGACGCCCTCTTCGGGACCGACGTGCCGGTGATCTTCGCCTTCCACGGCTATCCCTGGCTGATCCACCGGCTCATGTACCGCCGCCGCTGCCACCCGCACCTGCACGTGCGCGGCTACAAGGAGGAAGGGACCACCACCACGCCCTTCGACATGGTGGTGCGCAACGACCTCGACCGCTTCCACCTGGTCATGGACGTCGCCGACCGGGTGCCGAAGCTGGCCGACCGCGCCGGCCACATCCACCAGGCCATGCACGAGAAGCTGGTCGCCCACCGGCTCTACGTCACCGCCCACGGCGAGGACCTGCCGGAGATCCGCAACTGGCGCTGGCCCGGATGAACGCCATGGAGAAGCGCGCCTACGGGGTCCGCCCCGACCTGCCCGAAGCGCTGGAGCCCCTGAGTACCCTGGCACTGGACCTGCGCTGGTCCTGGAGCCACGTCGCGGACCGTCTCTGGCGACGCATCGACGAACCCCTGTGGCAGCGCACCCGCAACCCCTGGCTGATCCTGCAGACGGTCAGCCGGCGCCGGCTCGAGACCCTGGCGATCGACGGGGAGTTCCTCGCCCTGCTCGCGGCACTGTGCGAGGAACAGCAGGCCGCGAGCCGCGGCGAGACCTGGTTCGAACGCCACCACGGCGATGCCGACCTGCCCCCGGTGGCCTACTTCTGCATGGAATACGGCCTCACCGAGGCCCTGCCGCTCTATTCCGGCGGCCTCGGCGTGCTGGCCGGCGATCACCTCAAGACCTGCTCCGAGCTGGGTGTGCCACTGGTCGCCGTGGGCCTGCTCTACCAGCAGGGCTATTTCCGCCAGGGCATCGACCCGCAGGGCAACCAGATCGCCTACTACCCCTTCAACGACCCCACCCAGTTGCCCATCCTGCCGGTCCGTGACGAGGAAGGCGAATGGCTGCACGTGGAACTGGAACTGCCCGGGCGCACCCTGCGCCTGCGCACCTGGGAGGCGCGCGTGGGACGCATCTCCCTCTACCTGCTCGACAGCAACGATCCGCTCAACGACCCGGCCGACCGCGGCATCACCAGCGAACTCTACGGCGGGGGCCCGGAACTGCGCCTGCAGCAGGAGATGGTGCTGGGCATCGGCGGCTGGCGCCTGCTCGAGGCCCTCGACCTCGCCCCCAGCGTCTGCCACCTGAACGAGGGGCACGCCGCCTTCGTGGTGCTGGAGCGAGCCCGCAGCCTGGCCGCGCGGGAAGGGCTGGATTTTTCCACCGCCCTGGTCGCCACGCGCGCCGGCAACCTGTTTACCACCCACACGCCGGTCGATGCCGGTTTCGACCGCTACGCACCCGGCCTCGTCCGGGAGTACCTCGGCGCCTGGTGCGCGCACGCCGGCATCGCGCCGGAGGTGGTGCTCGCCCTGGGCCGCACCGACCCGAACGATGCCGAGGAACCCTTCAACATGGCCTGGCTGGCCATCCGCGGCAGCGGCAAGGTCAACGGGGTCAGCCGCCTGCATGGCGCGGTGAGCCGGCGCCTGTTCCAGTCGCTGTTCCCGCGCTGGCCCCGGTACGAGGTGCCGGTCGGCCACGTCACCAACGGGGTCCACGTGCCGAGTTGGGATTCGCCCGCCTCCGACCGCCTGTGGACCGAGGCCTGCGGCAAGGACCGCTGGCGCATGCCGCCGGATCACATGATCGAGGCCATCCGGGCCCTGGCGGATGCCGAGCTCTGGGAGATGCGCACGCGCAACCGCAAGCACCTCATCGAGCGCCTCCGCCGTCGGCCGGTCGCCCTCCGGCCCGCGGGCCGGGAGACCCACGACCTGCTCGATCCCAACCTCCTGACGATCGGATTCGCACGCCGTTTCGCTTCCTACAAGCGTCCCAACCTGCTGTTGCACGATCCCGACCGGCTCGAGCGCCTGTTACGTCACCCGGAGCGTCCGGTGCAGCTGGTCATCGCCGGCAAGGCGCACCCGAAGGATCTCGAGGGCCAGGCCATGATCCGCGACTGGGTGCATTTCATCCGGGAACGGGACCTGTTCGACCGGGTGGTCTTTCTCATCGACTACGACCTCATGCTCGCGGACGACCTGGTCCAGGGGGTGGACCTGTGGCTCAATACGCCGCGCCGCCCCTGGGAGGCCTGCGGCACCAGCGGCATGAAGGTGCTCGTCAACGGGGGCCTCAATTGCTCCGAACTCGATGGCTGGTGGGCCGAGGCCTGGCGGCCCGAGGTGGGCTGGGCGCTGGGGGATGGCCGCGAGCACGGCGCGGACCCGGCCTGGGACGCCCTCGAGGCCGAACGGCTCTACACTCTGCTCGAAGAAGAAGTGGTCCCCGCCTTCTACACGCGCAATGCCCAGGGGATCCCCGAGGCCTGGCTCGCCCGCGTGCGCGAGAGCATGGCCAGCCTCACACCACGCTTCTCCAGCAACCGCATGGTGCGCGAATACCTCGAGGCCTGTTACCTGCCGCTGCATGCACGGGTGCAGGCACGTGCGCGCGAGGGCGCGGCCCGCGCCCGTCGGCTCTCCCGCTGCATGCGTCACCTCCAGGCACACTGGGGGCGGCTCCACTTCGGCAACGTGGAACTGAGCAACGCAGACGGTAAGATCCTCGCCCGGATCCAGGCCTACCTCGACGACATCGATCCGGACCTGGTCTGCGTCGAACTCTACGCCGATCCCCTCGAGGGCGAGGTCCCCGAGCGCCACGTGCTCGAACGCAGGGAATCCCTGGCCGGGGCCGTCAACGGGTACCTCTATGTCACGGAGTTCGCGAGCGCACGGCCTGTGGAACACTACACCGCGCGCATCCTGCCCGCCTGCGAAGGCATGGAGATCCCGCTGGAATTGCCGCTGGTGGCCTGGCAGCGATGAACCCGTCTCGCGCGCAGCTGCCGTGGGGAGAAGCGAGAAGCTGGGAGCGAGAAACTGGGATCCATTTTTGCCCCCGATTCCATCCCGATTTTGATCCCCTCACCCCCGCCCCTCTACCGGGACAAACCGGGCACAGGGTTTACCCATCAGGGCACAGATGAGGAGGAGAACCGATGCCTTGGGAAAGCCCTGTACCGGGGAACAGCGAAAACAACTCATTGCCGGTTCACTTCCATCCCGGCGTTCTTTGCGTCCTTGGCGGTTATATCGAATCACAGTAACGCCTCGAGAACCTTGCACCAGGCAATTGCGAGGTTGCGCCGGTTGTAGCCTCCGCCGCCGGCGGCGAGCAGGCGGCCCTGCGCATGGCGCTCGGCGAGCACCCGCAGGCGTCCGGCCACGAAACCGTGGAGGGCGGGCGAGAGGTTCAGGTGGGTGATGGGATCGCCGGCAATCGAGTCGGCGCCGCACTGGAAGAGAAAGAACTCGGGACGGAAACGGTCGAGGAAATCCTCGGCCGCCGGCCACAGCCGGTGGAACAGGGCATCGTCGGCCTCGGGCGGCAGGGGGACGTTGAGCTTGGTGCCGGCGGCCGGGCCGCGACCGGTCTCTGCGGCGGAGCCGGTGCCGGGATAGAGGTAGCGGCCGTCCTCGTGGAAATCGACGATGCACAGGTCGGGATCCGCCTCGAAGGCGTAGAAGACGCCGTCGCCGTGATGGGCGTCGATGTCCACGTAGGCGATGCGCCGGATTCCATGCTCCATCCGCAGGCTCTCGATCACCACGCCGCAATCGTTGAAGACACAGAACCCGGCGGCGCCGTCGCGGCGGGCATGGTGCAGGCCGGCGATGGGCACGAAGGCATACCGGCACGTCCCCTGCAGCAGCCGGCGCATGGCCGCGAGCATGCTGCCGACCACGGTGGCCGCGGCCTCGAATACCCCGGGAAAGGCCGGCGTGTCGCCGTAATCGAGGAATCCTTCTCCCGTGCGGGACCGTGCCTGCACCCGGGCGACGTATTCGGGGGTATGGAAGCGCTCGATCTCGGCCGCGTTCGCCTCGACCGGCTCGAGGCGTTCCACCTTCACATCGAGCCCGCGCCTTCGGGCCTCTGCCCAGAACGCGTCCATGCGGTCGGGCCCGAAAGGGTGCCCTTCACCGAAACCGTAGCGGGCCAGGCGGGGCCCTACGACGACGCACGGGGGCATGGGCGGGTGGGTGTCTCAACGCACGGGTCGCCCGGCGGCCTGCTGCGTCCCGGCAGGACGTGCCTGGGGGAGGCGGGGGGTGTAGGTCTCCAGCCAGGGCAGGAGGGCGTCAGCCTCCAGGGGTGCACTGAACAAGTAGCCCTGCGCCATGTCGCACCCGACCGCGCGCAGGTGGTCCAGCTGCTCCGGGGTCTCGACCCCTTCGGCGATGATCCGGCGCGAGAGACTCTGCCCCATGCGCACGATGGCCTCGACGAGCGCGGCGTCCTGGGCATCCTGCTCGATGTCCTTCACGAAGGCGCGATCGATCTTGATGGTACCGCAGGGAAAGCGGCGCAGGTAGCTCAGGGCGGAATAGCCGGTACCGAAGTCGTCGATGGAGAAGTCGATCCCCATCGCGGCGAGCCGCTGGATGGTGCGCAGGGTCTCCGGGTGTTCCCCGATGAGCACCCGTTCGGTGAGTTCCAGGTGCAGGGCCTCTGCCGGCAGCGCGCCCTCTTCGAGCAGGCGGTCGACCAGTGCCGGGAAGGTGTCGCCCTGCAACTGGCGTTCGGAGACGTTGACGGCGACGAACAGGCGCGGATCCCGGCGGCGCAGCTCGGCGAGCATGGCCACGGATTCCACCAGGCACCACTCGCCCAGGGCCTTGATCAGGCCGTTCTCCTCGGCGATCGGGATGAAGACCTCCGGGCTCACCGTGCCGAGCTTCGGGTGCTGCCAGCGCAACAGCGATTCGAACCCGCGCACCCGCCCGTCGGCCAGGTCGACGATGGGTTGGTAGACGAGCCGCATCTGGTGCCGGGTCAGGGCGCCGTGCAAGGCCGACTCGACCCGCAGCCGGTGGGAGACGTCGGCATCGAGTTCCGGCGTGAAGAAGCGGTGGCAGTTGCCACCGGCCCGCTTGGCCTGGTAGAGGGCGCTGTCGGCGTGGCTGATCAGGCGCTGGCCGTCGCCGGCGTCGTCGGGAAAGACCGTGATCCCGATGCTGCAGCCGATGTAGAGTTCCCGCCCGTCGATCAGGAACGGGCGCCGGCAGGCCTCGATGATCTGTCCGGCGATGCGCTCGATCGCGGCCGTCTCCCGCACCCCGTCCAGCACCACGAGAAACTCGTCGCCGCCGAGCCTGGAGACCAGGTCGGTGCTCCGCACGCAGCCCCGCAGGCGCCGGGCCACCTCGGTGAGCAGGCGATCACCGACCAGGTGTCCGAGGGAGTCGTTGATGTTCTTGAAGCGGTCGAGATCGATGTAGAGGATGGCGGCCGCCCCCGGCCCGTCGCCGTGCCGCTGGATGCGATCCAGGCGTTCCATGGCCGTGGTCCGGTTGGGCAGGCCGGTCAGGGGATCGTGGTGCGCGAGGAAGAAGAGCTGCGCCTCCGTCTGCCGCCGCGAGCCGATCTCCTCGCGCAGGGCCGCGTAGCTGAAGCCGCCTTCGAGCGACCGGGCGAACCGTGCCATGAGCTTGTCGAGCTGGGCGAGCTCGATCCGGTCCAGCACCCGCTCGCGCACCGAGGAATGGAGCTTGAGCACGCCCCAGTCGGCGAAGGCGACCAGCAGGTAGCTGCCTTGCAGATGGCCGTCCTCGGCGCGCAGGCGCCGGTAGAGGGGATCCGGTTCGGCCACCGACAACAGGGGGCGGGTGGCGAGGGCTTTCACCAGGTCGTGGTCCGGTGCCAGGGGCCCGGGGCCGTCGCCGGCCGGCGCGGGGAAGGTGTACAGGCACACGTAGGGCTCGTGCGCCCCGCGCCGCCCGCTCCGGCCCTCGCGGAGGCGCGAGGTGCGCACCCAGAGGGTGCAGGCGTCGAAGTTCTTGCGTGCCATGAGCCGGCCCAGGAAACGCTGGCAGTTTGCGGCCACGTCGAGTGTCTGGCCGATCTCGAGGGCCAGCTCGTAGAGCACGGCCATGTCGGCCACCAGCTCGTGGAGGGTGCGGGCTTCAGACATCGAGGCACCCCACGGCCACCGTTTTGTTGAAGAATTCCAGGCATTCCCCTCCTCCGGAGGCGATCTCTCCCATGGAGAGCACGCCCGGCAGGGGGGCCGTTTCCGGAAGTTCCAGCGCCGCCTGCACGGCCGCCAGTTCTTCGTCGAAGCGCGCGGCGAGGAAGATGGAGCGGGAAATGCAGTCCACCACGAAGGGCAGGCGGTCGGCCCCGACCTTGCCGTCTTCCGCCGCCCGCCGGGCGGCGTCGATGAGCCGTTCCGGGTCGCCGTGCAGGACCTGCAGCAAGGCGTTCTCCGGCAGGGCGCCCACGCACACGATGTCCGATCCCTCCACCGCGATGGGATCCCGCACCACCGGCTCGCTCCCCTCCCGGTAGATCCCGAACGGGTAGGCCTTGGCGAGCGTGAAGAAGTCGTCCCGGCGCGGTGGCACACCGGCATGGCGTGCCACCGCGGCTCGATACACCTCGAAGGCCGGCTGCCAGTTGAGTTCCTGCACGCGGTTGCCCGCCACCCGGGTCGAGAGCACCGGTTCCCCGACGGGTTCCCAGCCATGGTGGACGCCGATCCGCCCGGCGGCGTCGACCAGTGCCAGTACCAGGGCATCCTGGGCCGTGCCCGCGGTCGTGAACACGCAGGGGGCCCGTGTCATGGCCAGGGTACCCGCCCCGCCTCCCAGGTAAGCGACCCGGTGACCGAAGGCGCGGTAGAGGCCCCAGAGCATCTCCTCCAGCCGGGGGCTCAGGCCGTCGACCAGCACGAAGGCGGTCGCGGTGCGGGAACCGAGTTCCCCGACCAGGGCATCCAGGGCCGCATCGGTCTCCGGTTCGCCCGCCCGGATCAGGCGTGGCGGTGCGACCAAGGGCAGGCGCAACAGCAAAGCGCCGCGGTGCCGGGCCTGGCCGGCCCAGACGAGCCCGGGGAACACGCCTCCGAAGGCCGGCACGGGCAAGGTGCGCAGGGCCGCGACCAGCGTGCCGAGGTCAGGGGCCCCTTCGGCGGCCAACAGTACGGCGATGCCTTCTCCCGCATCCGGTTCGAGGGCACGGGCCGCCTCCAGCAGCCGGCGTGGCTCGGCCTGGGCGAGATGGTGTACGGGCCCTGGACGTGACATTTTGGCACTCTCCCTCCGTCATGACGGACGCACTCCATCCCCCCGGCCCCTGTCGTATCGACCGAGGCGTGGTCCAAGTTTAGCCCACATGGTGCGCCAAGGCGGGAGCGAACAGGGTCATGGGCTTTTTGATGTCGCAGAGGCTTGAAGGGGGTGCGTGGGGTTTTTGCGAGCATACGGTTTGGACCGCCCATTAGTTTTTTTCCACGCCCTGGGCACCCGCCCGGTCCGCGGCGGGCGAGCGCGACCAGAGGGCGGCGAGCAGCGAGCCGGTCAGGTTGTGCCAGACCGAGAAGATCGCGCCGGGCAGGGCGGCGAGCGCGGAGAAATGTTTCACCGCGAGCGCCACGGCGAGGCCGGAATTCTGCATGCCGACCTCGATGGCCAGGGTGCGCGCGGTGCGCACGTCCACCCCCGAGAGGCGGGCGAACAGGTAACCGGCGGCCAGTCCCGAGACATTGTGCAGCCCTACGGCCACCAGCAACACCAGGCGCAGCTGGCCCAGGCGCCCGGCGTCGAGCGCCACGATGATGGCGATGATGACCAGGATGGCGAGCACCGAGACCAGCGGGAAGATTGCCTGGAAGGGATCGAGCCGCCGCCCCAGCAGCTGGTGCACGAGCACGCCGGCGGCCACCGGCAAGAGCACGATCTTGGCGATGGTGAACAGCATGGCCAGTGCCGGTACGGGCACCGACCGGCCGGCATAGAGCCAGGTGAGCGCGGGGGTGACCAGGACCGAGAGCAGGGTGCTCGCCGTCGTCAGGGTGATCGAGAGCGCCACGTCCGCCCGCGCCAGGTAACAAATCACGTTGGAGGCCGTCCCGCCCGGGGCCGTGCCCACCAGGACCATGCCGGCGAGCAGGGCCGGAGGCAGCTCGAACCCCTGGGCGATGAGCCAGGCCAGCATGGGCATGAGCATGTATTGCAACACCACGCCGAACACCAGCAACCCCGGCCGGCGCAGTGCCCGCGCGAAATCGGCCGGGGTCAGGGTGAGCCCCATGCCGAACATGACCACGCCCAGCAGCCAGGGGATGGCGGGCCGCCAAGGCGCGAAGCCCTCCGGGTGCCAGAGGGCGAGCAGCGAGACGAGGATCGCCCAGAGGGGAAAGAGGCGGGTGGCGAGGACGACGGCATTCATCGGGGCGCGTCGGGACGGTTGGGCCGCAACCCCTGCGCCCGCACGTCGTCGAGCAGCCAGGCATCGCCGAAGCCACGCACATAGCGCCCGGATTCGACGTCGAGCCGGTAGAGGCTGAAATCCTCGAGCGCGGCGAGGACCTCGACGATTTTGCCGAACCGCTCGCGAAAGCGTCCCAGTACCTTTTCGGCCTGGGGATCGGTGCGGGGGATGGGGTGCGCCAGGCAGCGGTAGCTCAGGCGCCGGCGGGCGAAGGGATTGCCCCCGGGTGAGGCCGTGATCAGCACGCTGCACTGGGGGCGGGCGGCCAGGTTGCGACCGTGTTCGGCCAGGCGGCTGACGAAGACGTGCAGCCGCCCCTCGGCATCCTGCACGTAGGGGGCGTGGCCGGCATCGGGCCGGCCGTCCTCGCCCAGGGTGGCGAGCATGAGGGCCTCGGCTTCCCCGAGCAACGCCCGGATCTCCCGGCGGATCTCTTCCCGGGAGGCCGCGCGCCCGGAGTTCACCGCTGTCCCTCCTGCAGGACGCGCACAGGCTCCGGCTCCGGTTTCGGTTCCCGGGCGAGCAGGGCGCGCACGGCGTCGAGCGGGGCCCGGCCCTCGTAGAGCACCCGGTAGACCTCCTCGCAGATGGGCAGCTCCACCCGGTGGGCCTGGCCCAGGCGGTGGACTTCGCGGGCGGCCTCGGCCCCCTCGATCACCTGGCCGATCTCTGCGGCGGCCGCCTCCCGGGTCTTTCCCCGGCCCAGGGCGAGCCCCAGGCGCCGGTTACGGGACTGGTCGTCGGTGCAGGTGAGTACCAGGTCCCCGACCCCGGCCAGCCCCATGAAGGTTTCGCGTCGCCCGCCCATGGCGAGTCCCAGGCGCATCATCTCGGCCAAGCCCCGCGTGATCAGCGCCGCCCGCGCATTGGCGCCGAAGCCGAGACCGTCGGAGATCCCCGCGGCGATGGCGAGCACGTTCTTGACCGCGCCCCCCAGGGAGACGCCTACCACGTCGTCCGTGGTGTAGGCGCGGAAGGCGCGTCCCCGGAGCAGGGAGGCGAAGTGTTCGGCCGCCTCCAGCCGCCGCGCGGCGACGGTGATGGCGGTGGGCAGGCCCCGGGCGACCTCGCCGGCGAAGGTGGGTCCGGAGAGGACGGCGGGCACGACCCGGGGCCCCAGCACCTCCTCGGCCACCTCGTGCAACAGCCGGCCGCTCGCCCGTTCCAGCCCCTTGGTGCCCCAGCCCAGGTGCGTCTGCGGCCTCAGCGCCGGCGCGATGCGGGCGAGTACCGCGCGGAAGGCATGGCTGGGTACCACCACCAGCCAGGTGTCCGCCGCCAGGGCGCTTTCCAGGTCGGCCGTGGGCGTGAGAGTCTCCGGGAAAGGGATCCCGGGGAGGTAGTACGGGTTGGCGCGCTCGCGCGCCAGGGTGGCCATCTCCTCGGGCAGGTGGCCCCAGAGGGTCACGGCATGGCCGTTGCCGGCCAGGTGGATGGCGAGCGCCGTGCCCCAGGAACCGGCACCGAGGACCGCGACCCGCGTGCCCATGGACGGCCTTCAGTGGGCGGGTGTCTCGTCCGGGCCACCGGCCGCGCCGGCCGCCACCTGGGCGTCCAGCTGCTGGATCTGCTGGGCGTAGAGCGCGTCGAAATTGATGGGCGCGAGAAACAGCGGCGGGAAGCCGCCCTTCTGCACCAGGTCGGCGATCACTTCGCGGGCGAAGGGATAGATGGTGTTGGGACAGTAGGCCCCCAGCATGGGCTTGATCTCCTCCTCCGGAAAACCGGCCAGGGTGAAGATGCCGGCCTCCAGGACCTCGCACAGGTAGGCGGTCTTCTCCCCCAGCTTGGCGGTCACGGTCACCGAGAGCACCACCTCGTAGGTCACCGGATCGAGCTGCTTGGTCTCGCTGGTGAGGTTGAGGTTGACCTCGGGTCGCCATTCCATGCGGAAGACCTCGGGGCTGTGCGGGGTCTCGAAGGAGACGTCCTTGGTATAGATCTTCTGGATGACGAACTGGCGCTCACCGGCCTGGGCGCCTGCTTGGTTGTCGGCCATGGATGCTGTCCTTCTGTGGTCTTTTCCGTTCGGAACCGGTGCCTGCAGGGGCGACAGTGTACTCCGCGCACGGTCCGACCACCAAGCCGGGCCGCGGCGGCCCGTCGAACCTGGGGGATCGTGGCGGGCGGTGGATCGGTCCGAAGTCCGGCAGGCGGCTCAGCCCGGCAGGTGCGCCTGGACCCAGCCGAGCAGCCCGTCCAGGTGCGTGGCCCCGGCGGTGCGCGCGAGTTCCTGCCCGTGGTGGAAGAGGATCAGCGTGGGGATGCTGCGTATGCCCAGCTGCGCGGACAGCGCCCGCTCGCGGTCGGTGTCGATCTTGCCCAGGCGGACCCGCGGCTCCAGCCGTCCCGCGGCCTGGGCGAAGACCGGGGCCATCATCTTGCAGGGCCCGCACCAGGCCGCCCAGAAGTCCACCAGCAGGGGGAGGTCGCTGCGGTGGGCGTGGGTCTCGAAGCGCGCCGCATCGAGCTCGATGGGGGTCCCGGTGAACAGGGGACGGTGACACTTGCCGCACTTGGGCCCCGCCGCGAGCCGTTCGGCGGGCACCCGGTTGACGGCGTCACAATGGGGACAGACGACGTGCAGGGTGCTGGGCATGAAGCTTCCTCCTGTCGATGCGTGCCGCTCGGCACCGGCTGCGAGGAGAGATCGGGACCGGCTGTGGGAAATTCAAGGCGCGGCGGGGCGGCCGCCGGTGATGCCGAGTTCCTGCTCGAGGAGGGCATCGAGCTCCCCGCGCCCTTCCAGGGCGTAGATGTCGTCGCATCCCCCGACGTGACGCCGGCCGATGAAGATCTGGGGCACGGTGGTGCGCCCGCTGCGCCGCTCCATCTCGGCGCGCAGCGCCGGATCCCGGTCCACCCGCAGCTCGCGGTAAGGCACGCCCTTGCGCTCGAGCAGCTGCTTCGCCCGGATGCAGTAGGGGCAGAAGGGGGTGACGTAGAGCAGGACCTCACCTGCGGACGGCTCGCTCATGGGGCATTCCTCCCGTGGCTCACTTGCGCTTCCTGCCCCGGGTGACGGGCAGGTTGGCCTGCTCCCAGGCCAGGATGCCGCCGTCGAGATTGTAGACCGACTCGAACCCGTGGCGCCGCAACTGCATGGCGGCACGCTGGGAGCGGTGGCCGCTGCGGCAGTAGACCACGATCTTGCGCCCCCGGTAGGGTTCCAGCTCGCCGATGCGCCGGCCCAGCTCGCCGAGGGGGATGTGCACGGCGTGCGGCAACCTGCCCTGGGCCACCTCGCGGTCCTCGCGCACGTCGAGCACGAGCGCGTCCTCGTGGCTCATCAAGGCCGTGGCCTGGAGGGGGCCGATCCCGGGCACCCCGAAACGGCGCAGGCGGAATTCGTTGACCAGGAAGGCTGCCAGGAGGAGTACGAAGGTCGAAGACAGCGCCCAGTGCCGAAACGTGAATTCGAGGAACCTGTCCATGAAGGTGTACCGAAGGCGTGAGGACGAGGCGTCGGTCAGGGATTCAGGTGCCGCACGCGCCCCGGCGACCCCCCGTCGCCCGGACGGCGGTAATCACGGCTTACTTGTTCGTACAGAAGACCTCGCGCATCATGCCGATCAAGGCGAGCGTGCGGGCGTCCCCGACGCGGTAGAACACCCGGTTCGCATCCTTGCGCGAGACCAGGATGCCCTTGTCGCGCAGGATGGCGAGGTGCTGGGAGATGTTGCTCTGCGAGGTGCCGACCTGCTCCACGATCTCCTGCACGGACACCTCCCGGTCTCCGAGCGTGCAGAGAATCTTCAAGCGCAACGGGTGCGACATGGCCTTCAGCGAACGGGAGGCTCGCTCGATGTCCTCTTCGTGGCACAGCAGCTCCTCGGTGGAGGAAAGCGTTTTTTCCATATCGTGCACCTCGCCCTCTCCCGGTGCGCAGCACAGGGTGCGCTCGTCATTGGACACGTTCGACATGCGGCCCTTCCACGTCTGCCATTCATAATCGAAACAGTATACAATAATAAATATGCGAGGGTAATTGGCAACCTCTGTGAACTCCGTCCCTCCATCGCTTCCCTGCCGGTCGCATACTGGATGGCTGCCGCTCCCCAGCGGGTTCCGCGCGGCGGTCCTCCCGGCTGCCGCCCGGCGGGCGCCGGGCAGGAAAACCGGCGGCACGAAACCTGCTAAATTTTTCCCGTGACACCACTCGAGACAGCAAGGAGCCGAGAGTACGCATGTCGGATGCCCCCACACCGATGGTCCTGGTCATCCTCGACGGCTGGGGCCACCGGGACGATCCCGAATGGAACGCCATCGCCGCCGCCCGCACCCCGGTCTGGGACCGGCTGTGGAGTCGCTACCCCCATACCCTGATCCGCACCTCGGGGGCCTCGGTGGGCTTGCCCGGGGACCAGATGGGGAACTCCGAGGTCGGGCACCTCAACCTCGGGGCCGGGCGCGTGGTGTACCAGGAATTCACTCGCGTGAGCCGGGCGATCAAGACCGGTTCCTTCTTCACCAACCGCACCCTGACCGATGCCGTGGATCTCGCGCGGGATCACGGCCGGGCCGTGCACATCCTGGGACTGCTCTCGCCCGGCGGCGTGCACAGCCACGAGGAGCACATCCATGCCATGGCCGAGCTGGCCGTGAAGCGGGGTGCGGAGAAGGTCTACCTGCACGCCTTCCTGGATGGACGTGACACGCCGCCCCAGAGTGCCGAGGGTTCCCTGCGCCGGCTGGAAGAGAAGCTGCAGGCACTCGGGGGTGGCCGTATCGCCTCGATGATCGGGCGTTACTACGCCATGGACCGGGACCACCGCTGGCCGCGCATCCAGGCGGCCTACGCGCTGATGGTGGAAGGCCGGGCCGTGCACCGGGCCCCGGACGCCCTGAGCGGCCTGGCCGCCGCCTATGCCCGGGGGGAGACCGACGAATTCGTGCAGGCCACCGCGATCGTGCCCGACGGGGAGGCCCCCGTGCGCATGGAAGACGGGGACGTGGTGGTGTTCATGAACTACCGTTCCGACCGGGCGCGGCAGATCACCCGGGCCTTCATCGAGGACCCCTTCGAGGGCTTCGCGCGCCCCCGCCGGCCCCGGCTCGGCCGCTTCGTGAGCCTCACCGAGTACCACGCCGACTTCCCCATCCCGGTGGCCTTCCCGCCGGAGCGGCTCGACAACACCCTCGGCGAGTACCTCGCACGCCTGGGGCGCCGCCAGCTGCGCCTGGCGGAAACGGAGAAATACGCCCATGTCACCTTCTTTTTCAATGGCGGGCGCGAGGAACCCTTCGAATACGAAGACCGCATCCTCGTACCCTCGCCCATGGTGGCCACCTACGACCAGCAGCCGGAGATGAGCGCACCCGAAGTCACCGACCGCCTGGTCGAGGCGATCGAGAGCGGCCGCTACGACGTCATCGTCACCAACTATGCCAACCCGGACATGGTGGGGCACACGGGCAACTTCGAGGCGGCCGTGGCGGCCATCGAGGCCCTGGACGCCTGCCTCGGGCGGGTGGTGGAGGCCCTGGCGCGGACGGGCGGCGAGATGCTGATCACGGCCGATCACGGCAACGCCGAGAAGATGCGCGACGAGCGGACCGGCCAGCCGCACACGGCGCACACCACCGACCTCGTGCCCCTGGTCTACGTGGGGCGCCCGGCCGAGATGAGCGCGCAGGGATCCCTGTGCGACGTGGCCCCCACCCTGCTCCACCTGATGGGGCTCGCGGTACCGGACGAGATGACGGGTACCAGCCTGGTGCAGCTGCGCGAAGCCCCGGTCGCCGTGGCCTGAGCCATGCCGGGGGCAGGCCCCGTCACCAGCGCGCGGGCCCGCGGATCGGCCGGCCTCCTCCTCGTGCTGGCACTGCTGCTCCCGCCGGTGGGGATGGGCGCGGCGGGTACCGGCGGCCCGGAGCCCGATCCGCAACGGGCCCTGCAGCGCGTCACGAAGCGCATCGCGCGCATCCAGGCCCGCCTGGCCGAACGGCGCCGGCAGGAGTCCCTGCTGGCGCACCGGTTGGCCGCCACGGAGAAGGAGGCCGGCGGCCTGCACCGCGCGCTGGCGCGCCTGGAGGCGGCCCGCCGGCGACTGCAGGAGCGCATCGCCGCGCTGCAGCGCCGGCAACGGGAGGCCGAACGGGCCGCCGATGTCCAGCGCCGGCACCTGGCGGCCCAATTGCGCAGTGCGTGGTTGCTGGGACGCGAGGCCCCGGTGCGGCTGCTGCTGCACCCGGACGAGCCGGCTGCGCTCGGCCGGGCGCTGGTCTACTACCGGTACCTCAACCGCGCCCGCCGGGAGCGCCTCCAGGCCTGGCTCCAGAGCCGGGATCGACTCCGCGTCCTGCGCCGGGAAGCGCAACGGGCCCTGGAGCGCCTGGGGGCCCTGGAGCGGGAGCAGCGCACCACGCTCGCGCAGCTGCGCGAAGACCAGGCGCGCCGGAAGGCCCTGCTCGCGGCGCTGCGGGCCCGCATCCGCGACGACACCGACCGCCTGCGGCGGCTGCAGGCCGACCGCCGTCGCCTGGAGGCGCTCCTGCGTTCCCTGCGCGAGGCCCTGGCCGACGTGCAACAGGTGGATCGCCGGGGACGGCCCTTGTCCACCCTGCGTGGGCGCCTGCCCTGGCCGCTACGGGGGCGGGTGCGCCACCGCTACGGGGAACCGCGCCTGGGGGGGCGCAGCCGCTGGCGCGGGTTGTTGATCGCCGCCCCGGCCGGCCGCGAGGTCCGTGCCATCCACCACGGCCGGGTGGTGTTCGCCGACTGGCTGCGGGGCTTCGGCCTGTTGCTGATCATCGATCACGGTGACGGCTACCTGAGTCTCTACGGACGCAACGCCAGCCTCTACCGCGACGTCGGGGACTGGGTGGAGGCCGGTGATGTGATCGCCACCGTGGGGAACAGCGGGACCGGGGGCGCGCCCGGGCTCTATTTCGAGCTGCGGCGCCGGGGGCGCCCCCTCGATCCCCTGCCCTGGCTGGCCCGGCGAGCACCCGGGGGGCGGCGTGCGGCGCGGTGAGCCCGGCTGCAAATCCGCCATGCCTCGAAGCCCTTGGTGCACTATGCGGGCGGGCCCGCATAGTGCACCAAGGCCGAAGCGGGCAGTCGTTGCACTTTGATGTGACAGGGCTTCGAGGGGGGGGGCGTGCGGTTTTTGCAAGTACGCGGTGGGTGCCGCCCGCTTCCTGCTTCGGCCCTGGCGGATTTTCGCTCGGCCTCGCGGGCGCTTCACTCGCGTCGTAGTCCCGGCTACGACGCTCGCTCCAGCGCACCCCGAGCCCGACTGCAAATCCGCCATGCCTCGAAGCCCTTGGTGCACTATGCGGGCTTGTGCTATGTTGCCGCCAATCTGGAACTTTGCTCG
>RFHK01000158.1 GCA_003695825.1 Gammaproteobacteria bacterium | reverse complement strand
GCCGGTCGTGGAGGCGCCCGCGGGCAGGATCCGGACCCGGCTGCCGACGAGCTCCAGTTCCGGGTGCGCGCGCAGGAAGGCCCATTGGCGGGCCAGGCGCTCGCGGTGCATCCGGTCGTCGGCGTCCATGCGGGCGATGAAGGCACCGCGGGCGTGGACCAGGCCGTGGTTGAGCGCCGCCACGATGCCGCGACCCGGGCTGTCGAGGATCCGCAGGCGGGGATCACGCCGACTGCGGGCGACGAGCAGGGCGCGCGTGCCGTCGCAGGAATGGTCGTCGATGCACAGCAGCTCGTAATCGCGCAGTGTCTGGGCCGCAATGCTGTCCAGGCACGGACCGAGCCGGTCGGCGGCATTGCGCACGGGGAGCAGGATGCTGACGCGTGGCGCGGGCATGGGGCTGACACGGGATGCGATGCCGGGTCCGGTCGGTGTCGCACGCGGACCGGTGGTCCATAGAAGGGAGGCCCGCAGTGCGGGCCTCCCGGTCTTCGTCGGCGGCTCAGCGTCTCCTCGCCACCTTTTTCTTCGCTGTCTTCTTCTTCGCGACTTTCTTCTTGGCGGTCTTCTTCTTCGCCGCCTTCTTCTTCGCTGCCTTCTTCTTCGCCGTCTTCTTCTTTGCCGCCTTCTTCTTCGTCACCTTCTTCGCGACTTTCTTCTTGGCGGTCTTCTTCGCGACCTTCTTCTTCGCGGTCTTGCGTGCGGGTGCCTTCTTCACGGCAGCCTTCTTCTTGGCTGCCTTCTTCTTGCCGACTTTCTTGCGTACTGCCATGGGTAACCCTCCCATCGTATCGGTTCGCGCAACCTAACGGCATCTGATTATAGAAACTTTAACGGAAAAGAAAAGTAATGCACGTTTGCAACGCGCGGGCTGGGCTTGATGCACGAATGCAATACAATGACGGTGAGGAGGGAACACGGGAACGACCGCATGATCACGCCGTCGAGAATGCTCTATGAGCGCTTTCAGCGCATGCTCTGGATGAAGGACCCGGAGCGCCTTCGGTTGCCTCTGCGCTGGATACTGTGGATGCTGCGCCTGGTCTATGTCGTGGTGCGCGACCTGGTGGATGGCGAACTGGCCCTGCGCGCCATGAGCCTCGTGTATACCACCCTGCTTTCCTTCGTGCCGCTGCTGGCGTTCAGCTTCTCCGTGCTCAAGGCCTTCGGTGCTCATGGATTCCTGCAGCCGATCCTGCTGCGCTTTCTCGAGCCGATGGGTCAGATGGGGGTGCAGCTGGCCGGGCAGATCATGCAGTTCGTCGACCGCATGAAGGTGGGCGTGCTCGGTGCCGTGGGGTTGGCATTCCTGCTCTATACCGTCGTGTCCCTGTTGCAGAAGATCGAGGCCGCTTTCAACCATGTCTGGCAGGTGCGCCGTCTGCGGCCGCTGGCGGGACTGTTCAGCAACTACCTCAGGATCACGCTGACCGGCACGGTGCTGGTCTTCAGCGCCCTGGGGATCACGGCGAGCATCATGAACACGCGCCTGGTCCGTTACCTGGTGGGCATCGAGCCCTTCGGGACCCTGATCCTGAGTACCTCGAAGCTGCTTCCCTACCTGCTCGTCTCCCTGGCCTTCACTTTCATCTACGTCTTCTTTCCCAATACCCGCGTCCAGGTGCGGGCCGCCGCCGTCGGGGGATTCTTGGCAGGGGTGTTGTGGCAGACCACGGTCTGGGTCTTCGCCGGGTTCATCGCCTCTTCGGCCCGCTATACCGCGATCTACTCCGGGTTCGCCATCGTCATCCTGCTACTCATCTGGCTGTACCTGAACTGGATGGTCCTGCTGGTGGGCGCCAAGGTGGCCTTCTATGTGCAGCATCCCCATTACATGGCCCGCGTGCCCGTGCGCATGGAGCTCAGCAACCGCATGCGGGAGCGGCTCGTGCTCCACGTGATGCACCGCATCGGCCTGGCGCACTTCGGCCAGCGTGCCCCGCTGACCCTGGACGACCTGGCGGAGGAGATCGGGGTTCCCGTGGGACCGGTGACCCAGGTCGTCGATGCCCTGCTGGACGAGGGATTCCTGGTCGAGGTCTGCGGGCGCGAAATCGCCTACCTGCCGGCACGTGAACTCGAAACCATCCGGGTACGCGATCTGCTCCACGCCGTGCGCAGCCACAACGAGTCCGGTTATCTCAACCGCGACATGATTCGTCCCCGGCCGGAGGTGGACAGGGTCGTGGAAGGCCTGGAGGCTGCGTGGGATCGCCAGCTCGACGGTATGACGCTGCGTGACCTGGTCGCGGCAGCGGAAGGAGAAGTTCAGGGACGGGAGGTGCCGGCGAGCTGAAACTGCTCACCGTCGGGTTGCCAGCGGCCTTCTCGGTACCAGGCGTGGGTGTAGGCATCGTGCAGTGCCATCCAGGGCGGCAGGTCGCGGCTCAGCATGCGGAAGTACTGGCGGCGATCCACGCCCGGGCAACTCGCCAGCCGGGGCGACCAGGCCAGGGCGATACGCCAGCTTTTTTCACCCCCTCCCCGCGCAGGCGTGTGCACGATGTCCGGTGCCTGGATCTCCACGAGCTTGCCGAGGAAGGTCCAACGGCCAGCGCAGAGCCGTCGGTCCGTGTGTTCCTTGGCGGCGAGGAGGGTGACATGGACCCGCGCCCGGGCGACCGACGGCGTGGGGGCCAGGGTGCTCGGCACCCAGGCCACCACCAGGTGCCCGTCAGCGAGCGGCAGCGGGGGGAGGTCGGGGCGGGCCCATCGTGCGGGCATGCTGCTGCACCCGGCCAGCAGGCAGCCGGCGATCAGCCCGTACAGTCCTTTCCGGGCCCCCAGGGAGAGGGACGGCCAGCGCACGCGTCCCCGGCGGATGCCGTGGGCCCGGGGGAGACCGGATTGTGTCCTGTGGTACGACATGCTGCCTGCCTCGTGCTCTTGAGGCAGACTGTAAGAAAAAGACGCCTCTCCTGGCGGCGCAGGCGTCACAAAATCGTCATCCCGGGACCGCTACCACCCGGAATCGTGCACGGGCTCACGGTCCGGGTGTGACCGGATGCACAGTACGGGGCCGGCCTGCTGGTGCGGGGAGGCGGGACGACGAGGCGCAAGCTCGGTGGCGTGGAGGTTCGAACGGATGGAGACCGGCGGTCGCGAGAGCGGGAAGAAATCCGGGTCCCTGACCGGCAGCCCGCGCATCGACCAGGTGATCGACCTGTTGTGCGCCCGGGGATGCCGGGCCGTGACGGCTTGCATCGACCTGTTGGAGCAGGGTGTGGAGGAGACCGCCTGGGCCCACCTGGATGCCTCGGAACGGGCCCGCTTGCTGGAGGAGCTGCGCGCCATCATGGCCGTCTACGGGGGGCGGTGCCGGGTCGATTCATGAGGCCTGCCTGCGTCCCCGGGCGGCACGCCTGCGCTCGTGTTCCCGGAGCAGTTTCTTGCGGATGCGGACGGCGCGCGGCGTCACTTCCACGAGTTCGTCCTCGTCGATGAACTCCAGCGCCTGCTCCAGGCTCAGGCGCAGGGGCGGGGTGAGCAGGAGGTTCTCGTCGGAACCGGCGGCCCGGATGTTGGTCAGGTGCTTGGCGCGGAGCGGGTTGACCACCAGGTCGTTGTCCCGCGAGTGGATGCCGATCACCATCCCCTCGTAGACCTCCTCGCCCGGGGCGATGAAGAGCCGTCCGCGATCCTGCAGGTTGTAGAGGGCGTAGGCGAGCGCCTTGCCGGTGGCATTGGAGACCAGCACCCCGTGGGGACGGCGACCCGGGTCGCCCCCGGCGAAGGGCCCGTAATGGTCGAAGACGGCATGCAGCAGTCCCGTGCCCTGGGTGGCGGTCAGGAACTCGGTGCGGAATCCGAGCAACCCGCGCGAAGGGACCAGGTAGTCGAGCCGTACCCTTCCTTTCCCGTCGGGTTGCATGTCCTGCAGGCGGCCCCCGCGGGCGCCCAGCTTTTCCATGACCGCCCCCTGGTGCGCCAGCTCCACGTCCACCGTGACCTGTTCGAAGGGTTCCTCGAGTTCGCCTCGCGCGTTCCTGCGCAGGATCACCTCGGGACGGGAGACGCCGAGTTCATACCCTTCGCGGCGCATGTTCTCGATCAGTACCGCGAGGTGCAGCTCCCCCCGGCCGGAGACGCGAAAGGCGTCCGGGTCCTCGGTCTCTTCCACGCGCAGTGCCACGTTGTGCAGCCGTTCGCGCTGCAGGCGTTCCCGGAGTTGGCGCGAGGTCAAGTACTTGCCGTCGCGCCCGGCGAACGGGGAGGTGTTGACCCGGAAAGTCATGCGGACGGTGGGTTCGTCCACGGCGAGCGGCGGGAGGGGTTCCGGGTGATCCGGGGCGCACAGGGTGTCGGAGATCCTCAGGTCTTCGATCCCCGTGAAGGCCACGATGTCTCCGGCATGGGCTTCCTGCCGCTCCACCCGCTCCAGGCCGAGGAAACCGAAGACCTGGAGCACCCGTTCGCGGGAGCGGCCGCCGTCGGCCCCGAGGCGAACCACCGGCGTGTTGTAGCGCAGGGTGCCGCGCGTGATGCGGCCGATGCCGACGACGCCGACGTAGCTGTTGTAGTCCAGCGCGCTGACCTGGACCTGCAGGGGCCCCTGCGGGTCGACGTCCGGTGGCGGGACGTGTGCGACGATGGCCTCGAACAGGGGAGTCAGGTCGCCGGAACGTACGTCCGGTTCCTCGCCGGCGTAGCCCGCCAGCCCGGAGGCGTAGAGCACCGGGAAATCCAGTTGCTCGTCCGTGGCACCGAGGCGATCGAACAGGTCGAAGGTGGCGTTCAGCACCCAGTCGGGACGCGCACCGGGGCGGTCGATCTTGTTGATGACCACGATCGGGCGCAGGCCGCGTTCGAGGGCCTTGCGTGTGACGAACCGGGTCTGGGGCATGGGGCCCTCGACGGCATCGACCAGCAGCAGGACCGAATCCACCATCGAGAGCACCCGTTCCACCTCGCCCCCGAAGTCGGCGTGCCCCGGGGTGTCGACGATGTTGATGCGGTAACCGTGCCACTCGATGGCGGTGTTCTTGGAGAGGATGGTGATGCCGCGCTCGCGCTCCAGCACGTTGGAGTCCAGGATCCGCTCGGGCAGCGCACCGTGACGACGCAAGGTGCCGGATTGGGTGAGCAGCTGGTCGACGAGCGTCGTCTTGCCGTGATCGACGTGGGCGATGATGGCGATGTTGCGCAGTCTCTCGGTCAAGGTCTCGTCCATTCCAGGCAGCGGCGAAAGCCTTTATCATACGCGGCCGGCGGTGGTGAGTGGGTCGTGTAGAGCGGGAAGGGGGTTCCCATGAGCAAGGTATACCAGGATACGCTCCGCGTGAGCACGCCCGGGCGCAGCCTCACGGCCATCACCGGGGAGGTCAAGGCGCGGGTGCAGGCCGCCGGGGTCCGGGCCGGCCTGTGCAACCTGTTCATCCGTCACACCAGTGCCTCGCTCATCCTGTGCGAGAACGCCGATCCGGACGTGCGCGTGGACCTGGAGAACTTCATGCAAAGGCTGGTGGCCGACGGGGATCCCCGCTACCGGCATGCCCTCGAGGGGCCCGACGACATGGCCGCCCACATCCGCACCGTCCTCACTGCCAGCGCGCTGACCCTTCCCGTCGCGGAGGGGAGGTTGGCCCTGGGAACCTGGCAGGGGATCTACCTGTGGGAGCATCGCACCCGCCCGCACCAGCGGGAGGTGCTGGTCACGGTGCAGGGGAGCTGACCCGCTCGCCGCTCGCCGCCGCGTTCTCCTCCCCTTCGCCGGCACGCCCGGCCGGTTTCTGGCGTTTGAGTTCCGGCACCAGCGGCGCGTCACCGACGATCTCTTCCTCCGCTTCCGGCATGGTGTCCGCTCGCCCGGCAGGTGCTGCAGCTGGTCGCTCCCCGGTCTCCTTGCCGGTGTGCGCGGAGGCCTGCGGGGGGTCGGCCGAGGGTTCAGCGGCAGCCGCGAGGCGCTCGGTGGTGGTGATGTCGGCCTGCAGGGCCGGCGGCTGTTCTCCCACCAGCTGCTGGGCGCTGCGGGCGAGGTGCAGGTAGACGGCCCGGTACTGCTCGGTCAGTCCGTGGAAGAGCTCCGCCGTTTTCTGGAAGTGGCTGTTGACCTCTTCCCGGTAGGTCTCGTACTGGCGTGTCTTCTCGATGACGCGGGCGCGTGCCTGCTCGAGTTCGCTTTCCAGGGTGCGGATCCGGTGGGTCTCCCGGCGACGGATCAGCAGGGCACCGAACCAGCCGAGCGCGAGGCCGGCCGCCAGGGCCAGCAGGGCGATGCCAAGGGTGGTGTCGTTCATCTGTTATGTCCGTTCTGTTCCTCCGGGCCCCAGTGTACCGCCGCGCGGCGGGAGATGCCATCAGCCGCGCGTACGTGCCTCCTCCAGGAAACGGGCGACCAGGACGGGCGGGGCGGGCAGGGGATCGAGGGGGATCCGTACCCGGTGACCGCTGCCGGGAGCCGTGGAGACGGGGCGGCCGTTGGCGTCGAACAGGCGCTCGAGGCGCAGGCGGCGGTTGCCTTGCGGTGTGACGAGCTCCAGCAGGTCCCCCACCGCGAAGCGGTTGCGGACCTCGAAGAGGCCGGTGCCCGTGGCCGGGTCCGGTTCCAGGAGCTCGGCCACGAAT
>RFHK01000157.1 GCA_003695825.1 Gammaproteobacteria bacterium | reverse complement strand
GTATTCGTGGGCGCAATAGACCCGCGTGGCCCCCGGCAGTGCGCGCAGGCGCAGGAGCGAATCGTGGAGCTGCGCGAAGGTGCCGGAGAACACCCGGCCGCAACCGATGGAGAACAGGGTGTCGCCACAGAAGAGCACGGGATCCTCTCCGGCGGCGAAGTAGGCGACGTGGCCCTCGGTGTGGCCCGGCACCTCGAAGACCGCGAAGTGGGTCTCCAGCCCTTCCGGGCGGATGCGGTCGCCCTCCCCCACCGGGCGGTCGATGCCGGGGATGGATTCGTGGCGCGGGCCGTACACCACCGCTTGCGGCCAGCGCGCCTTCAGGGACCGGATGCCGCCGACGTGGTCGCCGTGCTTGTGCGTGACCAGGACGGCGGCGAGCTCCAGGTTCTCCCCCTCCAGGGCCTGGATCACCGGTGCGGCATCGCCCGGGTCCACGACCACCGCCTGCCGCCGGCCGGCCTCGGTGAGGCACCAGATGAAATTGTCGGAGAAGGCGTGGAGGGCTTCGATGTACATGGCGTAATGATAGCCATGAACCCTACGGAATGGAAAAGCGCCACGAAATCCACGGAAGGGGGTGTGAGGAGTGAGGGGTGAGGAAGCAGGGAGCTGGGAGCTGGGTGATAGAAGGAAGAAGGAAGTCAGAATACAGAAGTCAGAAGTCGGAAGGGATGTGGACCGAGGACGATACCGAACGGGGAAACGACGAAGCGGCGCGTCGATGCGTCTGCGAACCCAAACGGAGAGTGCACAGAGGCGCAGAGCACACGGAGGGGTTTCATGACAGGGATGAGCCAGTTTTTGAGATATCAATGATCTCCTTTATCTCTGTGGCTCTGTGGCTCTGTGCACTCTGTGTCCCGTAACGGGATTTCCTATCCGCGCAGCCATCTTCCAGCTCCCATCTTCCGTGGCATCTTTCCGTTCCCGTGGAACAAAATCGCCTCACTCCTCACTCCTCGCCCCTCACGCCTCACCCCCCAAGACGCCGCAGGCGCAGGGAGTTGAGGACGACCACGAGCGAGCTGGCGGACATACCGAGGGCGGCCATCCAGGGCGCGACGAGGCCGAGGGCGGCGGCGGGTACGGCGAGAAGGTTGTAGACGATGGCCCAGGCGAAGTTCTGGCGCACGATGCGCAGGGTGCGGCGGGCACCGTCGATGCCCTGGGGCAGGTGGCGGAGGTCCTCGGAGAGCAGGATCATGTCGGCCGCGGCCTGGGCGAGCTGGGTACCACCGCCCATGGCCACGGAGACATCGGCCCCGGCCAGGGTGGGGGCGTCGTTGACGCCGTCGCCGGCCATGGCGGTCACCCGCCCCTGCGCCTGGAGGTCGCGCAGCGCGGCGAGCTTCTCGGCCGGCTTCATCTCGGCGCGGGCGTGGTCGATGTCCAGCGCACAGGCGAGCGCCAGGACCACGGGGGCCCGATCGCCGCTGAAGAGGTGGACCCGGATGCCCCGGGCCTGCAGGGCCTGCACGGCCTCCGCGGCCTCGTCCCGCACGCGGTCGGACAGGCGCAGGCGGGCACAGAGTCCCGCCTCGGATCCCAGCCAGAGCACGATGGCGGTCTCCCCCGCCTCGGGCAGTACGTCTTCCGAGGTCCCCGACAGGGCCTCCACGAAGGCGCGCGTTCCCAGGCGCCACAGGGTGCCTCCGATTCGGCCCTCGATCCCTTCGCCGGGGACGGCGCGCACGGCCTCGGCCTCGGGCAGGGGCCGCCCGGCGGCGGCCGCGACCAGGGCCTGGGCGATGGGGTGCTCGGAATGGCGCTCCAGCGCGGCGGCGATCTCCAGCGCCGCGTCCTCCCGCCGCCCCGCCAGGGGATCAATGCCCTCCAGTTCCAGCCGGCCCAGCGTGAGGGTACCGGTCTTGTCGAACACGAAATCGGTCACCCGCGCCAGGGTCTCCAGCGCATGGCCGCGCACGGTGAGCAGGCCCAGGCGGGCGAGCGCGCCGGCGGCCGCGGTCATCGCCACGGGGGTGGCCAGCGAGAGCGCGCAGGGGCAGGTGACCACCAGCACCGACAGGGTGATCTCGAAGGCACGCAGGGGACCGGCCTGCCGGTACCAGTAGAGCGCCACCCCGGCGGCGAGCAGCAACAGGGCCCCCACGAAGACGCCGGCGGCGCGGTCGGCGAGCCGGGCCAGCTGCGGCTTCTCCGCCTGGGCACGATCGAGCAGCCGCACGATGGCCGAGAGCACCGTTTCCTCGCCCACCTTCTCCACCCGCACGACGAGCGGGCTCTCGACGTTGAGCGTGCCGCCGATGACGGACTGCCCGGCCCGCCGGGGGACGGGGAGGCTCTCGCCGGTGAGCAGGGATTCGTCCACCGCGCTCGCCCCCGACTCGATCACGCCGTCGGCCGGCAAGGTCTCGCCCGGCTTGACCAGCACCCGATCGCCCGGCACCAGCTCGGCGACGGGGACCGCTTCCTCACTGCCGTCCTCGCCCAGCCGGGTGGCCACCGCCGGCAGCATGCGTACCAGCTCCTCGGTGGTCTGGCCGGCGCGGTGGCGGGCGCTCATCTCCAGGTGGCGCCCGGTGAGCAGGAAGAAGATGAACATGGTGACCGAGTCGTAGTAGACGTGCGCGCCGCCGGTGGCCGTCGCCCACAGGCTGGCCGCCAGGGCCGCGGCGAGGGCGAGAGAGACGGGGACGTCCATCCCCAGCCGCCGGCGGCGCAGGTCGGCCCAGGCGTTGCGGAAGAACACCTGGCCGGAATAGGCCACCACCGGCACGGTGATGACCGCGCTCACCCAGCGCATGAAATTCCGCAGGTGGGGATCCATGCCGTACCAGTCGCCGGCATAGAGCCCGACGGCGATCATCATCACCTGCATCATGCCCAGCCCGGCCACGGCCACGCGCCGCAACGACTGGTTGCGCTCGCGCCGCTGGACCTCTTCCTGGCGGCGGGCATCGAAGGGATGGGCAAGGTAGCCGATCTCGCTGATGGCGCGCAGGATGTCGCTCAGGTGGATCCGGGTGTCGTCCCACTTCACACGCGCGCGGTGGGTGGCGTAGTTGACGCTGAATTCCAGCACCCCCGGCAGGCGGCCGACGTGGCGCTCGTTGAGCCAGACACAGGCCGCGCAGGTGATGCCTTCGAGGATGAGGGCCGCCTCGCGCACATTGCCCTCGTCCACCACCACGAAGTTCCGCTGCAGGGCTGGCCGGTCGTAGACCTCCGCCTGGCGCAGGAAGTCGGGCACCGTCTCGGCGGGGGTGCGCGCCGGCGCGGTGCGGTAACGGTAGAACTCGGTGAGCCCGGCCGCGACGATGCTCTGCGCCACCGCCTGGCAGCCGGGACAGCACATGGGCTGCGCGACGCCGTCGATCTCCACGCGGTAGTCGGCGCCCGGCGGCACCGGCTGGCCGCAATGGAAACAGGCCGTCCCCGCCTCCGCGCCGACCTGCGCCTCCGTCATCGCGACAGCCCCCGGGCACGCCGGATGGTCTCGTAGGCGGCCTTGATCTCCTGGGTCTTCTCGGTGGCCATCCTCACCATCTCTTCCGGCAGGCCGCGGGCGACGAGCTTGTCCGGATGGTGGCGGTTCATCAGGCGCCGGTAGGCGCGCTTGACCTCCGCGTCCGAGGCCTCGGGCGCGACCCCCAGCACGGCGTAGGCCTCCGCCAGCCGGTCACGCGCCGGGGGGGCCTCCGCGCCGGCGCCCGCCGCGCCGGCACCGGCGAAGTGCCGGGCCGCGCGCACCAGGGCCTCGATCTGCGCCAGCTCCTGGGGCGGGATGCCCAGGCGCGCGGCGACGTGCCGCAGGATGCGGGCCTCGGCCTCGTGCAGCCGGCCGTCGGCGTAGGCGGCCTGCACCTGGATCTCGAGGAACATCCGCAGCAGGTTGCGCCGCCGCCCGCACTCGGCGCGCAGCTGGTCGAGCACGGCATCGGGATCGAAACCGGGCGCCTTGCCTTCGCGGAAGAGCTGCCGGGCCGCGCGGCGCAGCTCGGCGTTGAGCTGCATGCGCTGCATGACCGCCTCGGCCAGGCGGATCTCGTCCGGGTCCACCCGCCCGTCGGCCTTGGCGAGGTGGCCCATGATGGAGAAGGTGGCCGTGAAGAAGGCCGCCTGCACGCGCTCCTGCGCGCCGGGCGCCCAGCCCGCGGGCGCCTCCCCGAGGCCCTCCACGCCCTGGTCGAGCCGGTGGCCGAGCGCCACGCCCAGCAAGGCACCCAGCGGCCCGCCCAGCAGGTAGCCGAAGGCCCCGCCCAGGAACTTGCCCCACCAGGCCATGCTCAGCCTCCCCGGGCCGCGGGCATGGCGCGCCTCTTGCTTTCTTGCACTGTCACCGGCGTGGTCCTATAACGGAAGTCGACGCAGAGGAATTTCCACGACACCCCGGAGGTGTTGAGATGGCCACCGAATACGTGCCGCGCATCGGGGACTGGTATCGTACCGCCACGGGCGAGGAATTCGAAATCGTCGCCATCGACGAGGACGACCAGACGATCGAGATCCAGTACTTCGATGGCACGGTGGAGGAGCTGGATCCGGAGTCCTGGCTGGAGCTTGACATCACGCCCATCGATCCCCCGGAAGACTGGTCGGGCTCGCTGGACATGGAGCGGGAAGACTACGGCATCGACCTGGAGAGCCATTCCGATCCCTGGCACAGCCCGCTCGACTCGCTCGAATAGCCAGCCCGCATGCCCCGCCCCACCTATGCCAGCCCGCATCCCTGGCGGGTGAGCATTCCTTATGCCCGCAACATCCAGCGGGAACTCGCCCGCGAGGTCGTGGCCCGGGACCGGTTCGGGCCGCTCCGCCTGGTGGCCGGCCTGGACATCGGCTTCGAGGCGGGCGGTCGCATCACGCGCGCGGCGGTGGTGCTCCTGCGTTTCCCGGAGCTGGTCCGCGTCGAGGCGGTGGTGCTGCGCCGGCCCACCGCCTGGCCCTACGTCCCCGGGCTGCTCTCGTTCCGGGAGTTGCCGGCCGCCCTCGACGCCCTGCTGCTGCTCGAGCGGGTACCCGACCTGATCCTTTGCGACGGCCAGGGCGTGGCCCACCCCCGCCGTTGCGGCCTGGCGAGTCACCTGGGCGTGATCACCGATCTGCCCACGATCGGGGTGGCCAAGCGCCGGCTCATCGGCGAGCACCCGCCCCCGGGCCCCCGCCGCGGGGACAGGGTACCGCTGACGGACCGGGGCGAATGCATCGGCACCGTGCTGCGCACGCGCACGCGGGTGCGCCCGGTCTACGTGTCGGTGGGGCACCGGGTGAGCCTGGAGACGGCCGTCGAACTGGTGCTCGCCTGCACCCCCAGGTACCGGCTCCCGGAGACCACGCGCCAGGCGCACCACCTGGCCTCCGTCCTGCCCCTCCCCGACTCAACCCGCACCTGACACCGGCCGCTAACCTCTACGAGAGCGGCGCCGTCCGCGCCTGAGGGAGAGACCCGCCATGCTCGTGCTCGACATGAAGACCGGTGAGACCCTGCTCCCGGAGACCCGCCGGGCCGGCACGCGCAACCCCGCATCGCTGCCACCGGACCGGCCCGCCGTGCAGGCGGCCCTGCAACCGGTGACGCCCGCGCGCCCGCGCCCGGAAGGCCCGTTCGCCGCGGTCCTGTACGCCCGGCGGGAACTGCTCATTCGCCGGTATTGAGCAGCGTGCCCTGGCGCCGGGCGTGGCGGAAGGCGCGCAGGAAGACCGCCACCCCCAGGGCCAGGTAGAGCCCGTTGAGCCCCACGGCGGCGAGCAGGTCGTCGACGTGCAGGCGATGCTCGAACATGATCGCACGCATGCCCTCGAAGACGTGGCTCGCCGGCAGCACCCAGGCCACCGGCTGCAACCAGCCCGGCAATACCGAGACCGGGTAGTAGATGCCGCTGACCGGTGCGATGGCGAAGATGGCCACCCAGGCCAGGCTCTCCGCCCCCAGGCCGTAGCGCAGCACCAGGGCCGCCACTGCCAGCCCGATGGCCCAGCCCATGACCAGCAGGTTGGCGAAGAAGCCGACCAGCGCCCCGCCCAGGTCGAAGATCGAGAACCCGAACAGGGGGATGGCCAGCACGGCCGCCACGCCCACGCCCAGCAGGGTACGCACGAAGCTGATGAACAGCAGCGCCAGGATCAGCTCGTACGGGCGCAGGGGCGTGGTGAAGAGCTGCCCCAGGTTGCGCGAATACATCTCCTCGAAAAACGCCAGCGACACCCCGAGCTGACCCCGGAAGAGGACGTCCCAGAGCAGCACCGCGGCGAGCAGCACCCCGCTGGCCTGGCTGAGCCAGTCGCTGTGCTGGACGAAGAAGCGGGTGATGAACCCCCAGAGTACGAGCTGCACCGTGGGCCAGTAGAAGAGTTCCAGCACCCGGGGGCCCGAGCTGCGCAGCAGGTAGAGATAGCGCAGCGCCATCGCCCCCACGCGCCGGGCCGAGGCCCGCAGGCCGGCATCCTGGGCGCGGATCAAGGGACCGCCCTCCCGCCGTTGCGGGCGATGTCCAGGAAGACCTCCTCCAGGGTGCGGCGCCCGTAGCGGGCGATGAGTTCCGCGGGCGGACCGCGGTCGACCAGCCGCCCCTCGCGCATCATCAGCACCTCGTCGCAGAGCCGCTCCACCTCCGGCATGTTGTGCGAGGCGAGCAGCAGGGTCGCCCCCGTGCGCCGCTGGTAGTCACGCAGCTGAGTACGGATACGGTCGGCGGTGTCGGGATCGAGCGAGGCGGTCGGCTCGTCGAGCAAGAGCACCTCCGGCTCGTTGAGCAGGGCCTTGGCCAGGGCCACGCGCGTCTTCTGCCCAGAGGAGAGGGTACCGTGGCGGCGTCCCAGCAGGGGCTCGATGCCCAGTTCGCGGGCCAGCCGGCGCACGCGCGCCGCCGGGCGGCGCACTCCGTAGAGCCGGGCATAGACCTTCAGGTTCTGCTCCACGGTGAGCCGGTGGGGCAGGTCGACGTAGGGAGAGGAGAAGTTCATCCGCCCCAGGGCGTGGTAGCGATGTTCCCGCATGTCGTGGCCGAGCACGAAGACCCGCCCGGAGGTGGGGATGAGCAGGCCGAGCAGCATCGCGAGCGTGGTGGTCTTGCCGGCCCCGTTGCCTCCGAGGAGCCCGAACAGGCGGCCCGGGGCCACCGCGAAGCTCAGCTCGCGCACCGCCCAGTGCCCGTCGAACCGCTTGCAGAGGCGCTCGACCCGGATGACGGGGCTCATCGCTCCCGCACCAGCCGCACCCACCCGTCCGCGTCCACGTGCACCGGGAAGGGCTCCAGCCCTTGCCCGGCGCAGGGCCCGGCCACGCACGCCCCGGTGACCGGGTCGAAACGGGCGGCATGGGTGGCGCACTGCAGGAAACGGCCCTCGGGATCGAAGAAGACGTCCGGCACCCAGTCCAGCGGCGTGCCGGCATGGGGACAGCGGTTGCGAAAGGCGCTCACCCCCCGGGCATGGCGCACCACCACCAGCGGCACCCGCTCGCCGGCCAGGCAGACTTCGACACCCCGGGCCTGGCCGGGGGCGAGGTGGTCGAGGTCGAGCAGCGGAATGGATGTGTTCAAGGACGGATTCCGGTCATCGGCCCGACGGACGCGCCCATGATACCGGAACGGTCGCTCATTCGTCCTCGCCGCGGCCGAGCAGGCGCCCGAAGAGGCCGCGCCGGCGCCCGCCCTCGGGCGACCCGGCGGGGGGTGCGGAGCCGGCTTCCGAATCCGTGCCGGAAGGTTCGGAGTCCGACCGGGCCGCGAGGGCCGCGCGCAGGCGGGCCACCTCCTCGAGCGCGGCATCGCGGCTGCGCGTGGCCTCCTCGACCCGGGCCCCGATGGCCTCCAGTTCCTGGCGCAGCTGGGCGATGAGGTCGGCATCCTCGCCGGGCAGGACGGCGTGCTCCCGCAGCTCGGCGTTCTCGCGGCGGTAGCGCTCGGCCTCGACCCGGGCCTCGGTGAGCAGGATGCGCAGCCGCTCGACCTCTTCGCTCTCGGCCGCCGCGGCACGGGCCTCGCGCAGGGCGGCCCGCAGCCGTTTCACCTCCTGTTGCATGGCCTCCAGGTCGGCGGTGGTGGCATTGCGCAGCTGCTCGAGTTCCGCCTGCAGGGCGGCCTCGCGTTCCGCGGCCTGCGCCTCGAGCTGGCGCAGGGCCGCCTCGAACCGGGCACGCTCGTTGTCGAGCGTCTCGCGCGCCACCCGGGCCTCGTCCATGGCCGCCTCCTTGCGGGCAAGCTCGGCGCGTAGCTCCTCGAGCTCGGCCTCGAGTGCCTCGCGGTCGGCAACCGCCTCTTCGCCGCCGCCCTGCTGGCGGCGGGCACGCTGCAAGGAGGCGCGCACCACGTCCAATTCCTTCTGCAGGGCCTCACGGGTCGCCTCGGCCGCTTCGCGCTCGCGCAAGGTGTCCTCGCGCAGGCCCGCGAGGTCCTCTTCCAGCTCGGTGACGCGCGCCTGCAGGCGTGCCCGTTCCTCGCGCAGCCCGGCGGTCTCCTGCTCGAGGCGTTCCCGGGCCTGGTCCCGCTCGGCCTCCAGGGCCTGGATACGCGAACGGGCCTCGTCGAGCGCGGTCTCGGCCTCGGCCAGCCGGTCGCGTTGCTTCTCCAGGCTGCGCACCTGTTCCTGCAGGGTCTCGAGCTCGGCACGCGCCTGCCCGCTCCGGTCGCGTTCGGCCTCCAGCGTCTGCTCGAGTTCGCCCAGGTGTTCGCGGGCGGCGGCCAGCTCGCGTTCCAGTTGCTCGATGCGCTGTGCCTGTTCACGGCGCTGCTGGGCTTCCACCGCCTTGGCGGCCTCGAGGGTGCCCGTGAGCGACTCGACCTCGCGCTCGGCCTCGGCCAGCCGTTGCTGGGCCTCGCCGAGTGCCGCCTTGGCTTCGACCAGCTCGTGCTCGAGACGCTCGCGTGCCGCGCCCTGCTCCTGCGCTTCCTGCGTGCTGCGCGCGAGCGCCGCCTGTGCCGCGGTGAGTTCCTCCAGCTGGGCGGCGAGCGCCGACTCGAGTTCGCGCACCCGCTCGGCCTGCTGCGCCTCGTGCTCACGGACGGATTCGAGCTGCTCCTCCAGGGCCTCGGCCCGGGTGGCATGCTGGCCACGCTCGGCCTCGGCGTCCTCTAGCAGCTCCCGGAGGCGGTCGCGCTCCTGCTCGAGCACACGCACCCGTTCGGCGGCGGCGGCCGCCGCCGAACGCTCGCGATCGAGCGCCTCGGCCTGGGCCTCGTGTCGGCGTTCGCTCTCCGCCAGCCGCTCGCGTACCTCGGAGAGTTCCGCGGTGCGGGCCTCGAGCGCCCGTTCCAGTTCCCCCAGGCGCGCCTCGGTCGCTTCCCGCTCGGCCTCCAGCGACTCCCGCCGGGCCTCGGCCGCCTCCAGGCGCTCCTGCAGCGCATCGCGCTCGGCCTGGAGTGCCTCGCGCTCCTCGCCGAGGCGCGCGAGGGTCTCCCGCAACTCGGCCTCATCGCCGCTCAAGGCCTCCAGGCGGGCCTCCAGCCGTTCCCGCTCGCGCCGCGCCTCGGCCTCCTGCGCCTCGAGCCGGCGCTCCAGTGCCTCGCGGGCCTGCACCAGCTCCGCCCGCTCCGCCTCCCACCGGGACTGGGCCTCCTCCCGCGACCGCTCGAGCGCCTCCTTCTCCCCGGCCGCCTCCTCGAGCCGGGCCTCGGCCGCCTCCAGGCGCTCCCGCAGCGCATCGCGCTCGGCCTGGAGTGCCTCGCGCTCCTCGCCGAGGCGCGCAAGGGTCTCCCGCAACTCGGCCTCATCGCCGCTCAAGGCCTCCAGACGGGCCTCCAGCCGTTCCCGCTCGCGCCGCGCCTCGGCCTCCTGCGCCTCGAGCCGGCGCTGGGCCTCCGCGGCGGCCTGCTGGGCCTGCATGCGGGCCTCACCGAGGGCCTGCAACTGGGCCTCCAGTTCCTCGATACGCCGTGCCTGGGACTCCTGCTGCGCCTCGGCGGCCTGTACCTGGCGCCGGGCTCGATCGAGCCGGGATTCCAGTTCCGCCAGGCGGGTCCGGGCCGTTTCCGCTTCCCCTGCCCGGGTCTCCTCGGCCGCGCGCATCTCCATCAGCCGTGCCTGGAGGCGCTCGCTCTCCTCCCGGGCCGCCGCCAGGGCCTTCTCGAGTGCCAGCACGCGGGGTGCCTCGCGGCCACGCATTTCCTCGAGCTCGCGGGACAGCTGTTCGGCCCGGGCCTCGGCCTGGGCCTGCGCAAGGCGCGCCTGTTCGAGTTCGTCGCGGAGCACCTCCAGCTGCGCGGCGGCCGCCTCCGCTTCTGCCCGGGCGACCGGGGTTGCCGGCAACTCCGCGGCCGTGGCCCCGGCGTCCACCGTCTCCGGGGGCTCGGTTTCCGCGGGTACCAACGGCACCACCTCGGCCGTGGCCGCCTCCGAGGTCCCGGTTGCGGGCGCGGCCTGTGGCGCCGCCTCGGCCGCCTCGCCGGAGAGCACCGCCGCCTGGCGCCCCTCGAGCCACTCGGCGGGGACCGTCGAGAGTCCCCCGTCGAGCTGCACCACGTCGAAACCCTTCTGGCTGAGGAGAAAGGCAGCGCTGGAACTGCGGCTGCCGGTATCGCAATAGACCACGTAGCGGCGATCGACCTCCAGGCGTTGCAGCTCGAGCCGCAGGGCCGAGAGGGGAATGTTGACCGCGCCGCGCACGTGCAGTGATTCGTATTCCCCGGGCAGGCGCACGTCCAGCCACACGGGCTCCGGTCCCTCTGCCTGCCGGATGTCCTCGAAGCGCCGCTTCTCCAGCAGGGGCTCCCGGAGCAGCTCGATGAAATCCTGCTTGGCCAGGCGCATGAGCATGCCGTCGGTGAGCATGGTGATCGTGGCATTGCGCCGGGCGTTCGAGACCAGTGCATCCTCGCCGAAGGCATCGCCGGCTTCCAGCTCGGCCAGCTTCACCTCGCGGGCGCCGGGCGCCGGGCGGCGCGTGACGGCACAGCGGCCGCTGCGAATGACGTAGAAATAGTCGCCTTCCTCTCCCTGGCGGATGACCGTCTCCCCGGCCCGCACCGGCACCGCCTCCATGCTCATGAGCAGGCGCTGGATGTTGGACGGCGGCAGGCGCAGGAAGGCCTCGGACTGGAGGATGCGTGTCATCCAGTCGTCGTCGTCCTCCTCGTTGATCTCGGCGACCTCGTAGCCCGAGGACTGGTCCCAGGTCAGGAAGATGTCGAGCAGGCTGCTGTCGATGCGCGCGATGGTGCAGCGCGAGGCCGTGCGCGCCGTCACCTTGCGGGGCTGCTGGTGGGCGATCGGGTGTCGCGCCAGGTCGGTATGGGCCTTGACGCTGCCCACCACCTCCCGGCCGTCGAGCAGCTCCACCTCCCCCTCGAGCACGTAGACCGTCTGGCCGTCGCGTTCCCCGGCATTGAACAGCACCCGCCCGGCGGGGAGCGTTTCCACCACCGTCTTGCGCGAGACCTCGTTGAAATGGGCCGGCGAGAGGGCATTGTAGGGAATCAGGGACTGCAGGACCTTCCTGTCGACGATCTTTTTCGCGGCAACCATGCGCATCCCACTGGCGTGAAGAGAGAACACCCGCCCCCACCGGGACCGGCAGGCCCCGGGCTCGCAGAGGCTATCGGCAGCCGGCGGCGGGTCTTTACCGCCAGACCCGGGGCGTGGCGGCGCGCGATGCACGAAAACGCTGCGATTCCAGCACGAAACGCCCTTCCCATCGCTTGCGAGTGTGCTATCTTTCGTGCGGCATACGATCGTTCATGCTGCAACAGAGGAGCAATCTGGATGGCTGCCAAAAAGAAGGCTGCAAAGAAGACCGCCAAGAAGAAGACCGCTGCCGCCAAAGCGGCGAAGAAACCCACCACCAAGGCGCAAACCATCAGCTTCATCGCCGACCAGACCGGACTGTCCAAAAAGGAAGTCACCGAGGTCTTCAACGCCCTTCACAAGCTCATCAAGCGGGATCTCAACCGCCGCACGGGCCCCGGTGTCTACACCGTGCCCGGACTGATGAAGATCCGGGTGGTGCGCAAGCCGGCCACCAAGGCCCGCAAGGGGATCAATCCCTTCACCGGCGAGGAGATGATCTTCAAGGCCAAGCCGGCCCGCAACGTGGTCAAGGTGACCCCCCTCAAGGGCCTCAAGGACATGGTCTGAGCCCGTCCGGGCTGCCGCGGGCGCATACGGGCAGGGGCCCTGCGCGGTCCCTGCCCGTTCTTGTATGCGCCGTCCTCCCGGCGCCGGGCGCGGTTCCCGTCATCGCCGGTGCGGATCACGTGCGCCCGAGATGCGCGAGGACGCGGTGCTTGGCCTGGACCAGGTCGGCATGGCGCACGTGCAACAGGTCGGCGAGCTTGCGCACGAGGTATTCCTCGTACTTGTCGAGCCGACCGTCGGCC
>RFHK01000029.1 GCA_003695825.1 Gammaproteobacteria bacterium | reverse complement strand
GCATCGCCATCCAGTACGACCTGTTCGGATGTACCCCGCTCGTCTTCACCCTGGGGGTACTGGTGGCCTGGTATCACGGGGACGGGCGCGAGCGGCCGCACGTCCTGCGCGCCCTGTTCACGGTGCCTCCCCTCTGGGCGGGGCTGGCCGCGGTCGCACTCAACCTGGCCGGGATCGCCCCGGTCCGCTGGTTGGATGGCTGGCTCGGCATGTTGGGCAGCGCCGTGGTCCCCCTGATGCTGTTCTCGCTCGGGCTCGGGTTGCCCACCGATCGCCGGCACCCCACCGCCTGGCCGCCGCTCGCGACCATCCTGCTTCTGCAGTTGCTGGCGGCCCCGGCCTTCGCCGACGTGGTCGGGTCGCGGTTGGGGCTGGCCGGGATCGACCACGTGGGCGCCGTGCTCGAGGCGGCCATGCCCAGCATGGTGCTCGGCATCGTCTTCTGCGACCGCTACGGGCTGGATGCACGGCTCTATGCGACGGCCGTCACCCTGACCACGGCCCTGAGCTTCTTCACCCTGCCGCTGGTGCATCGGTGGGTGGCGTAGGGGAGACAGGAGCTGGGAGCTGGGAGCTGGGAGATAGGAAGACAGAAGACAGAAGACAGAAGACAGAAGACGGAAGACAGAATGCTGAAGGCTGAAGGAGGATGACCTGAAGGGAAGCGAGGGCCACCCCGGAGCAGGTGGGAAACTCTGGAATACCGACGAGGCGTTCCTGCAAAACAGCGCTTTTGGCGGTTGAAAGACAGTCGTTGAAGGAATCCAACAGCCTGTCGGACTTCGGGGATCGTAGCAAGCAAGGTGGGAGCGCGAGGGCGAATGTTCGCGATTTCGAGGCGCATGGTGGGCACTGCGCAACGAGAAATCGGGGAAATTCGGACCGCACTCCCGCCTGCGCAGTCGATCCGGCCAAAGTCCGACAGGCTGCTGATACCATCCCTGCCGTTCGTTCTCTCAGTCCGGATGGGCGGCGTACCAGGCCATGGCGGCGGGCACGGCGGCGCCGGATTCGATCTTCGCGCCCAAATCGGTGAGCACGGCGTCGAGCGCCCCCAGGCAGAAGAGTACGTTGCGGCGGTTGCAGGCGTACCCCATCAGGCCGATGCGCCAGACCTTTCCCGCCAGCACACCGAGCCCTGCGCCGATCTCGAGGTCGTAATCCGCGAGCAGGCGGGAGCGCACGGTGGCATCGTCCACGCCTTCCGGAATGGCGACGGCGTTGAGCTGCGGCAGGCGCTCTGCCTCCGGCACGACGAAGCGAAGCCCCATGGCCTCGAGCCCTGCACGCAGCGCCCGGTGATGGTAGGCGTGGCGTGCCCAGGCACGCTCGATCCCTTCCTCGCGCAGGAGGATCAACGCCTCGTGCAAGGCGTAGAGGGTGTTCACGGGGGCCGTGTGATGATAGGTGCGCTTGCCGCCGCCTTCCCAGTAACCCAGGACCAGGTTGAGATCGAGGAACCAGCTCTGGACCTTCGTCTTGCGCCGGCGCACCTTCTCGAGGGCGCGTTCGCTGAAGGTCACCGGCGAGAGCCCCGGCACGCAGGAGAGGCACTTCTGGGTGCCCGAATAGACCGCATCCAGCCCCCACTCGCCGACGCGCAACTCCGAGCCACCCAGGGAAGTCACCGCGTCGACGAGCGTCAGGCAGTCATGGGCGCGGGCGATCTCCGCCAGGGTGCGGGCATCCGAGCGGGCGCCCGTGGAGGTCTCGGCGTGCACGAAGGCCAGGATCCTGGCATCGGGATGGGCCGCGAGTGTCGCCTCGACCTTGTCGGGGTCGACCGCCCGGCCCCAGGCGTCCTCGACGACCACGGGCACCCCCCCGCAACGTTCCACATTCTCCCTCATTCGGCCGCCGAAGACGCCGTTGATGCAGACCACCACCTTCTCGCCTGGCTCGACCAGGTTGACGAAGCAGGCCTCCATGCCCGCCGATCCGGGCGCGGAGATGGGCATGGCCAGCGCGTAGTCGGTCTGGAAGGCGTAGCGCAACAACGCCTTCACCTCGTCCATCATCTCGATGAACGCCGGGTCGAGGTGCCCGATCGTGGGTCGGCTCATCGCCTCCAGGATGCGCGGATTCACGTCCGAGGGACCCGGCCCCATCAGGGTACGGCGGGGTGGATGGAAGGCGCTCGAATTCATGGGGCTTCTCCGGCTGACACCAGGCGGGGATTCTAGCAGCTTGGGCCCGGACAGGGGCCGGATCCCACTCACCCCTCCCGGGAATCGGCCCGTTGCCCGGGTCTCCGCGGCCCGCTATCCTCGGGCATGCCATGACCCGCATCGACTTCTACATCCTGGCCTCGGACGACCCCCGCCAGCGCCTCGTGACCGCCTGCCGGATCGCGGAGAAGGCCTGGCGACAGGGAATGCGTGTCTTTCTCCACGCCCCGGAGCAGGCGCAGGCGCTCGACGACCTGCTGTGGACCTTCTCCTCGGGCAGTTTCGTCCCCCATGGGCTGCAGGACGACGAGGACGCCCCCGAGCAACCGGTGCTCGTCGGCACCGGGGGCGAGCCCGGCCCCGAGCATGCCGACGTGCTGATCAACCTGAGCGACGAGATCCCGCCCTTCTTCACCCGCTTCCGGCGCCTGGCGGAGGTGCTGCACCGTTCGCCTCCCGTGCTCGAACAGGGCCGGGCGCGCTTCCGCCACTACCGCGAGCGCGGCTACGAACTGCACACGCACAATCTCTGAACACCCGTCCGGCTTGGCTTATAATGCGCGCTTTCGACGCTGTCGGATCGCGCACGCCATGGAGAAGACCTACAATCCGCACGCCATCGAGCAGGCCTGGTACGAACGCTGGGAACGCCGCGGCTACTTCCGCCCCTCGGGCCGGGGGACGCCCTACTGCATCATGATCCCGCCGCCCAACGTGACCGGCAGCCTGCACATGGGCCATGCCTTCCAGGACACCATCATGGACGCGCTCATCCGCCACCACCGCATGCGGGGCGACAACACCCTCTGGCAACCGGGCACCGACCATGCCGGCATCGCGACCCAGATGGTGGTGGAACGCCAGCTCAACGCCGAGGGGCTCACCCGCCACGACCTGGGGCGCGAGGAGTTCGTTCGCCGCGTCTGGCAATGGAAGGAACAGTCCGGTGGCACCATCACCCGCCAGCTGCGTCGCATGGGTGCCTCGGTGGACTGGAGCCGGGAACGCTTCACCATGGACGAGGGGCTCTCGAAGGCCGTGCGCGAAGTCTTCGTGCGCCTCTACGACGAGGGGCTCATCTACCGCGGCAAGCGCCTGGTGAACTGGGACCCCGTGCTGCACACGGCCGTCTCCGACCTGGAGGTGATCTCGGAGGAGGAAGACGGCTTCCTGTGGCACCTGCGCTATCCCCTGTCAGATGGTTCCGGGCACCTGGTGGTCGCCACCACCCGTCCCGAGACCCTGCTGGGGGATACCGCCGTGGCCGTGCATCCCGAGGACGAGCGCTACCGGCACCTCGTGGGCAAGACGGTGCGGCTGCCGCTGGCCGACCGCGAGATCCCCGTCATCGCCGACGAGTACGTCGATCCCGAGTTCGGCACGGGCGTGGTCAAGATCACGCCGGCGCACGACTTCAACGACTACGAGGTCGGGCGCCGCCACGGGCTGCCCATGATCAACGTCTTCACGCCGGACGCGGCCCTCAACGACAATGCCCCCGAACCCTACCGTGGCCTGGACCGCTACGAGGCACGCGACCGCATCGTGCACGATCTCGAGGAAGCCGGGCTGATCGAGAAGATCGAGCCGCACCGGTTGATGGTACCGCGCGGCGACCGCTCCGGGGCCGTCATCGAGCCCTTCCTCACCGACCAGTGGTTCGTGAAGGTCGGTCCCCTGGCGCAGCCGGCGATCGAGGCGGTCGAGGACGGCTGCATCCGCTTCGTGCCGGACAACTGGAAGAACACCTACTTCGAATGGATGCGCAACATCCAGGACTGGTGCATCTCGCGCCAGATCTGGTGGGGCCACCGCATCCCGGCCTGGTACGACGAAGACGGCAACGTGTACGTGGCCCGCAGCGAAACGGAGGTACGCGAGAAATACCGGCTCTCGGCCGACCTGCCCCTGGTCCAGGACGAGGACGTGCTCGATACCTGGTTCTCCTCGGCACTCTGGCCCTTCACCACCCTCGGCTGGCCGGACGAGACACCGGAACTGAAGACCTGGTACCCGACCAACGTGCTGGTCACGGGCTTCGATATCATCTTCTTCTGGGTCGCCCGCATGATCATGATGGGCCTCAAGTTCATGGGCGACGTACCCTTCCGCGAGGTCTACATCCACGGCCTGGTGCGCGACGCCCATGGCCAGAAGATGTCCAAATCCAAGGGGAACGTGCTCGACCCGCTCGACATCATCGACGGTATCGACCTCGAATCCCTGGTGAAAAAGCGCACCACGGGCCTCATGCAGCCGCACATGGCGAAGAAGATCGAGCAGGCCACGCGCCGGGAGTTTCCCAACGGCATCCCCGCCTACGGCTGCGACGCCCTGCGCTTCACCTTCGCCTCGCTCGCCACCACCGGGCGCGACATCAATTTCGACCTGGGGCGCGTCGAGGGCTACCGCAACTTCTGCAACAAGCTGTGGAATGCCGCCCGCTACGTGCTCATGAACACTGAGGGGCAAGACTGCGGACAGTCCGGCGGCGAGGTCGAACTGAGCGTGGCCGACCGCTGGATCCTGGGGCGCCTGCAAGCGACCATTCGCCGCACGACCGAGTCCATCGATTCCTATCGCCTCGACCTGGCCGCCCAGGCGGTCTATGCCTTCACCTGGGACGAGTACTGCGACTGGTACCTGGAACTCTCCAAGGCGGTACTCAACGATCCCCAGGCCTCCGATGCCGCGCGGCGCGGGACCCGGCGTACCCTGGTGCAGGTGCTGGAGACCTTGCTGCGGCTGCTGCACCCCATCATGCCCTTCATCACCGAGGAGATCTGGCAACGGATCGCCCCCCTGGCCGGGGTACGGGGCGAGACCATCATGCGGGCACCCTGGCCCGAGGCGGACGAGTCCCTGCGGGACCCCGAGGCCGACGCGGAGTTCGAATGGATCCGCCAGTGCATTCTCGGCGTGCGCCGCATTCGCAGCGGCATGAACATCGATCCGCGCAAGCCCCTACCCGTGCTTTTCGAGAACGGCTCCGAGCAGGACCGCGCGCGGTTGGAGGCGCACCGCACCCTGCTCGAGCGCCTCGCCCGCATCGAGTCCATCACCTGGCTGGAACCAGGCCAGGAAGCCCCGGAATCCGCCGCCGAACTGGTCGGCGAGATGAAGCTGCTGATCCCGCTCGCCGGGCTCATCGACAAGGAGGCCGAGCTGGCCCGGCTGGACAAGGAAATCGGCAAGCGCGAAGAGGAGATCGCCAGGCTGGAGAATAAACTCGCCAACGAGAACTTCGTCCGCAAGGCCCCGGAAACCGTGGTACAGAAGGAACGCGACAGGCTGGCAGAGGCCCGCAAGGCGCTCGCGTCCCTGCAGGCGCAGCGGGAGAGGATCACACGGATCTAGCAGCCTGCAGATGACGCCGAGCGAAATCCGTCAAGGCCGAAGCAGGAAGCGGAGAGCACACAGCGTACTCTCCCAAGGCACCCGAGATCCACGCAACCTGCTGTATTACCAAGCAATCAATCCATGCCCATTTCCGCCTCGGTACAACATGCGGTTCCGGTCTCGCACCCACGCCGGCCCCAGGCGACGATGCCGATGCAAATCCGTCACTGCCTCAAAGACTTGCCTCCGATTCCACGAAATCTTCTCGGCATCGCGTGCCGTCGAGATTCATTGACTTCTGTTTTACTAATATTTACATCCTTTTGTTTTATATAGATATTTTTTTCTTCATGCAGCAAAACGGGTGAAGCCGGGTAAAATGGCTTGCAATTTTGCCGAGGATTGCTCAGATTCTGGCTCAAGCCCCCGGCTCCGGGGCCGATACGATCACCATGCGGCTGAGGTACAGGGGGATGGCCTCCAGACCGCTCTCGCGCGCGACAGGGACGTCCGCATCTTTCTCGCTGACTTGATTTGCGGTGGGGTTGCCTGGCGGCGCCATCCACCGGTGCTCGAGTTGCTCGACGATACGGAACAGGCTGTGCGCAGACAACAAGAGGGCAGGGACCGATGCCGACCATCGTGATCGTGGATGACCAGAATTTCTCCCGCAACACCCTCGTGAGGCTGGCCGCCGACTTCGCCCGGGACGTACAGGCCGAGGCCTTCTCCCACCCCGAAGAGGCACTCCATTGGCTCAACTGGTTCGACGCCGACCTCATCATCACCCGCTACGACCTGCCCGACATCACGGGGGTGGAATTCATCCGCCAGCTTCGCGGCCTGCCCCGCTGCCGCCAGGTCCCCATCCTGGTCCTCTCCAGCCCGGACGACCGCTACGGACGCTACGCGGCACTGGACGCAGGGGCCACGGACATCCTGCAGGAGCCGGTCGACCACGTCGAATGCCGGGTCCGCTGCCGCAACCTGCTGACCCAGTACCAGCAGTACCGCATCATCCAGGACCGTGCGCGTTGGCTGGAGTCCCGCGTCAGCGAGGCGGTGCACACGCTGCGGGTGCGCGAGCAGGAGACCCTGCTCAGGCTCGCCAAGGCCGGGGAATACCGCGACGAGGAGACCGGCAACCACGTCTACCGCATGGCGAAGTATGCCCGCCTGATCGCCGAGGCCTTGGGCGAGGACGAAGAGACCTGCCACATCATCGAGCTGGCCGCGCCCATGCACGACATCGGGAAGATCGGTATCCCCGATGCGGTGCTGCGCAAGCCGGGACGGCTGACCCCGGAAGAATTCGAGATCATGAAGCAGCACACCGTCATCGGCTATGAGATCCTCAAGGATTCCCCCTCGCAGTTCCTGCAGGTCGGTGCCGTGATCGCCCTGCGCCACCACGAGAAGTTCAACGGCACGGGTTACCCGCACGGCCTGCGCGGCGACGACATCCCCCTGCCGGCGCGCATCGTGGCCGTGGCCGACGTCTACGATGCACTCACCAGCAAGCGGCCCTACAAGAAAGGGTGGTCGACCCGGGATGCCCTGGAGTACCTGATGCGGGAGAGCGGCCGGCACCTCGACCCCCGCTGCGTGGAGGCCTTCCTAGACCAGATCGACAAGGTACGCCGCGTCCAGCACCTGCTGGCCGACCGGGAGGCCGACGCGAAGGGACGGGGAGCGCACACATCGGCCTCCGGGTCCGGGCACGTGGCCTGATTCGCCCGCCCGGGCGGCTTCCCGCATAATAGCGGGCCATGACTTCCACGAGGCAATCCGCCGCGTTCGTGCACGATGCCCCCGGTGTCCTCGGGGTGCTCATCGCCAACCTCGGCACCCCGGAACGGCCCACGCCGGAGGCCGTGCGCCGTTACCTGGCCGAGTTCCTCTCCGATCCGCGCGTGGTGGAATTCCCCCGCCTGCCCTGGTGGCTCATCCTGCATGGCTTCATCCTTCGTTTCCGCCCCGCACGGGTGGCGCGCAACTACGCACGGATCTGGACGCCGGAGGGCTCCCCGCTCCTGGTCACCGCACGTGCCCAGGAAAGCGCCCTGCAGCGGGAGCTGGAGCGGCGCCTTCGGTTGCCGGTCAAGGTGGCCCTCGGCATGCGCTACGGGCAACCCTCCATCGAATCGGCCATGACCGAGCTGCGCAAGGCCGGTTGCCGCCGCCTCGTGGTGCTGCCGCTCTACCCGCAATACTCCTCCACCACCACGGCCTCGATCTTCGACGCGGTGATGCGCGTACTCATGACCTGGCGCTGGATCCCCGAGACCCGCCTGATCCAGCACTATCACGACCACCCGGAATACATCGAGGCCCTCACCGCCAGCATTCAGCGGGTCTGGGCCAAGGAAGGCCGTCCCGACCGCCTGCTGTTCTCCTTCCACGGCATACCGAAACGCTACCAGCGCGACGGCGATCCCTACTTCTGCGAGTGTCACAAGACGGCGCGCCTGGTCGCCGAGCGCCTGCGCCTGGAGCCGGAGCGCTGGCAGGTGGCCTTCCAGTCGCGCTTCGGCCACGAGGAATGGCTGCGTCCCTACGTGGACGAGACGCTCACCGAGTGGGCCAAGCAGGGCATCGAGACCGTCCACGTCGTGGCACCCGGCTTCAGCGCGGACTGCCTGGAGACCCTCGAGGAGCTGAACCTCCAGAATCGTGAGCGTTTCCTCAAGGCCGGGGGTTCCCGCTTCGAGTACATCCCGGCGCTCAACGCCCACCCGAGTCACATCGAGGCCCTGGCCAGCCTGGTCGAACGCCACCTCTGCGGGTGGCCCGAGGCCGATCCGCAATACAGCCTGGACCGGGACCGCCTGGAGCGCCGTGAACGCCTCGCCCGGGCCCGCGCACTCGGCGCCGACACCTAGAAGCCTGTCGGGCCGACCGCCGGGGGCACTTGACCCGCATCAAAGACCATTTGATCTGTGTGGTATATCAAGGCGCGGTGATCCTCTGGTTGAGCAGCAAGGAGAACCGCCATGCCGATTCGAACCCCTCGCCCCCATCGTCTCGCCCCCCTGGGTGCCGCCCTGCTGCTGGCCTGCAGCGGCAGCGTACCGGCCGCGGACACGATCACCGAGGCCCTGGCCGGCGGCAAGCCCTCGCTCGACATGCGTCTGCGTTACGAGAATGTCGACCAGACCGGAATCTCCAAGAATGCCCATGCCTTCACCCTGCGCACGCGCCTGGGTTACGGCACGGGGACGTACCTGGGCGTGAGCGCCTTCGCTGAGTTCGAGGACACGACCGCGGTCAGCGACGACGACTACAACAGCAAGAAGAACGGCAAGACCCAGTACCCGGTGGTCGCCGATCCGGACGCCACCGCCGTCAACCAGGCCTACCTGCAGTACACCGGCCTGCCGGACACCCGCATTCGCTACGGCCTGCAACGGGTCATCCTGGACAATGCCCGTTTCGTCGGCAACGTGGGGTGGCGCCAGAACGAACAGACGTTCCAGGGCTTCACGCTGGTCAACACCAGCCTGCCCGACACCACGATCGTCTACGGCTATGTCACCGAGGTCCACGACATCCTCGAGAACCACATCGACACGCGCTCCCACATCGTGCACCTCGACTATGCCGGCCTGCCCGTCGGCAAGCTCACGGCCTACGGCTACTTCCTCGATCTCAGGAACCAGAACTCGAACAAGACCCTGGGCCTGCGCTTCACCGGCAAGCAGGACCTCGACGCCTTCACCCTCCTCTATGCCCTGGAGTATGCCAAGCAGTCCGACTACAAGGGAGGAAACAACGCCATCGACGGCGACTACCGCCTGATCGAAGTCGGCGGGAAGGCGCGGGGAATCACGGCCAAGCTCGGCTACGAGGTACTCGGCCACGACAACTACGCCGGCTTCCAGACGCCCCTGGCCACCAAGCATGCCTTCAACGGCTGGGCGGACAAGTTCCTGACGACGCCCAAGAGTGGCCTGGAAGACGTCTACCTCTCCGTGGGCGGCAAGCTGGCCGGCATCAAGCTGCTCGCCGTCTACCACGACTTCTCGTCCGACCAGGGCAGTACCGACTACGGCACCGAGTGGAACCTGCTGGCGGCGAAGAAATTCGGCAAGCACTACAGCGTCGGGGTGAAATTCGCCGACTACAATGCCGACAAGTTCGCCACCGACACGACGAAGTTCTGGATCTGGGCCGGTCTGAAATTCTGATCGATCTCTCTCCTTCGGCGGCGGCGCCCGTGCACCGGCCCGGGGCGTCGCCGTCCCTTTCTTCCCCCGTTCCGTTCCAGGCTCGCACACTTCTCGACCAGGCAGAGAAAGAAGGCCTCCATGCCTTTGCCGGGGAGGATACGCACGGCGTGCGCCAGCTCCGGCGCGAAGTGCCTGCCCTGCCACTCGGTGAGTCCAGGGCGGCGGTTGGGCAGTGCCAACGCGACCGGAAGGATGCGCAGGACCGCGCCGTACCGTTCCAGGGCCTGCTGGACCACCGCCTCGTTCTCCTCGGGGGCGAAGGTGCAGGTGGAATAGACCAGCCG
>RFHK01000156.1 GCA_003695825.1 Gammaproteobacteria bacterium | reverse complement strand
TGGTGCCGAATCCTGGTCCATCCTTCCTCTCTCCTGCTGGTCAGGGATCCGTCGTGGTTGCCGCCGCTCCTTGCCGCCACTTCCCGGTGGAGACCCCGGCCCGATAGGCCGTTAGCATAACCGGAACCCGCCCCTGCGGGTAGGCCGTGGCAGCCACGAGGCAGGGCCCGCTGGCGGGTCTCCATCGCCGCCATGCATGTACCGTGCATCCCGACCCGCACGAGGCGCCAGACAGGCAGCCCTGCACGCTGCACCGCAACGAGAAACCGCAGGCGGGAGGGGGCCGCAAACCGCCGGCCAACTGCTATCATGAGGCAGGGATCTTGCATGGCAACCGGCATGGACGAACGCAACCCGAGCGCGGTCGATCTCGCCAGCCCGGAACTCTACATCAACCGCGAGCTGAGCCTGCTGGCCTTCCACGAACGCGTCCTGGAGCAGGCACGCGATCCGTCGACGCCGCTGCTCGAGCGGCTGCGCTTCCTGTGCATCTCGAGCACCAACCTCGACGAGTTCTTCGAGATCCGCGTCGCCGGGATCAAGCAGAAGATCGCCATCGGCTCGGTCGAAAGCGGATCGGACGGCTTCACGCCCCAGGAAGTGATGCACCGTATCAGTGCCCGGGCCCACGCGCTGGTGGAACGCCAGTACCACGTTCTCAACGAGGAGCTCATCCCCGCGCTGGAGCAGGAACGGATCCGCTTCGTGCGCCGCACCGACTGGAGCGCGCGCCAGGCCGAGTGGGTGCGCGACTTCTTCACGCACGAACTGCTGCCGGTGCTCAGCCCGCTGGGCCTGGATCCCGCCCACCCCTTTCCGCGTATCCTCAACAAGAGCCTGAACTTCATCGTCTCGCTCGAGGGCCGGGACGCCTTCGGGCGGTCCGGCGGCATCGCCATCGTGCAGGCACCGCGTTCCCTGCCCCGCCTCATCCGCCTGCCCCCCGAGGAGACCGACGCCGGGCCGTACGACTTCGTGTTCCTCTCTTCCATCATCCACGCCTTCGTCGAGGACCTCTTCCCGGGCATGCGGGTGACCGGCTGCTACCAGTTCCGCGTCACGCGCAACAGCGACCTCTTCGTGGACGAGGAAGAGATCGACGACCTCATGCGTGCCATGGAGGGCGAACTGCTCTCGCGCCGGTACGGGGACGCCGTGCGCCTGGAGGTGGCCGACAACTGCCCGCGCGAGATGGCCGAGTTCCTGCTCCACCAGTTCGGGCTGCAGGAGGAAGACCTCTACCAGGTCAACGGCCCGGTCAACCTCAACCGCCTGCTGGCGATCGCCGATCTCGTCGACCGCCCCGACCTGAAGTTCCCGCCCTTCAAGCCCACCCGACCGGCGATACTGGCCCCCGAGCAGAACTTCTTCGATGCCCTGCGCCGGGGAGACCTCCTGTTGCACCACCCGTTCGAGTCCTTCTCGCCCGTGATCGACCTGGTGCGCCAGGCGGCGACCGACCCGAAGGTGCTCGCCATCCGGCAGACCCTCTACCGTACCGGGCCCGACTCGGCCATCGTGGAGGCCCTCGTCCAGGCGGCGCGCGAGGGCAAGGAGGTGACGGTGGTGGTCGAGCTGCGCGCCCGCTTCGACGAAGAGGCCAACATCAAGCTCGCCACGCGCCTGCAGGAAGCCGGGGCCCACGTCGTCTATGGCGTGGTGGGCTACAAGACGCACGCCAAGATGCTGCTCATCACCCGCCGCGAGGGGCGGCGCCTGCGCCATTACGTCCACCTGGGCACCGGCAACTACCATGCCCGCACGGCCCGCCTGTATACCGACTACGGGTTCCTGACCGCGGACCCGGTCATCGGAGAGGACGTCCACCGGATCTTCCAGCAGCTCACCAGCCTCGGGCGCGGCCGGCCGCTGCGGAAGCTGCTGGAATCCCCCTTCACCCTGCACAGCGCCCTGCTCGAGAAGATCGAGCGCGAGGCCGTGCTGGCCCGCAAGGGGGGCAAGGCCCGCATCGTGGCCAAGATGAACGCCCTGATCGAACCGGAAATCATCCGCGCGCTCTACCGGGCGAGCCAGGCGGGCGTGCAGATCGACCTCGTCGTACGGGGCATCTGCTGCCTGCGCCCGGGGATTCCGGGCGTGTCGGAAAACATCCGGGTCCGTTCCATCGTGGGCCGCTTCCTGGAGCACACGCGGGCGTTCTTCTTCTTCAACGGCGGCCAGAGCGAGCTCTATCTCTCCAGCGCCGATTGGATGGACCGCAATTTCTTCCGCCGCGTCGAGGTCGCCTTCCCGGTGGAAGACTCGCGGCTCGGACGCCGCATCCTGCACGACGGGCTGGAACTGTACCTCTCCGACAACACCCAGGCCTGGGAACTGCAACGTGACGGCAGCTACCGCCGCGTGCGGCCGGGTGCGGGCGACGAGGCACGCAGCGCCCAGCAGATCCTGCTGGAGAAGTACGCCCGCCCCGGTTGATGCACCCGGGCGGAAGCGGCCCTTGCCCTACCCGGGCCTCTCTCGGTAGGGAATGGCCACCGTGGATCGAAACCCCCGTCTACCGAACACGGAGGTCTGGCACCCCCTCGAAAGCGATTCCATCATCCTTCCGCCCGCCCCGGGTGTTCGCCGTAGTCGAGGCGGAAGTCCACGGCCTCGAGCCAGCGGGCTTCGCGCTCCAGGTCCGCGGCGGTGAGCGGATGGGCGCGGATCCATCCTTCCGGGAAGTGCAGGGCGATCCAGCGATCCCCCGCGCGCACTCCGAAGAGGGGCAAGTCAGCATCCCGCCGGCCCCTGCGCAGCAGCACGGCAAGCCGCAGCAGCACGGCCAGGTGCAGTGCCGTCGTGCGCCAGACCCGGGGCAGTTCCTCGAGCTCCTCGCGTGGAAAGCGGCGTCGGTGGCTGCGCACCAGGAAGGCCAGCAGGCACTGCTCATCCAGGGAAAAACCGGGCAGGTCGGCATGGCGCACCAGGTAGGCCCCGTGGCGGTGGTAACGGTTGTGGGCCAGGGACAACCCCACCTCGTGGAGCCAGGCCGCCCAGTGCAGCCAGGGGCGGCATGCCGCCAGGTCGAGCCGCCAGTCGCGGTGCACCCGCCGGAGCAGGCACTGGGCCACCTCGTCGACCCGCTCGGCCTGGGCCAGGTCCACGTGGAAGCGCCGCGCCATCCGGTAGACGCTCTCGCGGCGCACGTCGCGATGACGCATGCGGCCGAGCAGGTCGTAGAGCAATCCCTCGCGCAGGGCGCCGGGAGAGATCTCCATGTGCTGGAGGTCGAACGCCTCGAACAGGGCCTGGAGGATGACCACGCCCCCGGCCAGCACCGGGCGCCGGTCCTCGGAGAGCCCCTCGAGCCGGATCCGCTCGACCCTGCCGGCGGCGAGCAGTACCTTGCGCAGCCTGCGCACCCCCTGGCGTCCGATGCCGCGCTCCGACCATCCCTGGCGGCGGCAGATCTCGCCCACGGCCTTGACGGTTCCGGAGGAACCGATCACGACGTCCCAGCCTTGCGCGAGAAAGCGCTGTCGGTGCGGATGCAGTTCCAGGCGCGCTTCCAGGAGTGCCTCTCGCCAGCGTTCGCGCGTGATGCGCCCTTCCGGGAAATGGCGCTGGGTCATGCCGACACAGCCCATGTAGAGACTCTCCATGTCCCTCGGCCCCTGGTCGTCACCGAGGATCACCTCGGTGCTGCCGCCGCCGATGTCGACGACCAGGCGGCGGGCCTTGCCATGGCCCGCCAGGCTGTGCACCACGCCTTCGTAGATGAGGCGGGCCTCCTCGATGCCCGAGACGACCTCGACGGGATGGCCGAGGCAGGCGCTGGCTTCCTGCAGGAAGGATCCGTCCCGCCCGGCCACGCGCAAGGTGTTGGTCCCCACGGCGCGCACGCTGCCCGGGGGGAAATGGCGCACCCGCTGCCCGAAGCGGTCGAGACAGGCCAGGGCCCGACGGCGGGCTTCCTCGGTGAGGCGGTGGTCGGGCGTGATCCCCGCGGCCAGCCGCACGGGCTCGCGCAGGCGATCGAGCACCCGCAGTTCACCCGACTCCACGCGGGCCACGATCATGTGGAAGCTGTTGGAACCCAGGTCGACGGCCGCGACGTGCGTCTGCCTCTCATCCTGCTCCATGCCGCCCTCCTGCATGGTTCCGGACTATACCAGCATCCCCGCCCTCGGCGCCGGACACGGGGCCGGATGCTGCGGGGGCCGTGCGGGAGCATCACACACCCGAACGGCCGATACTTGCCAAGTACGTGCCAAAGTCCGAGAATCGGATCGAGCGAGGCGGTCGGGCACCCGGCCGTCCGCCCGGGGAAGGCCCGCAACAGGGAGAACCGGCGCATGAAAGAACAACGGTGGAGCCAGCGTAGACCCTTGCAGATGCCCGTGCGCCTGCGCTACGAACCGGTGGGCGTGATCGAGGGACTGACCCGGGACGTCAGCCTGGAAGGCATGTACGTGGAGACCGGCGGCGTCCGGATCCCTCCCAACGCCCACATCGAGGTCCGCTTCGAGACCGAGCACGACGGGATACGCGTCGAGCACCGGTTACCGGCCGTGGCCATCCACGGCTCGAACGAGGGTGTGGGGCTGATGCTCCACCACATCGACTACGAGAACTTCTACGCACTGCGCCGGCTGATCACCACCGACGACAGCGTCACCGCTGCCCGCAGCTGAAGCAGGACATCGCGTACCGACCGGAATTTCATCCTGCTGTCATCTTTTTCGACTAGCATCGGAGTCCCGAAGCAGAAGATGCGTAAAACGAAAGG
>RFHK01000155.1 GCA_003695825.1 Gammaproteobacteria bacterium | reverse complement strand
GAAGTCGGAAGTCGGAAGTCGGAAGTCGGAAGTCGGAAGGGGGCGTCTCGAAACCAATGGTGAATCTCCTGCCTTCTAGCTTCCAGCTTCTAGCTTCCAGCTCCCAGCTCCTCGCTTCTTTACCTGAACAACTCCTTGTTCACGGCCTTGGCCCGGGCGTCCTGGCGGGTGATGATGCCCTTGGCGACCAGCTCTTGGAGGTTCTGGTCGAGGGTCTGCATGCCCACGGCCTGGCCGGTCTGGATGGCCGAGTACATCTGCGCCACCTTGTCCTCGCGGATCAGGTTGCGGATGGCCGGCGTGCCGATCATGATCTCGTGCGCCGCGACCCGTCCCCCGCCGACCTTCTTGATCAGGGTCTGGGAGATGACCGCCCGCAGCGATTCCGAGAGCATGGAGCGCACCATGGACTTCTCGGCGGCCGGGAAGACGTCGATGATGCGGTCGATGGTCTTGGCCGCCGAGCTGGTATGCAGGGTGCCGAACACGAGGTGACCGGTCTCGGCCGCCGTGAGTGCCAGGCGGATGGTCTCCAGGTCACGCATCTCGCCCACGAGGATGATGTCGGGGTCCTCGCGCAAGGCCGAGCGCAGCGCCTCGGCGAAGCCCAGGGTGTCCCGGTGCACCTCGCGCTGGTTGATGAGGCATTTCTTCGACTCGTGCACGAACTCGATGGGATCCTCGATGGTCAGGATGTGCTCGTAGCGGGTCTCGTTGATGTAGTTGAGGATGGCCGCCAGCGTGGTCGACTTGCCGGAACCCGTGGGCCCGGTCACCAGCACGATGCCGCGCGGCTGGTCGGCGATCTCCTTGAACACCGGGGGTGCCTTGATTTCCTCGAGGCTGAGGACCTTCGAGGGGATGGTCCGGAACACGGCCCCGGCGCCACGGTTGTGGTTGAAGGCATTGACGCGGAACCGGGCCAGGTTGGGGATCTCGAAGGAGAAGTCCGTCTCCAGGAATTCCTCGTAGTCCTTGCGCTGCTTGTCGTTCATAATGTCGTAGACCAGCGCGTGGACCTGCTTGTGGTCGAGCGGCGGCACGTTGATGCGTCGGATGTCGCCGTCCACCCGGATCATGGGCGGCAGCCCGGCCGAGAGGTGCAGGTCCGAGGCATTGTTCTTCACGCCGAAGGCCAGGAGTTCCGCGATGTCCATCGTCCTTTCCTTCCCCCTGTCTGCTTGCCGTTGGCATCGTACCCTGTATCGTCTGCCCGGCGCTTCCCTTGACCCATGGCGGTGAACGGCCCGTCCGCAGAGGCGCGTCGCGCCCGGGAGATCCGCGGGCGCCTCGAGCGCCTGCACGAGCGGATCCAGGCCTGGTGCCAGCGCTACGGGCGGCGGCCGGAGGAGATCCGCCTGCTGGCCGTCAGCAAGACCTTCCCACCCGCGGACGTGCGGGCGGCGGCCGCGGCGGGACAGTGCCGGTTCGGGGAATCCTACGTGGCGGAGGCCCTGGCCAAGCAGGTACACCTGGCCGCGCTGCCACTGGAGTGGCACTTCATCGGCCCCATCCAGTCCAACAAGACCCGCCGCCTGGCGGCGGCGTTCGACTGGATCCAGAGCCTCGACACGGAGAGGCTCGCGCGTCGACTCGACGCCCAGCGCCCACCCGGCCGGCCGCCGTTGAACGTGCTCATCCAGGTCAACGTCAGCGGCGAGGCCAGCAAGCGGGGCGTGGCGCCCGCAGCCTTGCCGGCCCTGGCCGAAGTGGTGGCGGCGCTGCCGCGCCTGCGCCTGCGCGGGCTGATGGCGATCCCGGCACCCAGCGACGACTTCGCCGCCCAGCGGCGGGCCTTCGCGGCGCTGCGCGGCCTGCAAGAGGACCTGCAGGCCCGGGGTTGGGCACTGGACGTGCTCTCGATGGGCATGAGCGGCGACCTGGAGGCGGCGATCGCCGAGGGTGCGACCCTGGTGCGGGTCGGGACGGGCATCTTCGGGCCCCGGCCCACCCGGTGATTCCTGCCGAAGCCGGGGGAGGCGGTATACTTCAGCGGCATCGTGCCGCACGACTCGGGAGCCAGAGGGATGCAACAAGCCACCATCGCCTTCATCGGCGGAGGCAACATGGCCACCAGCCTGATCGGGGGGCTCATCGCCGACGGCCTCTCCCCGGCGCGCCTGGTGGTCTCGGAACCCCGGGCCGAACGGCGTGCCTGGCTGGCGGAGCGTTTCGGGGTGGTCGTGGTCGAGGACAACCGCCGTGCCGTCGAGGGGGCCGACGTGGTGGTCCTCGCCGTCAAGCCCCAGGTCATGCAGGGTGTGCTCGAAGCGCTCGGTCCTTCCTTGCGGGCCGCCCGGCCCCTGGTCATCTCGATCGCGGCGGGTCTGCGCACGGACGCCCTGCTGCGCTGGATCGGTGGGTCGGTGCCGCTGGTGCGGTGCATGCCGAACACCCCGGCCCTGGTGCAGAGCGGCGTGACGGCCCTCTATGCCATGCCGGAGGTGGCGGCGGCGCAGCGCGACCTGGCCGAATCCATCCTGCGCGCGGTGGGTATCACCCTGTGGGTGGACGACGAGCGCCTGCTCGATGCCGTGACGGCGCTCTCCGGCAGTGGACCGGCCTACTGTTTCCTGCTCATGGAGGCCCTGCAGGCCGCTGGCGAGCGCCTGGGCCTGCCCGCCGACCAGGCCCGCCTGCTCACCCTCCAGACCGTCTTCGGGGCGGCGAAGATGGCCCTCGAGAGCGCGGAAGGCCCGGAATCCCTGCGCGTGCGCGTGACCTCCCCGGGCGGCACCACCGAGCGTGCCCTGGCCGTGTTCGAGGCGGGCGGTTTCCGCGAGCTGGTGGCCCGCGCTGTGGCGGCGGCCGCCGAGCGGTCCCGTGAACTGGCCGACGAGCTGGGAGGGCCGTGATGGGCAGCGACTATTTCACCCGGCCGCTCGAGTTCCTGCTCACCACGCTCATCGAGCTCTACGTCCTGGCCGTGCTCCTGCGGTTCCTGCTGGCCGCCGTGCGGGCGGATTTCTACAACCCGGTGAGCCAGTTTCTGGTGAAGGTGACCAACCCGGTGGTCGTGCCCTTGCGGCGCCTGGTCCCGCCCGCCGGGCGTGTCGACACCGCCACCCTCGTGGCCCTGGTCGGCATCGAGTGGCTGGGGCAACTGCTGCTCGGCCTGTTGCGGGGCGCACTCCATCCCTGGGCGGCGCTGGTGCTCTCGCTCGCCACGCTCACCGACATGCTCTTCAACGTCTTCCTCTTCGCCATCTTCATCCTGGCCATCCTGAGCTGGATCAGCCCCGGGGCGTGGAATCCGGTGGTGTCGATCGTCCACAGCCTGGCCGAGCCCGTGCTGCGCCCCTTCCGTCGCCTGTTGCCGCCGATCTCGGGCGTCGACCTGAGCCCGCTCTTGGCCATCCTCGCCCTCGTGGTGGCCAAGATGCTGGTCCTGCCCCTGTTCGGTATCCTGCTGCAATGAACACTCCCTGGCGCTGGGAAGGCGAGGACCTGGTGCTCTCCCTGCACGTCCAGCCGCGCGCCCGGCGCGACGAGTTCCTGGGCCGGCACGGGGACCGCCTCCGCGTCCGCATCACCGCCCCGCCCGTCGAGGGGCGGGCCAACGCCCACCTGTGCGCCTTTCTCGCCGCACTCTGCGGTGTGCCCAAGTCGGCGGTCCGGGTCGAGGCCGGGCAGGGGGGACGCAGCAAGCGGGTGCGCGTCCGTGCACCGCGCACCCTGCCG
>RFHK01000154.1 GCA_003695825.1 Gammaproteobacteria bacterium | reverse complement strand
GCGGCCGGCGTGGAGGCGGAACTCGTGCCCTTCATCGACGACATGGCGGCCGCCTATGCCTGGGCGGACCTGGTGGTCTGCCGGGCCGGGGCGCTCACCGTCGCCGAGCTCGCCGCGGCCGGGGTGGGCGCGATCCTCGTGCCCTATCCCCATGCCGTGGACGACCACCAGACGGCCAACGCCCGCTACCTGGCCGATGCCGGGGCCGCGGAGCTCCTGCCCCAGTCCCGGCTGACGGCCGAGCGGCTCGCCGAGTGCCTGGCACGCCTGCTCGGCGACCGGGACCGGCAACGGGCCATGGCGCAGGCCGCGCGGGCCAGGGCGATGCCGGAGGCGGCCCGCCGCGTGGCGGAGATCTGCCTGGAAGGGAGGGCCGCGGTATGAACGGGGCACCGCGGCGCCTGCCCGCGCGCTGGCCGGACGACGCCATGGGACGGGTGCGCCGGGTCCACTTCGTCGGTATCGGCGGGGCCGGCATGAGCGGCATCGCCGAGGTCATGATCAACCTGGGTTACGAAGTGAGCGGTTCCGACCTCGCCGCCTCGCCGACCACGGAGCGGTTGGCGGCCATGGGGGCCAGGGTCCACCTCGGGCATGCGCCGGAGCACGTGCGGGAGGTCGACGTGGTGGTGGTCTCCAGCGCCGTGGGGAGCGACAACCCGGAGGTGGCCGCGGCCCGGGCGCGCCACATTCCCGTGGTCCCCCGCGCCGAGATGCTCGCCGAGCTCATGCGGTTCCGCTTCGGCATCGCGGTGGCGGGCACCCATGGCAAGACGACCACCACCAGCCTGGTGGCGAGCCTCCTGGCCGAGGGCGGGCTGGATCCCACCTTCGTCATCGGCGGTCGTCTGAACAGTGCGGCCACCAATGCCCGGCTGGGCACCGGCCGCTACCTGGTGGCGGAGGCCGACGAGTCCGACGCCACCTTCCTCTACCTCCAGCCGATGATCGCGGTGGTGACCAACATCGATGCCGATCACCTGGCCACCTACGACCACAGCTACGCCCGCCTGCGCGAGACCTTCGTCGAGTTCCTGCACCATCTGCCCTTCTATGGGCTGGCCGTGCTGTGCCTGGACGATCCCGGCGTGCGCGCCATCCTACCCCGCGTCGCGCGCCCGGTGCGCACCTACGGCATCCAGGCCCCCGAGGCCGACCTGCGGGCGGAGCGGCTGCGCCAGGAAGGCACCCGCATGCACTTCGACCTGGTGCTGCGCGCCTCGGACCGGCGGCTGCCGGTCACGCTCAACCTGCCCGGCGAGCACAACGTGCGCAACGCCCTGGCCGCCATCGCCGTGGCCCTGGAGCTGGGGGTGGAGGAATCCATCCTGCTCGCCGGGCTGGAACACTTCGCCGGCATCGGGCGCCGCTTCCAGGACTACGGGGAGCGGCGCAGCCCGGCCGGGACGGTGCGGCTGGTCGACGACTACGCCCACCATCCCACGGAGATGGCGGCCACCCTCGCCGCCGCCCGGGCCGGCTGGCCGGACCGCCGCCTGGTCCTGGTCTTCCAGCCCCACCGGTATACGCGCACGCGCGACCTGTTCGAGGACTTCGCCGCCGTGCTCTCCCGGGCCGACGCCCTGGTGCTCACGGAGGTCTATCCCGCCGGAGAGCCCGCGATCGAGGGTGCCGACGGGCGGGCGCTGGCGCGGGCCGTCCGTGCCCGGGGGCGCATCGACCCGGTGTTCGAGGCCGAGGCGGAGGCCCTGCCCGGCACGCTGGAGGCCGTGCTCCGGGAGGGGGACGTGGTGTTGACGCTCGGTGCCGGCAGCATCGGGCAGGTGGCGCGGCGGCTGGCGGAACGCTGGCCGGCGCAGGAGGGTGACGAACGCAGGGGGGCAAGGGAATGAGCAGCACGCGAATGGGACAGGTGCGCTTGCGGTTCGGCTGCGGCGAAGCGCTCTACAGCCGGTTGGCCGGCACCGGGCGGCCGCGTCCGCGCCGGGTGCCGGCGGGGAAGCGGCCGCGCGATCCCCGGCCGGCAGGGAGGCGGCGACCGGAATGACGGCGGCGGAGGCGGACATGGGCGGCGGGGTGCTGCGCGAGCACGAGCCGATGGCGCGCCACACGAGCTGGCGGGTCGGCGGGCCGGCACGCCTGTTCTACCGACCCGCCGGCGTGGACGACCTGGCGGCCTTCCTGGCCGGGCTGGATCCGGACTTGCCGGTGCTGATGGTGGGGCTGGGGAGCAATCTGCTGGTGCGCGACGGGGGCTTTCCCGGCGTGGTGATCGCCCTGCAGGGGGCGCTCGACCGGCTGGTGCGCGTGGGGCCCGAGGGCTTCGAGGCCGAGGCCGGGGTGACCTGTGCCCGGCTGGCGCGCGCGGCGGCACGGGCCGGGCTGACCGGGGCCGAGTTCCTGGCCGGCATCCCCGGCACCGTGGGCGGTGCGCTCGCCATGAACGCCGGGGCCTTCGGCGGCGAGACCTGGGCGGCGGTCACCGCCGTGCAGACCATCGACCGCCGGGGCGTGCTGCGCTGGCGGGACCCTTCCGACTTCGAGGTCGGCTACCGCCGGGTGGTAGGCCCGCCGGGGGAGTGGTTCGTGGCCGGGCGTTTCCGCTATGCCCCGGGGGACCCGGCGGCGGCGCAGGCGCGCATCCGGGCCCTGCTCGCGCGCCGCGGCGCCACCCAGCCCACGCGCCAGCCGAGCTGCGGCTCGGTGTTCCGCAACCCGCCGGGGGACCATGCCGCCCGCCTCATCGAGGCGGCCGGCCTCAAGGGGACGTGCATCGGCGGGGCCTGTGTCTCCGACCGGCATGCCAATTTCATCGTCAACACGGGTGCGGCCACGGCCACGGACATCGAGCGCCTGATCCGCCACGTCCAGGCGCAGGTCGAGGCCGCCTTCGGCGTGCGGCTCGAGCCCGAGGTGCGCATCGTGGGGGTGCCGTCGTGAACGGGGGATTCGGCAAGGTGGCCGTGCTCTACGGGGGGATTTCCGCCGAGCGGGAGATCTCCCGGCAGGGCGGGCAGGCCGTGCTCGCCTCCCTGCGCCGCCAGGGCATCGAGGCACAGGGCTTCGATCCCGCCCGCGACGGCAGCCTCTGCCGCCTGGTGGAGACCGGTTGCACGCGCGCCTTCGTCATGCTGCACGGGCGCGGGGGCGAGGACGGGGTCGTCCAGGGCGCCCTCGAGGCCCTGGGACTTCCCTACACCGGCAGCGGGGTGCTGGGTTCGGCGCTGGCCATGGACAAGTACCGGACCAAGCGGATCTGGCAGGCCGCGGGCATTCCCACGCCGCCGGCCCGGCTGGTCACCGACGCGGCCGCGCTCGAGGACGCGGCCCGGGCGGTGGGCTACCCGCTCATCGTCAAGCCGGTGCACGAAGGGTCCAGCATCGGCATGTGCCGGGTGGACGGGCCCGAGGCCCTGGCCCCGGCCTGGGCGGCGGCCGCCGGTGCCGACCGCGAGGTGCTCCTCGAACGCTGGATCGAGGGCGCGGAATACACGGTGGCGATCCTGGGGGAGCGGGCCCTGCCCATGATCCGCCTGGAGACCCCGCGCACCTTCTACGACTTCGAGGCCAAGTACCGGGCCGAGGACACCCGCTACCTCATACCCTGCGGGTTGCCCGAGGCCGAGGAGCGGGCCCTGGCGGCGCAGGCGCTGGCGGCCTTCGCGGCGGTGGGCGCCTCCGGCTGGGGGCGGGTGGACCTGATGGTCGACGCCGCAGGCAACCCCTGGTTCCTGGAGGTCAACACGGTGCCGGGCATGACCGACCACAGCCTGGTCCCGATGGCGGCCCGCGCGGCGGGAATGGATTTCGATGCGCTGGTCCGGGCCATCCTCGAGACCAGCCGGGAGCGCGAGGAGGTGGGTGCATGAGGCGGCGCCGGCGCCGGCACGGTAGCGTCCAGGCTCGCCCGCGCCGCGACCGGCGGACGCGCTGGGCGCAGGGCTGGGTGCGCCTGCGCCGGTGGCTGGCCGGGGTGCTGGCGCTCGCCGCCCTGGGGGCGCTCGGCGCCGGGATTCACCTGCTGTTCGACGCGCAGCGCTTCCCGCTGCGGGGTGTCCGGGTGACCGGGTCCCTGGCCACGCTCACCCCGGCCGAGGTGCGTGCCGCGCTCGAGCCGGCCTGGCGGGGGCAGGGGTTCTTCACGGTGGACGTGGCGGCGGTGCGCCGCGCCGCGGAATCCCTGGACTGGGTGCGGCGCGCGCAGGTGCGGCGCCTGTGGCCGGACCGGCTGGAGGTGCGTATCGAAGAGCGGGTGCCGGTTGCGCGCTGGGGCACGGACGCCCTGCTCGACGCGCAGGGGGTGCGCTTCGCCACGGCGGGACACCGGGTGCCGGACGGGCTGCCCCGGCTCGACGGCCCGGAAGGCAGTGAGCGGCAGGTGCTCGCCCGCTGGCGGGACTGGGCGGGGCGGCTCGCCGCGATCGGCCTGCATCCCGTGCGGCTGCGGCTGGACGCCCGCCGTGCCTGGCACCTGGTGCTCGCCGACGGGATGCGCCTGGAGGTCGGCCGCAAGGAGGCCGGCGCCCGCCTGGCGCGTTTCCTCGCCGCCTGGCCCCGGGTGGCGGCGGCGCAGGGCGGCCGGCGGGCCGAGTATGCCGACCTCCGCTACAGCAACGGCTTCGCCGTGCACTGGCGGCGGAATGCGAACGACGGGCAGGAGAAGACCTGAGGGCATGGCGCGCAGAGCAGAAAAGAACCTGATCGTGGGCCTCGACATCGGCACTTCCAAGGTGGTGGCGATCGTGGGCGCGGTCCTGCCCGAGGGCGGCATCGAGGTCATCGGGCTGGGCATGCACCCCTCGCGGGGCATGAAGCGGGGCGTGGTGGTGAACATCGAGTCCACCGTCCACTCCATCCAGCGCGCCGTGGAAGAGGCCGAACTGATGGCGGGCTGCGAGATCCACTCGGTCTACACCGGCATCGCCGGCAGCCATATCCGCAGCCTGAACTCCCACGGCATCGTGGCCATCCGCGACAAGGAGGTGACGCCGGGCGACGTGGAGCGCGTCATCGACGCCGCGCGCGCCGTGGCCATCCCCGCCGACCAGAAGCTGCTGCACGTGCTGCCGCAGGAGTACATCGTCGACAGCCAGGACGGCATCCGCGAGCCGGTCGGCATGTCCGGCGTGCGCCTGGAGGCACGCGTGCACCTGGTCACCGGGGCGGTGTCGGCGGCCCAGAACATCGTCAAGTGCGTGGGCCGGTGCGGGCTGGAGGTGGACGACATCATCCTCGAGCAGCTCGCCTCCAGCTACGCCGTGCTCACCGACGACGAGCGCGACCTCGGGGTGTGCCTGGTGGATATCGGCGGCGGCACCACCGACATCGCCGTGTTCACCGAGGGGGCCATCCGGCACACGGCCAACATCCCCATCGCCGGCGACCAGGTCACCAACGACATCGCCGTGGCGCTGCGCACGCCCACCCAGCACGCCGAGGAGATCAAGATCAAGTACGCCTGCGCGCTCACCCAGCTCGCCAGCCCCGAGGAGACCATCGAGGTCCCCAGCGTCGGCGACCGGCCGCCGCGCCGACTGGCGCGCACCACGCTCGCCGAGGTGGTGGAGCCGCGCTACGAGGAGCTGCTGCAGCTGGTGCAGGCCGAGCTGCGCCGCAGCGGGTTCGAGGACCTGTGCGCGGCCGGCATCGTGCTCACGGGCGGCAGCTCGCGCATCGAGGGGCTCGTCGAGCTCGCCGAGGAAGTCTTCCACATGCCGGTGCGCCTGGGGCTGCCCCAGTACGTCACCGGCCTGTCGGATGTGGTGCGCAACCCCATCTACGCCACCGGCGTGGGGTTGCTGCTGTTCGGCCACCGCAACCGTACCCACCGCAACGCCGAGTTCCGGCGCGGCGGCCTCAAGGGGATCTGGGCGCGGATGCGGAGCTGGTTTCAGGGGAACTTCTGACGTCCAGGACGGGCGCCGGGAGGGGTTTTCGGTCAAGCACGCGACACACGAGGAGACAGACGCCATGTTCGAACTGATGGATACCTACAGCCAGAGCGCCGTGATCAAGGTCATGGGCGTGGGCGGCGGCGGCGGCAACGCCCTGCAGCACATGGTCCGGTCCAGCATCGAGGGGGTGGACTTCATCTGCGCCAACACCGATGCCCAGGCGCTGCAGAACGTCAATGCCCCCATCTCGCTGCAACTGGGCTCGTCGATCACCAAGGGCCTCGGGGCGGGGGCCAACCCGGACATCGGCCGCCAGGCCGCCATGGAGGACCGGGAACGGATCGCCGAGGTCATCGAGGGAGCCGACATGCTGTTCATCACCGCCGGCATGGGCGGCGGCACGGGCACGGGCGCCGCCCCGGTGGTGGCGCAGATCGCCAAGGAGCTCGGCATCCTCACCGTCGCCGTGGTCACCAAGCCCTTCCCCTTCGAGGGACGCAAGCGCATGCAGGTCGCCGAGAAGGGCATCGAGGAGCTGGGCAAGCACGTCGACTCGCTGATCACCATCCCCAACGAGAAGCTGCTCACCGTGCTCGGCAAGCAGATCACCCTGCTGGACGCCTTCAAGGCCGCCAACGACGTGTTGCACGGGGCCGTGCAAGGGATCGCGGAGCTCATCACCCGCCCCGGGCTGATCAACGTCGACTTCGCCGACGTCAAGACCGTCATGTCCGAGATGGGCATGGCCATGATGGGTTCGGGCGTGGCGCGCGGCGAGGACCGGGCCCGCGAGGCCGCCGAGGCCGCCATCGCCAGCCCGCTGCTCGAGGACGTGAACCTCTCCGGGGCCGCCGGCATCCTCGTCAACGTCACCGCCGGCATGGACCTCTCCATCGGCGAGTTCGAGGAAGTGGGCAACACGGTCAAGGAATTCGCCTCCGACAATGCCACGGTGGTGGTGGGCACCGTCATCGACCCGGAGATGAGCGACGAGCTGCGCGTGACCGTGGTGGCCACGGGCCTGGAGCGCGGCGAGCGCGCCCTGCCCGAGCCCGAGACCATCGAGGTCAAGCCGAAGGTCAAGCTGGTCGAGAAGGAGCCGCGTACCGGACAGGTCGACTACGAGGCACTCGACCGGCCCACCATCACGCGCACCCGGCCCCGCCCGCGGCCCGAGACCAGTACCCCGGCGCCCGTGGCGGACGAGGACTTCGAGTACCTCGACATCCCCGCCTTCCTGCGGCGCCAGGCCGACTGAGGGTGTGTGCGGAAGCGTCCCCGGGCGTGCCGCACCCGGCCGCCTGCGGCCGACCGGGAGGTGCCGTATCGCCGGAAGGGAGGACCGGCATGGGGCCCGGCGGTGGGCGTGACGTCTCCTCGGCGTCCGCCGCCGGGCCCTGCGCTCGCCCGGTACCTTGACCGATTCGGCTTTCTCGGGCGGGGGTCCTGTGCTACACTCCGGTTGCCATTTTGCAACAGCACGGCCGAGACGCCGGTTTTTGGAAAGGATTCAACGACTTCGATGATACGTCAGCGCACCCTCAAGAACGTCATCCGTGCCACCGGCGTCGGCCTGCACACGGGCGAGAAGGTCTACCTCACGCTGCGGCCCGCCGATCCGGACACCGGTATCGTCTTCCGGCGGGTGGACCTCCCCGAACCCGTGGAGATCAAGGCCAGCCCCGAGAACGTCGGCGATACGCGCCTGTCCACCACCCTGGTCTCGGGAGACGTGCGCATTTCCACGGTCGAACACTTGCTCTCGGCACTCGCCGGGTTGGGCATCGACAATGCCCGGGTCGAACTCTCGGCCCCCGAGGTGCCCATCATGGACGGCAGCGCCGGGCCCTTCGTGTTCCTCATCCAGTCGGCCGGCATCCAGGAACAGGACGCCCCCAAGCGCTTCATCCGCATCCGCAAGACCATCATGGTCGAGGACGGCGACAAGTGGGCGCGCTTCGAGCCGTTCGACGGCTTCAAGGTGGGGTTCACCATCGACTTCGACCACCCGGTCTTCCAGGATCACTGCCAGACCTCGGAGATCGATTTCTCCACGACCTCCTTCGTGCGGGAGGTGAGCCGGGCGCGCACCTTCGGCTTCATGCGCGACATCGAAAAGTTGCGCGCGAACCGGCTGGCCCTGGGCGGCAGCCTGGACAACGCCATCGTGGTGGACGACTACCGCATCCTCAACGAGGACGGGTTGCGCTACGAGAACGAGTTCGTCAAGCACAAGATCCTGGATGCCATCGGCGACCTCTACCTGCTCGGTCACAGCCTCATCGGCGCCTTCCATGGCTACAAGTCCGGCCATGCGCTCAACAACCGCCTGCTGCGCGCCCTCCTGGCCGACGAAGAGGCCTGGGAGGAGGTCACCTTCGAGAACGCCAGCGAGGCGCCCATCTCCTTCCTCGGCACCATTCCCGCGGGCTGACCAGGCAGCCGGCAGCCGGCAACCACCGGGTATTCGATCAATAATTTGGGCTGTTCCATGTCAGATATGGATTTCCAGTCATTGCAGGTCTCGACGGCCATGAAGGCGTGCAGAGCAGGCTGGTCTGGAGTAACCCCCGGTGCAACATGCGGACGAGCTCCCAGCTCCCAGCTCCCAGCTCCCAGCTTCTAGCTCCTAGCTCCTAGCTCCTATCTCCTAGCTCCTAGCTCCTAGCTTCCGATTCATCCCCCACGCGAGCATCCAGGCGAACAGGGTCGCACCCACGGCGTCGGCCAGCAGGTCGGCCGGGTCGGCGCTGCGGCCGGGCACGAACGACTGGTGCCACTCGTCGCTCAGGCCGTAGAGCGTCGCCAGCACCACCGCGGTCCAGACCTGCCGGGGCCGGTAGCCGCCGTCGCGGGTGGGAAAACTGCCCAGGTAGAAACCGGCCAGCAGGCCGAAGAGGACCAGGTGGGCAAGCTTGTCTTCCTGGGGAAAGAGTTCGGGCAGCGGGATCGTGATCGGCCCCGAGGACTCCCAGTAGATGAGCGCCATCCAGGCAAGCGCCAGCAACAGGCTCAGGCGCCGGAGTCGGAGAGGCATCTAACCCTCGGCGGTGTGCCGGTCCGGACGCCGGGCCCGGATCTCCGGCAGCAGGCTGGAGAGCTTGCGCACGAGCTGGTCGGCGAAGTCCGGCCGGCGGCCCTGCAGGCTCTCCCGGGTCTGGGCGCTGTCGTTGAACAGCACCGGGATCTCGCCGCTGCCCATGAGGTCCAGGACCCGGTCGGGTACTGCATCCCCCTCGTCCTGCACGTCCACGAGCAGCAGGTCGGCCGCCTGCGGCGGCTGGGCGTCGAGGCCGTCCAGGGAGGTCTCCTGCACCACCGAGGCGCCGGCCGCCTCGAGCAGAGTGCGCAGGTGCCGGCGCAGGGCCGGCTCGTCCCCGGCAAGGGCCACGCGCAGGGGCACCTCGAGCCGCCGGTGGGGCCCGGGGCGTTCGTGCGCCCCCGGGGCGCCGTCCGGCACCTCGGCCGCGGGCCCGCCCCCGCTGGCCGGTGGGGTGGCGTCTGCATGGGTAGCCGGGGGCGGGGTGGCGGCGGGGGCCGCGGGAAAGAGCCCGCCGGCCTGTTTCTCGCGGGCGACCTCGGTGACCAGGTCGGCGTCGATGCGTTCGCACTGGTCGGCGAAGCCGTAGACCAGTGCGAGGTCGCAGAGCAGGTTGATCAGCCGCGGCACGCCGCCGCTGTAGCGGTGCACGGCGCTGCAGGCGGCGTCGGTGAACAGGTCGGGTGCACCGCCCGCCACCTGGAGGCGGTGGCGGATGAGCTCACGCGTCTCGTGCTCGTCCAGCGCGGTGAGGTGGTAGTCCACCGTGATGCGCTGCGCGAACTGCACCAGCTCCGGGCGGCGCAGCTTCTCGCGCAACTCCGGCTGGCCGACGAGGATGATCTGCAGGACCTGGTCCTTGTCGGCGTTGATGTTGGAGAGCATGCGCAGTTCCTCGAGGGTCTCCACGGCGAGGTTCTGCGCCTCGTCCACGATGAGCACCGTGCGCCGGCCCTGGGCATACTGCTCGATGACGTAGTCGGTGAGGGCCTGGTACATCTCGACCGGCGACTTGTCCTTGTAGTCCAGGCCGAACGCGAGCAGCACCCACTGCATGAGCTCGCCGATACCCTGGTGGGTGTTGGTGATGAGCCCGATGGCCAGTTCCTGGTCGAGGCGGTCGAGCAGGTGGCGGATGAGGGTCGTCTTGCCGGTGCCGATCTCTCCCGAGATCACGGTGAAGCCGGCCTGGTTGGCCAGCCCGTACTCGAGCATGGCCAGCGCCAGGCGGTGTTTCTTCGTGAAGTAGAGAAAGCCGGGGTCCGGGAGCAGCGAGAAGGGCTTTTCACGGAATCCGTAATAGGATTCGTACATGGACGGCTCCCGGGGACCTCAGGCGAGGGCGGCCTTGTTGAGCACGGTGCCGAGTATGGCCTGCCCGTCGAGCAGTTCCATGGTGCGTTCGAGATCCTCCTGGGTGGTGCGGCCTTCCTCGAGCACCAGCAGCAGGGCGTCGACGTTGGGCGCGAACGCCAGGGCGTCGGCGGCGGTGAGCACCGGCGGGAGGTCGAAGACCACGATCCGCTCGGGGTAGCGGTCGCGCAGGTCGCGCACCAGCTGGGCCATGTTGGGGGAACCGAGCAGCTCGGCGGAATTGAGCAGCGGCCGGCCGGCAGGCAGCACCACCAGGTGCTCGAGGGGCTCGGGATGGACCAGCAGCGTCTCGAGCGTGGCCCCGTCGAGCAGGTAGTCGGCCAGGCCGGGGGCCTCGTCCAGGCCGAGCAGCCCGGCCACGCCCGGATGGCGCAGGTCGGCGTCCACCAGCAGCACGGTGTGGCTGATCTCCAGCGCCAGGCTGGCGGCCAGGTTCAGGGCGGTCAGCGTCTTGCCCTCGCCCGCGTTGGGGCTGGTGACCGCGAGCGTCTTCCAGCCGTGCTCCTTCATGCGTTGCAGCACCTGCGTGCGCAGGATCTTGAAGGCGTCGGCGTAGGGGGACTCGGGATGGGCCGCCACCAGCCGGTG
>RFHK01000153.1 GCA_003695825.1 Gammaproteobacteria bacterium | reverse complement strand
GCCCGGCAGCCTGCCGTTCGAGGCCGTGGCGCGCGCCGGTTTCCCCCGCCTGGCGCAGGCCTGCGCCGAGGGCCTCGCCGCCCGCCTGCACCCGTCCCGCCATGGCGACCTGCCCCGCTGGCAGGCTGCCGTCGCCGCCCTCCCCGACCTCCCGCCCGGTCCCCTGCGCGTCCAGGCCGGTGCGGTCGCGGCCGGGTGCCCGGACCCGCCGCCGGCACCCGCCGCGCAGGCACGGCTGCGTTCGGCCCTCATGCAGCTGCATCCCTGGCGCAAGGGGCCGTTCGAACTGCCGGGCGTGCGCATCGACGCCGAGTGGCGCTCGGACCTCAAGTGGGCCCGCCTGGCCCCGCACGTGGATTTCCAAGGCCGGCGCGTCCTGGACGTGGGCTGCGGGAACGGCTACTACGCCTGGCGCATGCAACTCGCCGGCGCCGCCCTGGTCGTGGGCATCGACCCCTCGCTGCGCTTCCATCACCAGTACCTCGCCTTCCGGAAGTACGTCGCGGGCGAGGTCCGCGCACTGGTCCTCCCCTGGGCGCTGGAGGACTTCCCGCGCACCGGCGAGACCTTCGACGTCGTCCTGTCGATGGGGGTGCTCTACCATCGCCGCTCGCCCTTCGATCACCTGCTGCAGTTGCGCGAGCGGCTGGCGCCCGGCGGCACCCTGGTGCTCGAGACCCTGGTCATCGAAGGCGGGCCGGGCCGGGTGCTGGTGCCGCGGGAGCGCTATGCCCGCATGCGCAACGTCTGGTTCCTGCCCAGCGTGCCCGAACTCGAACACTGGCTGGCGCGTTGCGGTTACCGCGATGCCCGCACCGTCGACGTGTCGGTCACCACCCCGCGGGAGCAGCGCAGCACGGAGTGGATGCGCTTCGAGTCGCTCGACCGCTGCCTGGACCCGGCCGATCCGACCCGGACCGTGGAGGGCCTTCCCGCGCCCCGGCGTGCCCTGGTGCTCGCCCGCCGCTGAGTCAGTTGCCGGTCGGGAGAGCAGCGACACGACCTCAGCCATCGACCCGGGCGCGTTCGTCCGCCACGCGTTCGCGCAGGTAGACCGGCACCGCGGCCTCGGGCGGCAACCGGCAGCCCTGCCGATAGGCCCGCGCGGCCAGCCGGGCCACGGCCGCGGCGGTCGGTACCACGCCTTCCACGAACCGCGCGACCCGCTGCCCCGCCCGGTGTCGCAGGGCGGCATGGGCCTCCCAGCCACTGCCCGCCGCCAGCCAGCCCGCCTCCGGCGGCAGGGGCACCCGTTCCGGGGGATAGACCCCCTCCTCCGAGGCCGGCGCGAGCAGCCCCTCCGCTCCGGGGCGGCACGCCAGGAAATAGACCTCGCCCATGCGGGCGTCGAGCGCGGCCAGCACCGGCCGGGCAGGCCCCTCGGCGAGGGCGGCCTGGCCCAGGGCGAGCAGCGTCGAGACCGGGACCACCGGCAGGTTGGCCCCGAGGGCCAGTCCCTGGACCACGCCGGCGGCGATGCGGACCCCGGTGAAGCTCCCCGGGCCCCGGCCGAAGGCCAGGGCGTCCAGGGAAGCCAGGGCCAGACCGGCCTCCGCGAGGAGGGCATCGACCGAGGGCAGCAGGTGGCGGGCATGCTGGCGCGGGTGGCGGTACCGCCGCTCCCGGACCTCCCCGTCGAGCCACAGGGCCAGGCTGCAGACCTCCGTGGCCGTCTCAATGGCCAGCAGTCGCATCGCGCGGTGCTCCCTGGTCAGCGAAGAACCCGGCCACCTCCGCCAGTGAGCGGGTCACCGGCATGGGCGGCAGACTCTCCAGGAAGAGGCGACCGTAGGGCCGGGTGTGCACGCGCGGGTCGCACAACACCAGCACGCCCCGGTCGCGGGTGGAACGGATCAGGCGCCCGGCCCCCTGCTTGAGGGCGATCACGGCCTGGGGCACCTGGTATTCCAGGAAGGGATTGCCGCCCTGGGCGCGCAGCCGCGCGATGCGTGCCGCCAGCACCGGGTCCCCCGGTGCGGCGAAGGGCAGCCGGTCGATGAGCACCAGCGACAGGGCCTCCCCGGGCACGTCCACCCCTTCCCAGAAGCTGCTCGTCCCCAGCAGCACGGCGTTGCCGAGCGCGCGGAACCGGGCCAGCAGCCGCGCGCGGGGGGCCTCGCCCTGGACCAGGACCGGGTATTCCAGCGTCCCGCGCAGGGCCTCGGCCGCCTCCCCCATCGCCCGGTGGCTGGTGAAGAGCAGGAAGGCACGCCCGTCGCTGGCGGCGACCACCTCGCGGGCCGTTTCGATGACGGCCGCGTTGTACCCGGGTGCATTGGGATCCGGCAGGTCGGGCGGCAGGTAGAGCAAGGCGTTGCGGGCATAGTCGAAGGGACTGGGCAGTTGCAGGGTGCGCGCGTCCTCCAGGCCGAGCCGCCGGAGGAAGTGGTCGAAGGAACGCCCCACCGCCAGGGTGGCGGAGGTGAAGATCCAGTGCGCCTTCAGCGACGCGGTGCACTCCTGGTACAGGGTGGCCACCTCCAGGTGCGTGAAATGGATGCCGAAACCGCGCGCGTGGACCTCCAGCCAGCGGACCTGGTCGCCGTCCTCCCCGCCTTGCACGTCCTGGAGGCACGCGTGCAGGCCGAGGGCGCGCTGGCGGCACTGGGCCAATCCCCGGCTGCGCGGTCCTGCCGTCTCCAGCCAGTCCACCAGGGCCTCGAGGGTGTCCCCCAGGCGCGCCAGGGCCGGTCCGACCGACCGTTCGAGGGCCGGGCTCCAGGGCAGGCGCTGCCCGGCGTGACCGAGGGCGATGCGGACCTCGGCCATCGCCCGTTCTAGGGCCCCGGCCAGCGGGTCGAGCTCGGCCGGGCTGCCGCCGGCCTGGAGGTGTTCCTGGCGGGTGTCCCGCACGAGCTGCGCGAGCTGGCGGCTGGTCAGGCTGCGGCCGAAGAAGCGCGCCAGGGTGTCCGGCAACTGGTGGGCCTCGTCGACGATCAGCGTCTCGGCCTCCGGCAGCAGGCTGCCGAACCCTTCCTCCTTGAGGGCCAGGTCCGCGGCCAGGAGGTGATGATTGATGACCACGATCTCGGCCTCCATGGCCGCCCGCCGCGCCCGGGCCACGAAACACTCGGCAAGCCGCGGACACTCGGCGCCGAGGCAGTTCTCGGCGGTCGAGGTCACCCAGGGCCACAGGGGCGAGGCCTCCGGTACGCCTTCCACCTCGGCGATGTCCCCGGTGTCCGTCCGGCCCTGCCAGGCACGCAGGAGCTCGAGGTGGTGGCGCTGTTCCCGGTCGTGTCCGCGGCCCTGGGAAAGCGCCAGGTCCAGCCGGTAGAGGCAGAGGTAATTGCCGCGCCCCTTGAGCAGGGCGGTACGACGTCGCAGGCCCAGGGCGGCCTGCAGGCGAGGCAGGTCCCGGGCATGGAGCCGATCCTGCAGGTGCCGGGTGCCGGTGGAGATCACCGTGGTCCGGCCGGCGAGCAGCGCCGGAAGCAGGTAGGCGTAGGTCTTGCCCGTGCCCGTGCCGGCCTCGACCACCAGGTTCTCGTGTCCCTCGAGGGCCTCGGCGACGGCCTCGGCCATGGTCTGCTGGGCGGAGCGGGGCGCGAACCCCGGCAGGCCCCGTGCGAGCAGCCCGCCCGCGGTGAAGGCGGCCTGGACCTGCGCCCGGAGGGATCCGTCGCCCGTCATGTGGTCATTCCCACTCTTCGTCCACCACCCCGAGCCCGCGCCGCCAGGCCAGCCAGGCGATGTGTCGGAAACGGGCCACCGACATGGCACCCCGTCGGCTGCGCCCGCTGCCCCGGGTCTCCTCGATGGCCTCGAGCACGCGCTCCCGGGGACACTCGTAGATCTCCACGGGCTCGTAGTTCTCGTCCATGAGCACCAGCATCAGCGAGTCCCATTCGCGATCCGCCTTCACCTGGCCGATGCGGTGATCGCTGCGGCGCTCGTCGAAGATCACCCGGCTCTTGATCTGGATGCGCCGCCCGGCGCGACGTCCGCGTCCCACCGCGTCCCAGGCCACGGAAGGATCGCGGACCAGCTCGAGGTCCAGCAAGCGGGCGGCATCGTACCCGGCGATCTCGCCGCTGATGCCCGGCAGCGGCTTGCCGGTCGCCCGCCGGTACTCGGCGGCCAGGCGCCGTGCCTCGCCGACCAGACGATCGATGGCGAAAGGGCTTCCCTGCGCCTCGTGGTCCGATTCTCCGTTCATCGCCTCCCCGTGGGGGTTCCCGCATCCCTTGGACCGGATTCTAGCAGGCCCGGGCGGTGTGCTTCCCGGATCAACCGCCCGGCGAGATCCTCGAGGCGCCGGTCGCCCCCGGCGAGGCTGCGTGCCTTGCGGGCCAGCTCCACGGCCTGCGCCCGCGCACCCTGGCGCAGGCGGATCCGCGCCAGGCGGTACCACAGCCAGGGATTGGCCGGGTCGATGTCCAGGGCCCGCTCGACGAGGGCAGCGGCCCGCTCGGGCCGGTTCTCGGCCAGGGCCCGGTCGGCACGGTGCGCCAGGGCGGACACCGCGGGCAACCGGGAACCACCCGCGGGCGCGGTCGGCCAGGTCGCGGCAGGTGCCGGCCGCGCGGGGACTCCGGGCGAGACCACCGGCGGCAGCCCTCCGGGACCCGGGTGCGGCGGGGCACAGCCGGCCAGGAGCCCCAGCCCCAGACCGAGCAAACGCCTGCAACGGGCGAGACGGTGGCGGCACATCAGTCTTCCCTCCCGCCCAGGAGCGACCGCCACCAGGAACGGTCCGCGCCATGTGCCGCGCAGGGGGCGGTGCGCCGGGGCGCACTGCCGGCGAGGAAGGGCAGCTCGATCACGTCCCGGCAACCCGGCCCGGCGCGCAGCCCGGTCACGCGATCGATGCGGTGCCATTCGACACCCCGGGGGTGGCGCAGCGGGCGGGCGACCAACCCGTGCTCGCGGGCCAGGTCCAGCCAGACCTGCAAGGCCCCGCCCGCCCCGGTGAGCCCGGTCGGGCCGTCGTCGTCCCGGCCCACCCAGACCACGGTGAGGGTTCGACCATCGTAGCCGGCGAACCAGGAATCACGCAGATCGTCCGTGGTGCCGGTCTTGCCGGCGATCCCCTGCACCCCTGGAAAGCGCTCGGCGACGAGTCGGGCCGTCCCTTCACGCACCACGTCGCGCAGGGCCTGGTCGATGAGCACGTAGACCCGCGGATCGATGACCTGGCGCACGGCGATGGGGTACCGCTGCAGGGCCGAGCCGTCGGGCCGGGTCACGGCCCGGATGGCCCGCAGCCGGGTCCGGAACCCCCCGTTGGCCAGGGTCTGGTAGAGCGCGGTGACCTCCAGCGGGGTGAGGTTGACGGCCCCGAGGAAGAGCGAGGGCCAGGGGCGTGGTTCGGCCCGCAATCCGCAGCGTCGCAGCCGGTCGATCACGGCGCGCGCCCCCAGGGCCAGCCCCAGCCTGACCGTGGGCACGTTGAGCGACTGCACCAGGGCATCGTGCAGCAATACCGCGCCCCGGTAGCGCCGATCGTAGTTCTGCGGGCGCCAGCGCGTGCCGTCGGGCTGGGGCACCACCAGGGGGCGGTCCTGCAGGCGCGTGGCCAGGGTGTAGCGGTCCGGGTGCGCCAGGGCTTCGAGGTAGACGAACGGCTTGATCAGCGAACCCACCGGGCGCCGCGCGGCCAGGGCACGGTTGAACCCGGCACCGCGGACCCCGCGGTCCCCGGCCAGGGCCAGGATGTCCCCGGTCTGTGCCCCGGTGACGATCACCGCCGCCTGGAGGGTGCCGGCGGGCAGCCCGCGCCGTCGCTCGAGCACGCGCAGGCGATGTGGTAGACGACGCGCCAGCGCGGCCTGCCGGAGGGGATCGAGGGTGGTGAAGATGCGCAGCCCGGCCCGCTCCAGGTCCTCGCGCCGGTAGTCGCGCAGGAGCTGGCGGCGTACCAGGTCGATGAAGGCGGGCCAGGCATTGGAGGGGAAGTGGCGCGGGCGCACCACGCCGAGTGGCCGGCGGCGGGCGCGCTCGGCCTCGGCCGGTGTCAGGATCCCCTGGGCCTGGAAGACGTCGAGCACCTGGTTGCGGCGGGCGCGCGCGCGCCGCGGGTGACGGAAGGGATCGTACCAGGCCGGCCCGCGCACCAGGCCGACGAGCAGTGCGATCTGGTCGTCCGAGAGTGCCTTCAGGGGACGGTCGAAATAGAAGCGGCTGGCCAGGGCGAAGCCGTGGATGGCACGCGCCCCGTCCTGGCCCAGGTAGACCTCGTTGACGTAGGTCTCGAGGATGCGCCGCTTGTCGTAGTGGGCCTCGAGCAGCAGGGCCATGAGGGCCTCGGTGAGCTTGCGTGTGAGGGTGCGGCGGCGGTCGAGGAAGAGGTTGCGCACCAACTGCTGGGTGATCGTCGATCCGCCCTGCACCGCGGCACCGGCCCGCAGGTCGGCGACCAGTGCGCGCAGGATCGCGCGCAGGGATACACCGTGGTGGCGCAGGAATTCCCGGTCTTCGACCGCCAGCAACCCGCGCAGCAGGCGCGTGGGCACCTGCTCGAGGCGGACCAGCTCCCGGTCCTCGTTGCGTCCCGGGTAGAGGCTGGCGATACGTTCCGGCTCCAGGCGCACCAGGTCCAGGACCCGGCCGTCGGCCGCCGTGAGGCGCTCGAGGCGGCGGGGGCCGAAGACGAGGTGCAGGTGGTGTGCCGGCGCCTCGCCGTCCCAGAAACGGAACGGGTGCGTGTAGACCTCGAAACGCAGGCCGTCGCGGGCATACTCGCCCGGTCTCCGGACCCGCGACACCCGGCGGTAACCGAGGCGCGCCAGGTGCGCCGCGAAGGCCTCGGGGGCCAGGCGCCGGCCGGCATAGAGCATCACGGGCGCGGCATAGACTCGTGCCGGCAGGGACCATTGGCGGCCTTCGAAGCGGGACCGCACGCGCATATCCAGGTGCACCAGCAGCCCGGCGAAGAGCACCGCCGAGACCAGCAGCAAGCGGAACAGGAGTGCGCGCAGACGCCTGCGCCCCCCGCTGCCCCGTGGGGCGGAGGCGCGGCCAGTACGGCGCTTGCGGGTTCGACGCGAGGCGGCTCGACGACGCGCGGTGGGCATGGACCTCGGAACAGCGACGGCCGGTCGATGCCGCCATCATACCAGCTCGCACCGCCTGGCTCGGGCGTGCAGGTAGCAGCGAGGTCCCGGGGTTTCAGGGGGTGCCACCCGCGCGGCCGGGAAGGGCCGCCGGGCGGGCAGGACTCAGAGGTCGCGGGTCCAGCTCGGGGCCGGGCGGCGCGGCGGCAGGCCGGCATCGTCGGTGCCGGTCCGGGAAGGCGCCGCTTCGCCGGCATCCCCCGCAGCCTCGGCGGGGTCGCCCGCCTCCCCGGGTTCCGGACCGGCTGCGTCGGCGGGGACGGTATCCGCCAGGTCGATGTCTTCCGGCGGCTGCACCCGCACCGGCGGATCCTCGGGCCCGGAGGCCACCTCCGGCGGGGTCGGTGCGACGTCCTCTTGCTCCGCGTCTTCGGCCTCTTCGGCTACTTCGTCGGCGTCTTCGGCCCTTTGGACGTCTTCGGCGTCTTCGACGTTTTCGGTGTTTTCAGCGTCCTCGGCCCTTGCGGCCGCCATGGCGGCCGGGGAGGCGTCGTGGGCCGGCCCGGGGTCGGCGCCCGGGGGAGCGTCTTCCGCGCCTTCCCGCGCGGCCGGTGCCTCCGGCGGCGCCTCGCCCTGGGCCGCCTCGAGTTCCGCCACCCGTTCCTGGAGCCCGGCGATTTCGTCACGCAGCCGGGCGTTCTCGTCCTCCAGCACGGTCACGCAGGTCCCCAGCTCGCGGTTGGTGCGCTGGATCCGCTCGATCATCTCGCCCAGTGGCTGGGGCGAGTCCTGGCCGGCGAGCAGGCCCTGGACCATGCCCTCGAGCTGGGCGATGGTGTCCTCCTGGCTGCCCACCAGGCGACGCAACTGGTCCGCCTCCACCGCGGCGGCGTGCCCTTCCCCGCTGTCCCCGGCCTCGATTTGCGCCAGCAGGTCCTCCATCTCCCGGGCATGTGCCTCGGCCTGTTCCAGGCGCGTGAGGATCTCCTCGGCCTGCGCGGAATCCGTCAGCTCGGTCTCCAGCAGGCCGCGCAGTTCCTCGATCAGGGTCATCTGTTCCCGAAGGGCGTCGCGCAGGGGCGGCAGAGAGGCCCGGGCCGTGGGCGATACGGCTTGCGACGCGGCCGGCCCGGGTTCCGGAGACGCCGGCAGGATCCGGGAGAGCAGGTCCTCCAGTCCCTTCGCCCAGTGTGTCTCGCGGGCGCGGGGATCGTTACGCACCTGCTGGGCATGGTGCTCGAGCTCCAGGAAGCGCTGCCGGACGGCCAGCAGTCGCCGGCGGTCGTCCGCCTCCTCGCCCGCGGCCGGCTTGAGGTATTGGAAGACGTCCTCGCCGAGCTGCGCGCGGCTCTGCCGGATCTGTTCCTCGAGCAGCGACACATAGTCACCCGCCTCCTTGACGGTACGCCCCTTCTCGCGGATCACCCGGAAGCGGCTGCGCGCCTCGCGCAGCGCCCCCTCGAGCGCGGCGATGCGCCGCCGGCTGCGGCGGTAGCGCAGCGCCAGGAGCACGGTCAAACCCCCGAGCAGGATCACCAGCTCCAGCGCGGCCAGGAACACGTAGAGTACGCTCATGGTGACGTGGATCATGCCGCATCCCCCTCCACCCGGCGGAATGCCTCACCGGAGGCCTCCTGCACGTCCGACCCGGTGCCTTCGGCCTCGGCGGCCGCGTCGGCGGGCGCTTCCGCCGCCTCGCCGCCATCACCCTCCGCCGGCGTTTCCCCGCCGTTCTCCGCTGCCGATGCGGCCTCGGGCGCCCCGTCCTCCTCGTCGAGATCGAGCCAGGAGAGGTCGGTCGGATCCTCCGCGTCTTTCTCCGCCTGTCCAGCCTGCCGGCGTCGCCGCCACAGCAGCCAGCCGCCGAGGGCCCCGCCGATGATGAGGTTGAGCGCGAGAAAGAGCCCGAGTACCGTCCACAGGCTGACCGTCTCTTCCTCTTCCAGGGCCGCGGGCGGCAGCAGGGGCTCTTCCACCGCCGCGGCCGGTGTGGCGGGGGCAGCCTTGGTGGCGGCCCCCTTGCCATCCGGCGGCGCGGCGGCATCCACCGCCGGGGGGTTCGCCGGCTTGCCCTGCTGCGGCGGTGACGGTTGTGCCGGTGCCGGCGACCGGTCCGGGACCGGCCCTTCGCCCGCCGCCTCCGCGGAAGCAGGCACCGGCGCCACGTCGAAATGGAGCACCTTCTCGCGGCGGAAGGTGCTGCTCTCGGCCCGTACCCGGACCCGGTAGGCGCCGGGGTCGGCGAGCCGGAGCTGGTTGGCGTAGCAGGCGTCACCGGCCTGCTCGTCACCGGCCACCCCGCTGTCGGCCAGTGGCAGGACCCGGCCCTGCCCCTGCTCGGGCTCGATCTCGGCCCGGAAGCCGGTGGCGGCCAGGACCTCCGGCCGGGTCAGCCGGGCCTGGCCGCGGGTCAGCCAGGCACGCACGGTCAGGGTGTCGCCCTGGCGGGGTGAGGTCGGTGTGATCTCTGCGTGCAGGCCCAGGTCGGTGACCACGTAGGCCCGGTTGCCCCCGGCGGGGTCGGCCGCGAGCAGCCGCCAGGTACCCGGGGGCGGCCCCTCCACGGTGATCATGTCGAAGGTATCGGACTGGAACCAGTGCACGGCCCGCCCGGCGTTGACCGCCGCGATGCGCCGCCCGTCGGGCATCTCCAGCACGATGCGCACGTCGGGCCGGGCCTTGGAGGCCACCACGGTGAACTCGCCCACCGCGTCGTCGACGAGGAACTCACCGTGCTCGATCGGCAGCATGTCCGGCTGCTTGGCGGTCTCGAAGAGGGCGCCGAAGACCTGGTGCAACGCCCGGTCGTTGGAGGCCAGGCGCGTGATGCCGCCCGTGGCGTGCGCCATGCGCGCGAGCAGCTCGAGGTCGGACGCCTCGGTGAAGGCGATGGTGTGCAGGCGGATCCCGTCCCGTTTCAGCCGCGGCAACTCCTCGGAGAACAGGGCCTCGACGAGGCGAGCGTCACGCTTGGCGTCCCCGGTATCCATGTGCCCGTCGGAGAGCAGCAGGACGAGCCGTTGGTGGGACGGGTCTCCTTCCCGCTCAAGCATCGTGCGGGCTGCCTGCACGGCGGCCCGAAGGTTGGTGTAGGCACCTTTCGCGGAGACCTTGCCGATGCCGGCCTCGATGCGGGCGCGGTGGGCCGCGTCGTTGGGCGTGAGGTGCACGACCGGGTAGCCGGCGTCACTGAAGCTGATCACCCCGATGCGGTCCCCCGGACCGAGCAGGCGGGCGAAGAGGCGCGCCGCCGGCACCCGCAGGCGCCGGGGATCGGTGCGCTTCATGCTTCCGGAACTGTCGATCACCAGGACGGCGTCGGTGGGTTGCGCGGCCGCCGGCAGGCGCTGTGCGACCAGCATGCCGCTCGTGCACAGCAACAACAGCACCCACAGGCGGAACCGCCTGCCTGCGAGCCTGCGCGCGACCCTTCCCTCGTGGTCCATTCCGCCGGCCTCCCGTCCCCCGGCAGCTTCCATCCTTCCCTGTAGCGGACGCAGGGCGCAGAACTTTATCGCGGGGGAACACGGGCTAGGTGAGCGGATCGAGCCGCCAGACCACCTCTTCGAGGCGATCGAGGCCCTGGGCACGGAAGCGTTCGTGCGCCTCGAGCACGTCCTCGCGGGCCAGGCAGCGGGGGACATGGGTGGGGGCGAAGAGCGAACGGACCTCGTCGGCCTCGACCGAGAAGGGCGGCCCCGCCATCCGCGCCTGGGGGTACTCCAGGGTGACGAGCAGGATCCGGGTGCCGGGAGCCAGGGCCTCGCGCAACCGGGCGGCGTAGGCAAGGCGCATCGCCGGTGGCAGGGCCACCAGGGCCGCACGGTCGTAGACGGCTGCACAGTCGCCGATCACGGCCGTCGGGAGCGCGAAGAAGTCGCCACAGTAGATCTCGATCGCGCCGGCACGCCAGCAGGGCAGCGGCCCTTCCTCGATCTCCGGCTCCAGGCCGGACTCGCGGAAGAAGGCCTCCACCGCCAGGGGGCTGATCTCCACGCCGGTCACGCGATATCCCTGCGCCGCCAGCCACTGCAGGTCGCGGCTCTTGCCACACAGAGGCACGAACACGCGGCTGCCCGGCGTCAGGTCGAGCCCGGGCCAGAAACGCGCCAGCAGCGGATGAACGGTCTCGCGGTGAAATCCGATCTGTCCGTTGCGCCAGCGCTCGAGCCAGAATTCCGGTTCCATGACGACCTCCTTGCGGGAACGAACACCCCGGGCGCGGTTGCCCCGCCGGGGGGCTCTGATAGAGTACGGTCTCGTCACCCGCAGAAAAAGGCACCGTGCATGCCGGTTCGTGAACCGACCCCGCTGCTCGCCCGCCATCCCGACCTGCCCCGCCGGCTCGCCGCCGTGGCTCCCGGGGCGAAACTCCTCACCCGTCCCGCCGAATGGGCGCCCTACGCCTGCGACGGGCTCACCGCCCGGCGCCGTCGCCCCGGCATGGTGGCCGTGCCCGCCGACGCCGGGGAAGTGGCCGCGATCCTGCGCCTGTGTCACGCCCTGGAGGTCCCGGTGGTGCCGCGGGGCGCCGGGACCGGGCTCTCCGGCGGGGCCCTGCCCCGGGAAGACGCCCTCGTCCTCTCGCTCGCGCGCCTCGACCGCATCCTGGAGATCGATCCCGAGGCCCGCACGGCCACCGTGGAGCCCGGCGTGCGCAATCTCGAACTCGGCGAAGCGGTGGCCCCCTTCGGGCTGTTCTACGCCCCGGACCCCTCTTCGCAGGTGGCCTGCACCCTGGGCGGCAACGTGGCGGAGAACGCCGGCGGGGTGCACTGTCTCAAGTACGGGCTCACGGTACACAACCTGCTCGCGGTCGACCTGGTCCTGATGAACGGCGAGACCGTGCGCCTGGGCGGCGGCGGGCTCGACGGGCCGGGCCTCGACCTGCTCCCGGTGGTGTGTGGTTCCGAGGGCCTGCTCGGCGTGGTGACCCGGCTGCGCGTGCGCCTGCTGCCGCGCCCGGAGTCCGTGCGTGTGGTGCTCGCCGCCTTCGACGCCCTGCGCCGCGCAGGGGACGCCGTCGCCGCCGTGCTGCGGGCCGGTATCCTGCCCGCGGGCCTCGAGATGATGGACCGCCTGGCGCTCCGGGCCGTGGCGGCCTACCTCGGGCCCGGCTACCCGGAATGCGAGGCGTTGCTGTTGTGCGAACTCGACGGGTGCGCGGAGGAGGCCGAGGCCCTCGCGCAGCGGGTGGCGAGGTGCTTCGCCGAAGGCGGTGCCGTCGAGATCCAGGTGGCACGCACCCCGGAGGCCTGCCGCCGACTCTGGGCCGGACGCAAGGCGGCCTTCCCGGCCATGGGCCGCCTGGCGCCGGACTACTACGTGATGGACGGCACTCTGCCGCGACACCGGCTGGGCGAGGTGCTCGAGACCATCGCCGCCCTGGCCCGTGAACACGGCCTGGCGGTGGCCAACGTCTTCCACGCCGGCGACGGCAACCTCCATCCCTTGATCCTCTACGACGCCGGTGTCCCGCAACAGCGCGAGGCCGCCGAGGCCCTGGGCCGGCGCATCCTGGAGGCCTGCGTGGCCGCCGGCGGCACCATCACCGGGGAGCACGGGGTCGGCGTGGAGAAGCTCGATGCCATGTGCATCCAGTTCGGACGCGGTGAACTGGAGCGCTTCCATGCCCTGCGCCGGGCCTTCGACGGCAAGGGACTGCTCAATCCCGGCAAGGCCATTCCGACCCTGCACCGCTGCGCGGAGCTGGGCGGCATGCACGTCCAACGCGGCCGGCTGCCCCACCCGGAGCTGGAGCGCTTCTGATGGGCGACCGCACCCGCGAACTGGCCGAACAGGTCCAGGAGGCCGCCCGCACCCGTACGCCCATCGCCCCCCTGGGCACCGGCAGCAAGGGGTTTCTCGGCAATCCGTGCCGGGCACGCCCCCTCGCCACCACCGGGCACACGGGGGTGGTCGACTACCAGCCGGCGGAACTGGTGGTCAGTGTGCGCTCGGGCACACCGCTTCCGGAACTGGTCCGGCTCCTGGCCCGGGAAGGCCAGGCCCTGCCCTTCGATCCCCCCGCCTTCCCGCCCGGGGGCACCGTCGGGGGGGCCGTCGGCGCCGGCCTGGCCGGGCCCGGACGCCCCTGGCAAGGCGCGGTGCGCGACCACGTCCTGGGGCTGACGCTCGTCGACGGCAAGGGCTCGGTGCTCCACTTCGGCGGCCGGGTCATGAAGAACGTCGCGGGTTTCGACGTCTCCCGGCTCCTCTGCGGCAGCCTCGGCACCCTGGGGCTGATCCTCGAGGTCAGCCTGCGGGTGACGCCCCTGCCGGAGACCACCTGCAGCCGGGTCTTCACGCTGGATGCGGAGGCGGCCCAGTCGTGTCTCGCACGCTGGCTGCGCCGGCCCTTCCCCGTCACCGGAGCGGCCTGGGAAGGCGGCCGCCTGCACCTGCGCCTGGCCGGGACCGAGGCGGCCGTGCGGGCCGCCGTCCGCCGCCTGGGCGGCGAACAAGAGCATCCCGCCTTCTGGACCGCCCTGCGCGACCAGACCCTGGCCTTCTTCCGGCGCCGCGACCGCCGCGTCCTCTGGCGGCTCTCCGTGCCGCCGAACGCGCCCGTGCGCGGGCACGACCTGGAGGCCACCCTGCTCGACTGGGGCGGCGCCCAGCGCTGGGTGCTCGCCGCCCCGGACGATCCGGGACCGGAGCGTCTGGCGCAGACGCTCGGAGGCTACGCCGTGCGCTTCCGGCAGGAACCACCGGCTCGGCCCTGGCAGGTGCTCTCGGGGACACTGCTGTGGCTCAACCAGCAGGTCAAGCGCAGTTTCGACCCTGCCGGCATCTTCAACCCCGGCCGGCTGCACCCGGGGTGCTGACCGTGACCGATCGCCCGGTGACGGAAGGCGCCGCCGCGACCGGGGAGGTTTCCCCCGAGGCCCTCCTGCGCCGCTGCGTGCACTGCGGTTTCTGCCTGGCCACCTGCCCCACCTACCGGCTGCTGGGCGAGGAGAACGACAGCCCGCGCGGCCGGCTGGATCTCATGGCCCAGTTCCTGGACGGCGGCCCGAGCGGGCCGGAGGCCCTGCGCCACCTCGACCGGTGCCTGGAATGCCGCGCCTGCGAGACGACCTGTCCCTCCGGCGTGGCCTACCACCGGGTGCTGGCACAGGTGCGCCCGCGCCTTGCGGTCCGCCATCCCCGTCCTCTCCACCGGCGCCTGCTGCGCTGCCTCCTGGGGCGGCTGCTGCCCTGGCCGGAGCGCACGGCCGCCCTGCTGGACCTGGCCGGCCACTTCGCCTTCCTGCTCCCGGGCGGGCTGCGGCGCCGCCTCCCGCCGCGCCGGCTGCTCCCCCGCCGACCGCCGCCCGCCGCCCCGGACCTGCTGGTGCTGGGCGGCTGCATCCAGTCGGTCACCCACCCGCAGACGAACCGCGACCTGGCGACCCTGCTCGCAGCCGGCGGCTGGTCCCTGGAGGAGCTGGAACACCCCGCCTGCTGCGGCGCGCTCAACGCGCACCTGGACCAGCGCCCCCTGGCGGAAGACCACATGAAAGCCTGGATCCGCACCTGGGAGCAGCGGTCGCGGGCGGTCGGCCGGCCGCTGGGTATCCTGGCCGTGGCCAGCGGCTGTGCCCTGCACCTGCGCGAGTACGGCGACTATTTCGCAACGGACCCCGCATGGGGGGCCCGCGCGCGGGCCTTCGCCGCGGCGGTGCGGGACCCCGCCGAGCTGGTCACGCCGGACCAGGTGCGGGGATTGGCCCGCCACAGTCCTTGGCGCCGCCTCGTCTTTCACGTTCCCTGCACCCTGGCGCACGGGCTCGGCACCGGGGAGCGCGTGCGGGCACTCCTGGAGGCCGCCGGTTTCACCCTCCTGCCCGACCCGGACCCCTGGCGCTGCTGCGGCGCCGCCGGGGCCTGGTCACTGCTCCACCCCCGGCTCGCGCGGCGCCTGCTCGAGGCCCGGCTCGCCCGACTGCCGCTCGCGGAGGCCGACGCCATCGTCACCGCCAACCTCGGCTGCCAGTTGCAACTCGCCTCCGGCACCGACCTGCCGGTGGTCCACTGGGTGGAGCTGCTCGGGGCGGCCCAGGTGCGTGGTGCGGCTCAGGGGACGTCCGCGGGCAGGCGCTCCAGGTAGTCCTCGAGGCAGTGCAGGTCCGCGTCCGAGAGCGAGAGGATCTGGCACCCCATCCAGTGATAGCCCGGCAGGTCGGAAGGCAGGGACCAGAGGGATTCGAGCCCCAGGTGCAGGGCCACCGGCGGCTCCGGCAGCATCAGCTCCACCTGCAGGATGGTCCCCGGGGCGACCCGGCGTTCGGCCAGCAGCAGCACGCCCTGGCGCGAGAGGTTGACTAGGGTCCCGAGACGGCGGCCCGTGGTCTCCTCCACCACGGGGACGTTCTCGGGTACCGGACGGCGTTCGCTCGCACGCTTATCCCGCATCTTCCCCCTCCTGTAGCACTTCCTTCCCCGCCCCTTCCCCGTGCAGCCGCACGAGCGCATGGTCCAGGAAGGCGGGCAGACGACCGTCGCGGCTGAGGATGCGCACCCGGCCCGCTTCGAGGGCGGCGGCCAGCGCCGCCGGACGGAAGGCCTCGGCCCTTGTCCCCAGCACGTCGGCGAACTGGTAGCCGCCTCCCGCCGGGTCGACGTGCAACAGGCAGCGCCGCCGCGTCCCCTCCTCCCGCGTGATCTCCACCAGCGCACCGGGCTGCAGGACACCGATGCGTGCCCCCGCCTCCCCGGGCAGGCAGGCCTCCGCGTCCTCCCGGGGTTGCGACTCCGCCTCGTCTTCCTCGAGCAGGGCGACCAGGTCCTGGGAGGCCACGCGGGGTACCCCGGGTTCCTGTGCCAGTGCCTCCTGCCAGGCCCGGATCCGGTCGAACCACCCCTCGAAGTCACGCAGCCCGTACCGGGACAAGTCACGCAGGCCCGCCGCGATGAGCGTGTTGACGGCTTCGCGGTCCTCGTGTGCGGCCTCGTCCGCCTCCCGGGGCTCCAGGGTCCAGAGGATCCCTTTCAGGACCCGGGTGGCCTGCTGCCAGGGGTTGCTTCGCTCGCCCTCGGCCTCGCGCAGCAGGATGAGGGTGAAGGCATCGGCCCAGATGCGGGTGAAGAAATACTCGGACCCGGATGGAGGACGGCTGCCCTCGAGCAGGCGCGCGAGGTGTGCCCGGGCGGTATGCCGGGCGATTTCCAGGCGGCGCTGTCCCTCGAGGGCCTCGAGGGTGCGCTGGGCGACGGCGGCGCTGCGGTACTCCAGTTCCCGGACCCGGGAGGCGATGCCTTCGAACACCTCCTCGAAGACGGTCGGCAGGAGCCTCTCCTCCGAGCGCAGACGCTGCACGGCCTCGTTCAGGAGGGGTGCGAGGTTCCCTTCCTGCGCCTGGCGTGCGCCCCAGCGCCGCGCGGCGGCGACGAGCAGGTTGAGCAGCCGATGGGCCGGGTGTTCCTCCCGGGCCAGCAGGGAGACCTCGTCCAGTATCGCCTGGAGATAGGGCAGGTAGAGCCGGGCGAGGATCCCGCGCGCCTCGGGATCGAGGGTCGCGTCCTCGCACAGGCAATCGAACAGCCGGTCGGCCAACCCGAGGAGCGCGGCGTCGACCCCTGCCAGGGGACGGCCGGCGTCGACCAGGGCCGCGCACAGGGCCCCGCGTTCGGCCGCCAGGATCGCCTGCGGCGCCTCCCCGGTCCCGGCGGCCGTGGCCGGGCCTTCCCGGCGCACCCGGTCGACGACCCCCTGCAGGCCCTCCTCGGCCTCCCCTGCGAAGAGTTCGTCACCGGTGGGAGACAGGACCTCGGATGCCGCGGGCGCCGGGGCCCCGGCGACGGCGGGCGGGGCGGCGACCGCGACCGGCAGTTCGGGAGCCTCCGAGCGGGCCAGCAGGGTCGAGAGCAGTGCGTGGCGTTCCGAGGGCGCCAGCTCCGGGGCCTGCAGCCGGTCGAGGCTGGGCGGCACGGCGGCCTGCGGAGCCCCTTCCCCGCCGGCCGCTCCGCCCGGGCGCAGGTGCGGCAACAGCCCGGCCTGGGCGAGGCGCCGCTCGTACTCGTCGTAGAAACCGGTCAACGTGCGCAGGACATGGCGGTCGTAGAGGACGTAGAGCACCATGCTCAGGCGACGCGTGAGCGGGAGTTCGGCGAGCAGGCGTTGCCAGAGGCCCACGAGTTGCACGGGGCCGGCCGGGATCTCCTCGTCCCGGATCGGGCGCCCACCGTGCATCACGGCCAACCGGGTGCGTATGCCGTGCAGGGAGGCACGGTAGCGCTCGACGGTGCGCGTGACGAGGTTACGCGCCGGTACGCCATGGGCTGCCATGCCGTTCGCCAGGGCCGTCCCCTGCACTGCGCCGTCCCCGGCGGCTGCAGCGAAGGCATCGAATCCCTGGTCGATGCCCTCGAGGCAAAGGCGAAGCCAGGCATCCCGGCGTCCCAGCAGGGCGGCCATGCCCGTGAAGATGCGCTCCTGGGCGGCCTCGTCCTCGGTGCGGGCCGCCAGGTCGATCAACCCGAGCTCGGCCTGTTCGAACAACTGCTGGATGCGCGGCTCGAGGCGCAGCCGGGCCGTCCTCCGGACGTCTTCCAGGGCCTCGCGCCAGGCGCTCGGCCAGGCGGCCGCAGGCGGTACCGTACCCGCCGCGGCTGCCTCCTCGTGCCTTTCGACCTCGTGCTCCTGCATGGCCTCAGTCCTGCTCGGCGGCGGACAGGAGTTCGAGAAAGGCGGTCTCGTCGAGCATCGGGACCCCGAGTTCCCGGGCCCGGTCATACTTCGAACCCGGCGACTCGCCCACGACGACGTAATCGGTACGGCGCGAGACGCTGCCGCTCACCCGTGCACCCAGTGCCTGCAGGCGCGCCTTGGCCTCCTCGCGGGTCATGCTCGTCAGCGCACCGGTGAGCACGAAGGTCTTGCCCGCGAGCCGTGTCTGGCGCCGGGCGCGGGGTCGGGGCCAATGGATCCCGGCCGCGAGCAGCTTGCGGATCACCTCGCGGTTGTGGGGCTCGGCGAAGAAGCGCTCGATGTGCCCGGCCACCACCGGGCCGATGTCGGGGATCTGCTCCAGGGTCTCCCGGCTGGCATGCATGAGGGCCTCGAGGTCGCCCTGGAAGTGCTCGGCCAGGGCGCGGGCCGTCACCTCGCCCACCTCGCGGATGCCCAGGGCGTAGATGAACCGCTCGAAGGTGGTCTCCTTGCTGCGCTCGATGTTGGCGAGCAGCTTGCGCGCCAGCGTCGGCCCCATCCGGTCGAGGGTGAGGAGCTGGGCCTCGGTGAGCCCGTAGAGATCGGCCACGTCCTTCACCAGCCCCCGCGCATCGAGCTGGGCCACCAGCTTCTCGCCGAAACCCTCGATGTCCATGGCGCGGCGCGAGACGAAGTGCAGGATCGCACCCCGGCGCTGCGCCGGGCAATACAGCCCCCCGGTGCAATAGTGGATGGTCTCCCCGGGCAGGCGCACGACGGCCGAGCCGCAGACCGGGCACCGTTTCGGCATGTGGAAGACCCGCGCGCCCTTGGGACGCTTCGAGCGCACGGGGGCGACCACCTCGGGGATGACGTCGCCGGCACGGCGCACGATCACCCAGTCGCCGATGCGGATGTCCTTGCGATGCACCTCGTCCTCGTTGTGCAGGGTGGCGCTGGAGACGGTCACGCCGCCGACGAACACCGGTTCGAGCTTCGCCACCGGGGTGAGCGCCCCGGTACGCCCGACCTGGACCTCGATGTCGAGCAGCCTGGTCATCACCTCTTCCGGTGGAAACTTGCGCGCGATCGCCCAGCGTGGGGCACGGGCCACGAAGCCCAGAGCCTCCTGCTGGTCCAGCCGGTCGACCTTGAACACCACCCCGTCGATATCGAACGGCAGGGTGGCCCGCCGCTCGGCCATGCGCTCGTAGTAGGCCTTGCAGCCCGCGTAGCCCCGGACCCGCTCGAGCCAGGGCGGCACCCGCTGTCCCCAGTCCCGCAGCCTGGCCAGGATCTTCGAGTGGCGATCAGGCAGGCGCCCGCCCTCGACCAGGCCCACGCCGTAGCAGTAGAACTCGAGCCCGCGCGCGGCGGTGATGCGGGGGTCGAGCTGGCGCAGGCTGCCGGCGGCGGCGTTGCGGGGATTGACGAAAGGCTTCTTGCCTTCCTTCTCCAGGGCCTCGTTCAGGGCGCGGAAACGGGCGTGAGTCATGATGACCTCGCCGCGCACCTCCAGGCGGCGCGGCCAGCCCGAGCGCAGCAGGCGCAGGGGAATGGAACGGATGGTGCGCACGTTGGCCGTCACGTCCTCGCCCCGGTAGCCGTCACCCCGGGTCGCGCCGCGGACCAGGACACCGTCCTCGTAGAGAAGGCTCACCGCCAGGCCGTCGAACTTGGGCTCGGCGGAATATTCCACGCGCGGGACCCCCAGCCGCTCCCGTACGCGCCGGTCGAACTCGGCGAGTTCCTCGTCGCTGAAGGCGTTGTCCAGCGACAGCATGGGCACCTCGTGCACCACCTCGGCGAATTCCTTGGCCGGGGCGGCCCCCACGCGCTGGGTCGGTGAATCCGGGGTGACCAGCTCGGGATACTGCTGCTCGAGCGCCTGCAGCTCGCGCATGAGCTTGTCGTACTCGGCGTCCGGGATCTCCGGCTGGTCGAGCACGTAGTAGAGGTAATTGTGGCGTTCGATCTCGCGGCGCAGCTGCTCGACGCGCCGGCGCACCGCCTCCGGTGCGCCCATCAGGCCACCTCGACGCAGGCCTTCATGGCCCAGTCGCTGAGCGGCGCCTCCCGCATGCGGGCGAGTTCCTCGAGCGAGATGGGCTGGCGGTCGACGCCCCGGATGTGGGCCCCCAGCCGCCGGGCGAGCTTCTCGACACTGGCCAAGAGCAGGGGCACGGCCTCCTCGGCCGGCAGGGGCCCGGGCAACTGCATGAAGAGGCTCAGCCCGGGCGTCGTGGAGGTACTGAGCACGGCGGGGTCGAAGGTCCCCGGCTCGACCAAGTTGGCGACGCTGAAGACGGTCTCGCCCGAGGGCGCGGGGTAGTGGAAGATGTCCATCTCCCCGAAGCGCAGGCCGAGGTCCTTGAAGGCCTGGGCCACCTCGGCGCCGCTGAAGGGATGGCCGCGGGGCGAGACCAGGTAGAAGACCAGGGTGCGGGGCCGCGCGGCGTCCCCCCGTTCCTGAGCATCCCGCGCCAGGCGATGCACGTCTTCGGCCTCCTCGGGCGGGGCCACCGAGGGGAGGCGTTCCTCGTCCGGCTCGACCACCGGCTCGACGAGGGGGTCGTGGGGTGAGAGCGGGTCGCCGAGGTCCACGTCGCCGGGGGGCTCGTCCCGGGCCTCGAGCACCGGCTCCACCCGTCGCTCGTCGCGCGGCCGGCGCGACCAGAAATAGATGCCGGCGATGACGATCACGCCCAGGGCCAGCAGTATCCATCGCAGGGTGTCCATGCCGCTCGCCATGTCTCCTCTACTCCGGCCAGCCGAATGCAGCGCTGCCTCTTCAGACCGCCGCCATGCGGGCGGCCTCGTCGATGTCCACGGCCACCAGCCGTGAGACGCCCGGCTCGTGCATGGTGACGCCGGTCAGCTGATGGGCCATCTCCATGGTGATCTTGTTGTGGGTGATGAAGATGAACTGCACGCGTTCGGACATCTCACGCACCAGGTCGCAGAAGCGTCCCACGTTGGCATCGTCCAGGGGGGCATCCACCTCGTCGAGCATGCAGAAGGGCGAGGGATTGAGTTCGAAGATCGAGAATACCAGGGCCACGGCGGTGAGCGCCTTCTCCCCGCCCGAGAGCAGGTGGATGCTGCTGTTGCGCTTGCCCGGCGGGCGGGCCATGACCACCACGCCCGTGTCGAGCAGGTCCTCCCCGGTCATCTCCAGGTAGGCCTGGCCGCCGCCGAAGAGGCGCGGAAACATGCGCTGGAGACCGGCATTGACGCGATCGAAGGTCTCCCGGAAACGGGTGCGCGTCTCGCGGTCGATCTTGCGGATGGCGCTCTGCAGGGTCTCCAGCGCCTCGCTGAGGTCGGCATGCTGCGCATCGAGGTATTCCTTGCGCCGGCGCTCCTTCTCGTACTCCTCGATGGCGGTGAGGTTGACACTGCCCAGTCGCTGCAGTCGCGCCTCGATCTCGGCCAGGCGTTCCGACCAGGCGGGAATGTCGGCCCCTTCCGGGAGCCCCTCGGCCAGGGCCTCGAGGGTGTGGCCGGTCTCCGGTAGCTGCTCGAGCAGGGCCTGGTCGCGCACCTCCAGCTCGCGCCGAGCGAGGTGCGCCGCGTGCAGCCGCTCCTGCAGCTCGCCCAGCCGGGCCTCGGTGCGCATCCGCGCCTCCTCGGCCTGGCGCAGGGCATGCTCGATCTCCTGCACCCGCCCCCGTGCCCGGCGCAACGCCTCCTCCGCCGCGGCACGCCGCTCGAGGGCCTCGGCATGGGCCGACTCCAGTTCCCGCAGCGGGTGTACCCCTTCCTCGAGGGCGAGCTGCAACTGTTCGCTGCGCTGGCGCAAGTGGGCCATCTGGCCGGTCATGCGCTCCAGGGACTGGCGCGTCTCGGCCAAGGCCGTGCGGGTGGATTCCACCTTGACGGTGAGCCGGTGGAGTGCCTCCTGGTCCTGGCGCGCCTGGCTGCGCACGGCTTCCAGGGCCCCCTCGAGGCGTTCGCGTGTCTGCTCCCGGACCGTTTGTTCTTCCGCGAGGCGTTCGAGTGCCTCGAGCGCCTCGTGCAGTCGCGTGCGGGCCGCTGCCGCCTCGGCCTCGAGCTCCTCCTGCTGGGCGCCGAGCTCGACCCGTTCCGCCTCCAGCGCCTCGCGGCGCCGGGTCAACTGTTCGAGCCGGTCGTTCAGGGCGGTCTGGCGCCCCCGCAGCTCGTGGTGGCGCCGGTGCAGGGCATGGAGTTCGCCCTGCACGGCGTCCCGCCGTCGCTCGCACTCCGCCAGGCGGGCGCGGACGGCCTCGGCCTCTTCCCGCAGCCCGGCGAGCCGGCGTTCGCGCTGCTCGAGCGTCGCCGAGAGGGTGCGGATGGCCTGTTCGCGTTCCAGCAGCCCGCCACGACCTTCGCCGGGACGCACCTGTCGCAGCCAGTCCGGTCCCAGCCAGAGCCCGTCGGGGAGCACGAGGGACTCGCCCGGCTCGAGGGCCGGACGCCGTGCAAGCGCCTCCTCCAGGGTGTCCGCCGTGCGCACCCCGGCCAGGAGCGAGCTGAGCGGCCAGGGCGCGCGCACCTTCGCCGCGAGGCTGTCGGGGGCCGGGGACTCCACCGCCGCGCGTCCCTGCCAGAGCGAGAGCACCTCGCCCTGGCAGTCGGACGCCCGCGGGACCAGCGCATCGAGTTCCTCCACGCACACGGCCTCCAGGGCGTGGCCGAGCACGGTCTCCACGGCCCGCTCCCAGCCGGGTTCCACTTCCAGCCGCTCGACCAGACGTGGGGCCGCTTCCAGGCCCTGGTCACGCAGCCAGGCCTGCAGACGGGCGTCGTCCTTGCCGAGCGCGGCCTGCTGGAGCGTCTCGAGCGAGGCCAGCCGACCGCGGTCGGCCTGCAGGGCCCGGGCCTCGGTGTCGATCGAATGGGCCAGTTCGCGCTGGCGGACCCGTTCCGCCTCGATGGCGGCCTGCAGCCGCGCGCGCTCTCCCTCCCGGTCGGCGAGCTGGCCCTCCACCCGGGCGATCTCCTCGGCGAGCGCCGCACGCTCCTGCGCCAGGGGGGCGGGATCCAGGTGACGGGCCTCGTCGTCGATGCGCGCCAGGCGGGCCCGGATCCGCTCCTGCTGGCGCGCGAGCTGGTCGAGCCGGGTACGTTCCACCTCGGCATTCTGCCGGCAGGTGGAACGTTCGCGATGGAAGGCCTCCCAGTCGGCCTGCCACTCCCGCAGGGCCTGTTCGCGCGCCCGCAGGTCGGAACCGGAGGCCTCTGCCCGCCGGCGCGCGCGCTCGAGTTCGGGCTGCAGGCGCTCGAGTTCCGCCTCGAGGCCGGCGATCCGCTCGCGATCGGTCCGGAGATGGGCCTCGGCATCGCTCAGCGCCCGCTCGGCCTCGCGCCGCTCGCGCTCCTGGCGTTCGCGGTTCTGGCGGGCATGGGCGAGTGACTGTTCGAGCCGGGCGATCTCCGCGCCGGCCTCGTAGTAACGCGCCTGGACCTCGCCATGGGCCTCGCCGGCCTCGGCCTGTCGCACGCGCAGCGTCTCGAGTTCACGCTCGATGGCACGCAACCGGGTGCGCGTCTCCTCCACGGCGAGTTCCGTGGTATGGATGCGTTCCCGGGAGGCATCCAACGCTTCGGCGAGGGCACGGTGGCGCAGCAGGATCAGCTCCCCGCGCACCCGGCGCTCCTCGGCCTTGAGTTCCCGATAGCGCTCGGCCGTGCGGGCCTGGCGCTTGAGCTTCTCGAGCTGCTTGGCGAGTTCCTGGCGCAGGTCCTCGAGGCGTGCCAGGTTCTCCAGGGTGTGGCGCATGCGGTGCTCGGTCTCCCGGCGCCGCTCCTTGTACTTGGAGATGCCCGCGGCCTCCTCGAGAAAGACACGCAGCTCCTCGGGCCGGGCCTCGATGAGGCGCGAGATGGTGCCCTGCTCGATGATGGAATAGCTGCGGGGACCGAGACCGGTTCCCAGGAAGACGTCCATGATGTCACGCCGCCGGCAGCGCCGCCCGTTGAGATAGTAGTGCGAGGTGCCGTCGCGCACGACCTCGCGGCGCACCGAGATTTCACTGAAACGGGCATACTGCCCGCCGAGCTTGCCCTCGGTGTTGTCGAACAACAGCTCCACGCTGGCACGCCCCACCGGCTTGCGCGTGTTGGAGCCATTGAAGATGACGTCGGCCATGGAGTCTCCGCGCAAGTGCTTGGCGGAGGACTCGCCCATCACCCAGCGCACGGCGTCGATGATGTTGGACTTGCCGCAGCCGTTGGGGCCGACGATGGCGACCAGGTTGCTCGGGAAGGAGATCGTCGTCGGATCGACGAAGGACTTGAAGCCGGCGAGCTTGAGCTTGGTCAGGCGCATGGAGCGCAGGATACGAGTTTCCCCGGGCAAGTCAAACGTCCCCCGGAACCCGCGCGGCGCTTGTCACCCGTGCCGCGCATCGGGTATCGTCCGCGCCATGCCGACCCAGCCCAGCAAGGAATTGGAGACCTTCGAGAACCCCGAGCCGGGGCGTGACTACACGATCCGCATCCGGGTGCCGGAGTTCACCTGCCTGTGCCCCAAGACCGGGCAGCCCGACTTCGCCACCCTGCACATCGAGTACGTCCCCGACCGCCTGTGCGTGGAGCTCAAGTCGCTCAAGCTCTACGTCTGGTCCTTCCGCGAGGAAGGGGCCTTCCACGAGGCGGTCACCAACCGCATCCTCGACGACCTGGTCGCCGCGACCCAGCCCCGCTTCATGCGCTTGACCGCGGAATTCAACGTGCGCGGCGGCATCTATACCACCGTCGTCGCGGAACACCGCCAGCCCGGCTGGCACCCCCCGCCACCCGTGACCCTGCCCTGATCCCAATGGCCGACCCCGGCCCCTTGTTCCTCGGCATCGACGTCGGCACCTCCGGCGTGCGCGCCTGCCTGCTCGACCAGGCCGGGCGCCGCCGTGGTTTCTCGGCCGTGCCCTTGCCGCCGGGGCGGCGTTCGGGCACGCACTCCGAGCAGGATCCGCAGGCCTGGTGGGCGGCCCTGCTCGCCGCCGTCGACGGCCTGGCCGCGCGGCAGCCGCTCGCAGCGGTCGCCGCGCTGGCGCTGGACGCCACGGCCGCCACCCTGTTGGCCACAGACGCGCGGGGCCGGCCGCTCGGCCCGGCGCTGATGTACGACGACCGCCGCGCCGGGGACGCGGCGGAGCGGGTGCTGGCCGTGGCTCCCGGGGATCCGCGCGATCCCGCCGCCGCGGCCCTGGGCCCTTCCGCCGGCCTGGCCAAGTGGCTCTGGCTGCGCGCCCACCATCCCGGCGCGCGCATCCTCCACCAGGCCGACTGGCTGATCGGCCGCCTGCTCGGCGGGCGGTTCGGCATCACGGACGCGCACACGGCACTGAAGACCGGCTACGATCCCGTCCGCCGCACCTGGCCGGACTGGGTGCGGGCCCTGGCCGGTACCGGCCTGCCCCGGGTACACGCCCCCGGCACGCCGCTGGGCCGCCTCGCCCCGGACCTCGCCCGGCGCTGGAAGATGACCGGGCCGCCCTGGGTGGCCGCCGGCACCACCGACAGCACCGCGGCCGTGCTCGCCACCGGGGTCCAGGCGGCGGGCGAGGCCGTCACCGTGCTGGGCAGCACCCTGGTGCTCAAGGTCGCTTCGCCGCGCCCGATCTTCTTCGCCCCCGGTGGCGTCTACAGCCATCGCCTGCCCGACGGGCTCTGGCTGGCCGGCGGCGCCTCCAACAGCGGGGGCCGGGTCCTGGCGCAGCATTTCTCGCCGGAGGAGATCGAGCGCCTGGGCCGGCGCATCGACCCCCGCCGGCCCCTCTGCCTCGAGTACTATCCCCTGCCCGGCCCGGGCGAGCGTTTTCCCGTGGCCGACCCGGAACTGCCCCCGAGACTGACGCCCCGCCCGCGCGACGAGGCCCGCTTTCTGCAGGGGTTGCTGGAAGGCATGGCACGCATCGAGCGCCTGGGCTACCGGCGGCTCGCCGCACTGGGAGCGCCCGCCCCCACGCGGGTGGTCAGCCTGGGCGGCGGTGCCCGCAACGACGTCTGGCGCGCCATCCGGCAACGCCGGCTCGGCGTGCCCGTGACCCTGGCCCGGGAACAGGAGGCGGCCTGCGGCGCAGCGCGGCTGGCCCGGCTCGCCTGGAGGGAGGTGCAACGATGAAAGACTTCTTCGCCGGCTTCGGCTTCGTGCTCGAGGGCTTGCGGCTGATCCGCAGGCCCGTGCTGCGGCGCTTCGTCCTCGTGCCGCTCGCGATCGACCTGCTGGTCTTCGGGGGGCTCCTCGGCGTGGCCTGGCACTTCTTCGCGCAACTCATGGACCGGCTGATGGGACAGCTCCCGGACTGGCTGCACTGGCTGCAGTACGTGCTCTGGCCGCTGTTCGCCGTCAGCGCCGGGTTGGTGATCTTCTACACCTTCACCATCACCGCCAACCTCATCGCCGCGCCCTTCAACGGCCTGCTCGCCGAGGCCGTGGAGAAACACCTGACTGGGCAGCCCCCGCCCCAGGCGAGCTGGGGACGCATCCTGCGCGAGCTCGGGCCGGCCCTGTTCGCCGAGGTGAAGAAGATCCTCTACTACCTGCTGCGCGCCCTTCCCTTGGCCCTGCTGTTCGTCGTGCCCGGCATCAACCTGGGCGCACCCGCGCTCTGGACCCTGTTCAACGGCTGGATGCTGTCGCTCGAATACCTCGACTACCCGATGGCCAACCACCACCTGCTGTTCCCGGAACCGAACCGCCGACTGAAGAACAGGCGCCTGCTCGGCATCGGCTTCGGCCTGGGCTGCCTGCTGCTCACGCTCGTGCCCCTCCTCAACTTCGTCGCCATGCCCGCCTCGGTGGCGGGGGCCACGGCACTCTGGGTGCGGCGCCTGCGGCCGGCCGCAGCCCCACCCGCATAGCGCACCAAGGCGGAAGCAGGCGGGGTCAAGGGTCTTTCTTCGTCTTGGCCTTCGCCGCCGCCTTCTCCTGGGCGGCGAGGAAGCGCTCCAGCGCCTCGGCCGTGACCATCCCCTGGTGTCGACCGAGCAGCGTGCCGTCCGGCCGCACGATGAACGTCGTCGGCAGGACCCGGACCGGGCCGAAGGGGGTCAGGGTGGCGCTCCCGGCCTTGAGGATCGGGTAGGAAGGCTTCATCTGGCGGACGAATTCCTTTAGCCAGAGGTCCGGCATCTCCTCGTGGTCGAGTCCCAGGACCACCGCATCCCGGTCCTTGTGCGCGTCGTGGAAGCGGCTCAGTTCCGGGATCTCCCGCCGGCAGGGGGGACAGGAAGTCGCCCAGTAGTTGACGATCACCCACTTGCCCCGGTAGTCGGAGAGACGATGGACCTTGCCCTGCAGGTCGCGCAGGGCGAATTCCGGACGGCGGGGGGCCGCCCCGGCGACCGTGACGCACAGCGCCAGCAGCAGCCATCCGCCACGCAGCACCCTGGTCCGATTCATCGATGCACCTCCAGCAGTCGAAACGCCAAGGCCTCACCCGGGGCGAGGCCGGTGAACTCCAGGCGAGCCCAGAGGGTGTCCTGGCGCTGGACGTGATGGGCGCGCAGCCAGGCCTCCTGGGCCGGGGTCACCAGCACCTGGATCACGTAGTTCATCTGCTCGAGCGGCCGGGCCGTGAAATGGGTCTTGCCGCGCACCACCTGCTCCCGGCTGCCGGGCCGTGCCCGCTCGGGGCCGTGATAGAGCCGGTAGTACTTGAGACGGCCCTCGAAGCGGGTACCGATCCAGCGCCGCGGGTCGGCACGCAAGTCCCGCAGGGGCACCTCGGAGAACCGGTGCACCGGCGCCGAGATACCCGGCGGGGTTCCCGGGGCATGGACGCAACCGGCCGCCGCGAGGCACAGCAACCCGAGCACGCCCCCGGTGATGCGACGCCGGCGCGCCGCGTCCACGTGCAGGGAAGTTTCGCTAGCGTAGTTCATGTTGCAACTCCACCGCCTTGCCATAGTCCTTCCAGTAGACGCTGTCACGGGCGATGTAGTCCGGGTGGCGGGTCGGCACCCCCTGCGCATTGACGCGGTGGCAGGCCTGGCACTTGACCGGGCCGTGGGAACCGTCCGGGTTGAGCTGGGCCGCCTGCTGGTACCCGGTCACGTCCACGGCCGGGTTGACGGGATAGAGGCCGTGGGTGGACTCGTGACACCCCTGGCAGGTGATGCCGCGATGGCCGCGCGAATGGCGCATGAGCGCGTACTTGCCGGGCTGGTCGATGGGGAAGTTGGCACCGCCGAGATCCTCCACGAAGGGCGGCGCATGGCAGTCGGCGCAGTGGGGCTCTCCCGGTGCCAGCCAATAGTCACGCCCGTGCGTGGCCTCGTCGTAGGAGAGCGGCACCCCACCCTTGGCCTCCGGGTCGGGATCGAGCAGGACCAGGGAACGGTCCCCGTCCTCGTCCGGCGGCGTGCGCAGGGTCCGGCCCTCGGCATCGACCCGGATGCGGGCGAGATCGGCCACGCGCTGCCCGGTACGATCCCAGACGTGGTAGACGCCGCTGCGGGTGTCCGGACCCCGTGCGGGCACGCGGGGATCGAGCGCGAAGTGCAGGAGCCTGTGGAGATCCATGCCGAGTGCCTGGGCGAGCCGCTCGAGCGGCAGGGCACGCAGGCTGCGCCCCGCCTCGGGATCGAACGGCGAGGCCAGGTGGTCCGCCCGGTAGAGGGCGCGCGAGAGCAGGTTGTGACAGTGGGTGCAATAGAGCCCGCGCCGGCCCCGGCGGTCGTCCTGCATCACCTCGAGCAGCAGGTAACGTCCCACGGGAGTGAGCGGGTCGGGACGTGCCAGGTCCTCGCCCCCGAAGTCGGGATTGCCGTGCGCGTCGCGCTGCGTGAAGCAGCCGCGGGTGCCGCGGATGTCGCCCTTGCGGTAGGTGTAGCGCCCTTCCTCGTCGAGCGGAAAGTCCTGCAGGGTGCGGCTGCTGCGATGACCGGGATGGCAGGCCTGGCAACTGCCCGCCAGGCCCTCGGCGTCCCCCAGGGGCCGGGCGCGCAGGTGGACCTTGTGGATGGCCTCGCTGAGCGGCGAGATCAGGTGCTCCGGCGGCGGCAGGGAGGGCGCACCGGGGCGCACGTCCTCCGGGCGCATCTCGCCCACGTGCCGGGAGACGAGGCGCCCGATGATGTTGTCGGCATGGCAGTCCTGGCACACCACCGGGTCGCGTCCCAGCCGCGTGTGGCTGCCCGGCCCGGCCGGCCAGTGGGCCAGGAAATTCGTGCCGTTGCGGTCGTCGTGGATCTCCAGGATGGAGATGGCGGCCGCCTTGAGGCGGGCGTACCAGTCGCTGGCGCCGCGGATCCCGCGCCAGAACGCGTATTCCTCCTGGTACTTGCGGTACTTCTCCCCGTTGGCCTCCGGGCCGGCGTGGCAACGCGCGCAATTGGGGATGTCGATGGGATTGACGCCGAAGTAGCGCACCACCTGGCCACTGGAATCGATCACCGGCTCACCCGTGTCCGCGTCCACCAGGGTCACCACGGCGCGCTGGAAGGGCTGCACCTGCCGCTCCTGCACGGTGATCAGCGAGGTGAAACGGTCGTTGAACGGGGTCAGCGGCAACCCCAGGGCCTCCCAGATCCCCGGCCCGGTGAGATGGATGGGCACGTTTTCCATCACCGGGGAGTCGGTGAAGACCACCGTGCCTTCCCGGCCGCTGTAGCGCAGGTACCCTTTGCCAACGTGCTGCCCGGTGGGCCCTTCGTTGATGTGGATCGGGGTGTCCAGCCCGATGTGGCGCTTCTTGCGGTCCGCCGTGGTGCGGGGATGGCTGCCCCCGTCGGCCGGGTCGTAGACGTAGAGGTGGGCGAACTCGTGGTTGGGGAGCTGCCCGCCCCGGTACCCCAGGCCCCAGTAGTCCAGTTTCTTGGTGGCCGAGTAGGTGTTGGGTACGCCGGCCGGGTCCTCGTGGGTGTAGGCCAGGCGAAAACGGCGCTTGCCATCCACCAGCACGGTCGGATCCCGCGGATCGGCCGCCAGCAGCCGGGGCCGGTCGGCATGGCGCTCGGTGCGTACCACCTGAGCGAGGATGGAGTTGTACGGCGGCAGCACGCAGCAGTAGGAGAAATCGAACCCGGTACAGTGCATGCCGAGCTCGTAGTTGATGAGGATGACGTAGTCGCGCGGCGGAGGACGCTCGTCATCGAGCTTCTCGCGCAGCCAGTCACCCAGGCCGGCGCCGGCCGGTGCGGACGCGAGCACGGCCCAGGCGGCGAGCAACAGGCACGGCACCCACCGCCGGCGCCCGGGCATGGAGGGCTGGTACAGCACGTACCCCATGGGCGGGCCGCGTCAGGAGGCGGCGGCCGCGCCGGTCGCCTCCTGCTGCTTGCCCTTCTGCAGATCCTCTTCGAGGAACCGGCGCAACCGATCCTCGTAGACGGTCACGGGGTATTTCTTCTTGCGGAGCTCGACGACGTACGCCGCCAGCCGGCGATGGATCAGCAACCGGCGCGCCTTGCGGAAGGTGGCCGGATCCTCGATGTCGTCGAAGGCCGCCGGGCGGATGTCGAGCACCTTGACCAGGTGCCAGCCGGCCGGTGAATGCACCGGCCCGCCGAGCACGCCTTTCTCCAGCGAGAAGGTGAAGCGGTCCAGTTCGGGAAAGCCCGTGCCCTTGGCCACCCAGCCCATCTCGCCCAGCGTCTTCTTGGCATTGGGGTCGATGGAATAGTCCCGAGCCGCCTGGTAGAGGGTCAGCTCACCGGACTCGATCCGCCGCTTGATCTCCTCGGCTTCCTTGCGGGTGCGCAGCACCACCATCTGGATCTTGCGTGCCTCGGGCAGCATGATCTCCTTGCGGTGTTCGCGGTAGAAGGCCCGCACCTCCGCGTCGGTGGGCTGCATGCGCTGAACCAGCTCGGTGCGATGGAGGTTGATCAGCCGCACCTTGCGGAACTCGTCGACCCGCGCCCGGTAGAGCGGGTCTTTCTCGATGCCCGCGGCCCGGGCATGCATGAGCAGCAGGCGGTCGTCGATCAGTCGGTCGAGGATGCGCACGCGCGCGGAGACGTCGTCGGCTTTCTTGCCGGCCAGGGCGGCGCGCAACGCCTTCCAGGTCACCTTGCCGTCCGATGCATACCTCGCCACCACGGCGTCGTCGGGACGTGCATCGTCCCCGGCCGGATCGAGCTGGTCCATCTCGATGGAGACCTCGACGCCGGCCCGGATCAGGCGGCGCAACTGGCGCTGGCGCTCCAGGTAGCGCGCCTTGCGCAGGCGCGCACGGATGGCCTCACCGAGCGTCGAGGTGAAGGGCGTGTCCTTGTCCATGTGCTTGTGGAAGTAGTCCAGCACTTCCTCGTCCGAGACCCGGATCTCGCCGATCAGGTACTTCTGCCGGTAGATCGAGCGCATCATCGCCTCGGCGAAGCGCTGGACGTCGCGCCGGAAGGCGGGACGCTGGTCGACCTTCTGGTCCAGGGCGTCGAGATAGAGCAGGTTGGCGCTGATGGCCTTGTCGAGCAGCGTGATGCGCAGGGTGTTGCGCTCCCGCGTGCCGGGCGGCGGCAGGCCGATCCCGACCATGGTGGAGCTGTTGATCATGCGCTCGATGTCGCTGAAACGGATGATCTGGTCGCCCACGCGGGCGATGGTGTCGGCCGGTTCGCGGGCCGTCGCGGCGCGGAGAGACGGGGCCGTGACGAGCCCCAGCGCCAGGCAGGCCGCGCCGGCCCAGGATCCCATTCTTCCGATGATGCCTTTCATGTTCTGTACTCCCGGACGTAGGCCGCCGCACCGCGTGCGGTCGGCCGGGAACCGGAGACCAGGCGATGCGCGGGCCCGGCCGAAGCCGGGCCCGCCTGCCTGATCACCACCCGCAGGTGGAACCGGTCAGCTGGGTGGAGACGTACTCCCAGACCGAGTAGGCCACGCGACCCCGCGAGATGTGCTCCTTCCACTTGCGATTGCCGCAGGAGACCTGGCTGCTGCGATCGGAATGGCAGGAGGTACACACGGTGGTCAACGGGTTCTCGGCCGCGGGATCGCCCGCCACGTGCCCGAGCAGGCGCATCTCCACCTTGTCCATGATCCGGCGCCCGACGCGTCCCTTGTCGGCATGCTCGAGCCACTCGTGGTCGGTGGAGGACACCTTCGCCGACTTGTCGCTGTGGCAGTTGGTGCAGACGTCCTTCAGCGGATCGGCCTCGTCGGTGAAGGTGTGCGCCCAACTGACGGCCGCGTCGAAGTCGGTGCGGATCAGCTTGCCATTGTAGGCCAGCTTGTCCGCCCAGGCCATGACCCCGGTCTGCGGGTCATAGGCATGGCAGGCACCGCACTTGAGCGGACCGTGGCTGCCGTCCGGGTTCATGCTCGCCGCCTGGGCATAGGTCGTGGTATCCACGTTGGGCGTGACGGGATAGAGCCCGTGGATCGACTCGTGGCAGCCCTGGCAGGTGATGTCCTGGTGGCCGCGCGAGTAGCGGAACAACGACGCCTTGCGCGGGTAGTTGAACGGCGGGAAGGCGTTGATGTTACCGCTCTGCTCCACGAACGGCGGCGTGTGGCAGTCGGCGCAGTGGGGCTCTCCGGCGGCCAGCCAGTGGTCACGCCCGTCGGTGGCTGCCGAGAAGGGCACCGGCACGGCCGAGGACCCCGACAGCTTGGCCTGGGCGGCGGCCACGCACTGGTCCGTGGTGCAGAAGTCCAGGATGTTGACGCTGAAGTCGTGGTCCACGTCGTAGGTACCGCAGATCTGGAAGTCCGGCGCACCGTCCCCGTTGCAGTCCGGGCCCGGGGCGCTGGCCCCCGTGCTGCAGGCCTGGCCCGGCAGGGCCACCTCGATCGTCGCCACGTTGGCGTCCTGGGCCCAGTCCACGGGACCGCCGAAGAGCGAGCCGACGTACTGGCACAGGCCCGGGTCCGGCTTCCAGATCGCCGCCATGTCGTCGTTGGTCTTGGGATCCAGCCAGGCGATGGCCTGTGCCTCGGTCACGCCCACGGCCGCGGCCACGTCGGCCAGGGTGGCCCCGCCGCGCGGGTTGACGTTGCACTTGCCGTGCACCAGGTCCGGGCAGTCCTCCTTCTTCCACAGCTCCTGGCTGAGCTGGGTGTGGCAGTTGGTGCACCAGATGCCCTTGTCCGTCCCCGTGTCGAGGGAGACGTTCTGGACCAGCCACTTGCCGACGGCATTGAGGTGGCTCGGCGTGGGACAGTCGGCGTTGCGGTTGCGGTTGGAATGGGCGTCGCGGCCCACGTAGCAACCCCCGGCGGCATCCCGGTTGTCCGAACCGGCATAGGCGTTGAGCCCGAGCTCGGTGATCGGGTAGCCCGCCATGTCGCCGTCCGAACGGTGCGCCGGGTGGCAACCCTGGCAGGAACCGCTGCGCCCGTGCGCATCGTCGAACACCACGTCCTTGTGGTTGTTGTGGATGGCCTCGGTGAGCGGCGGGATGAGCTTTCCGGTGTCGGCCCGGTTGGCCGACTTGACGGCTGCAACCACGTTGTCGGCGTGGCAGCGCTGGCAGAGCACCGTCTGGTGTCCCAGGCGCGTGTTCTGCGGACGGTCGCTGGTATCCCCGGTGAGGTTCCCGTTGGCGTCGATGCCAGTGGCCGGGAAGTTGGCCGTGAACGAGGTGCCATGCTGCTGGTCATGCAACGCCAGCATGCTGATGGCAGCGGCCTTGAGGCGCGAATACCAGTCGGAGTCCCCGGCGGCCACGTCCACGTTGTAGTAGGCGTTCCAGAAATCGATCTCCTCCTGCACCATGGCGGCGATTTCCGGGTGGCCGTTGTTGGCGCTGTTGACCGAGGCCCCGTCACCCAGCGCATGGCAGCGCTCGCAGTTGGGGATGTCGATCGGCGCGGTGCCGAAACCGATCACCGGGTTGCCGTTGTCGAGCACCGGCTTGCCGGCCCCATCCGGGGCGTTGGGGTCGTACTCGAAGAGCTGCGCCTTCATCGCCACGTAGGGGCGGATGGAGCCCTCGTCGATGGCCCCGGGATCGCCGAAGAAGTTGATGGTGTCCTCGAACGGCGTCAGGGGCAGACCCAGGGCCTCCCAGATGCGGGGCGAGGTGAGCATGATGGGCAGGTTCTCGAGCACCTTCATCTGGGTGAAGACCACCGTGCCCTTGTCACCCGAGAAGGTCAGCACGTTGTTGAGCCCGTTGACCGCGCCCGGCCCCATGGGATGGAAGGCGGGTCCCGAGTTGTCCGGCAGGACGGTGCTGAACTGCACGTTGGCCGTCAGGTTGCGCAGGCCGAGGCGGATCTTGTCCTTCTCGGCACTGCCGCCGGTGGGGTTGCTGCCTTCCAGGTCGGCGTAGATGTAGAGGTGGTTGAGCCAGGCGTTGGCGTAGTTGTCCTCGGGATCGGCATAGTCGCCGTCGCCCACCACCACGTTGGTCGCCCCGTCGATGGTCCCGGTCACCAGGGCATTGTTGCTGTCCGTGGCCGCGGCATCGAAGCGGGTGTTCCACATCAGCAGGGAATTGCCCTCCACCAGGCTGATGAGCGGATCCACCTGCGGCGCCCCGCGCCCGTCGTTGCGCGGCTGGGCCTCGTGCCAGTACTTGATGACGTATTTCTTGAAGTTGCCGTTCTGGTCGAGCTGGGTGTCACGCACCACCGTGGGCCGGCCGAGGAAGTCGAGTCCCACGTTGGGATCGGCCTCGAGCAGCTGGGGCGTGTCGCCCACCTTCTCGGTGCGCACCACCTGCGCCAGGATCGAGTTGTAGGGCGGCAGTACGCAGCAGTAGGAGAACTCGAACCCGGTGCAGTGCATGCCGAGCTCGTAGTTCATCAGGATGTTGAAGGCGTTCTTGGGCTTGGCGACCAGGCCCTTGTGCTTGTTCTCGGTCTTGGTGTGGTGCTTGTGGGGATCCGCCTGCACGGCAGGGAGGGCCAGTGCGGCGGCCATCCCCAGGGCGGCCGCAGCCACGAGCCGCCTTTTCCTGGGTCTACCGGTTCGTTGCATTTTCGGTTCCTCCTCCAACGCGTCATCCAGTTCTCATCCGGATGGTGTTCATCCCGGCCCGGACCTCCTGTCACAGGCCATGTGCCGCAATTCCCAAATGCAACTCGCATGCCAGTCTTGACCAAGCCCCGCGGCACAGCTCCCCGTGCGAATGAAAGGCAGTTTCTGTCAGTTCTCCTTGTCAGCTTCCGACATGGCATTTTTGCCAAACCGTTAGCATTCTTTGCCCCATCTCTCGGTTTTACTGGTGTGCATGTGATCGCGTGCTGGCAATTCCTGACATAT